>JBEELK010000054.1:0-4147 GCA_041168165.1 Planctomycetota bacterium | reverse complement strand
TCGTGAGGAAGAGCAGCGCCGCGATGCTTGCGGTGCAGTGCGAGTTGGGTGTCGCGTGCATGAGCGAGTGCCCCCTCACCCCTTCGGCATCAACTCCACCCGCTTTCCCGTCAACGCTTCGACCACCAACCCATCCATCTCCGCAACCTCCCCGCGGTCGACCATCGCGAGGATCTCCTTCCGCATGCGGGGCTCCCAAAACCGCTTGAGATGCCCCGCGACACCGTCGACCGCGGCTTTGCGATCCGGCTCCGCTGCAAAGAACGCGGCGATCTGATTGGCCATCTTGACGAGCTTCTGGCCGTCCATCACTTGGCCTCCCCGCGAATGGCGCTGCCCGGGACCTTGTGCACCTGCGCGTCCGAGAACTGCTCGTAGTCGCGTTGCCACTCCGATTTCTTGGCATGCGCGACGACCTGCACGGCGGTGACTTTGTATTCGGGGCAGTTGGTCGCCCAGTCGGAGTTCTCGGTCGTGACGACGTTCACGCCCGACTCGGGGTGGTGGAACGTGGTGTAGACGACGCCTGGCTGCATGCGCTCGGTGACGACCGCGCGCAGCGTGGTGTCGCCCTTGCGCGATTGAAGCGAGACCATTTCGCCGTCGTGGATGCCGCGTTGCTCGGCATCGTGCGGGTGGATCTCGAGCACGTCCTGCTCATGCCAAGCGGTGTTCTCGGTGCGCCGCGTCTGCGCGCCGACGTTGTACTGCGACAGGATGCGGCCCGTCGTGAGGATCAACGGATACATCCGCGTTGTGCGCTCCGGCGTGGCGACGTACCGCGTCACAAAGAACTTGCCCTTGCCGCGCACGAACTGGTCTTCGTGCATGACGGGCGTGCCTTCGGGCGCCTTGTCATTGCACGGCCACTGAATGGAGCCGAGGCGATCGAGCTTGTCGTAGCTGACGCCCGTGAACGTCGGCGTGAGTCGCGCGATCTCGTCCATGATCTGGCTCGGATGCGCATACGGCATCTCGTAGCCGAGCGCCTTGGCGAGGCCGACCGTGACTTCCCAATCCGCGAGCCCAGCGAGCGGCGGCATGACCTTGCGCACGCGGCTGATGCGGCGCTCGGCGTTGGTAAACGTGCCGTCCTTCTCCAAGAACGAGCTGCCGGGCAACAGCACGTGCGCGTACTTGGCGGTCTCGTTCAAGAAGATGTCTTGGACGATCAGGCACTCGAGCGACTCGAGGGCCTTCTGCACGTGCTGCGTGTCGGGGTCCGACTGCGCGATGTCTTCGCCTTGCACGTAGAGCGCCTTAAACGACCCGTCGATCGCGGCGTCAAACATGTTGGGAATGCGCAGGCCCGGCTCGTCGGCGAGCTTGGCGCCCCATGCCGCTTCAAATTGCGCGCGCACCGTCGCGTCGCTGACGTGGCGATAGCCCGGCAGCTCATGCGGGAACGAGCCCATGTCGCAGCTGCCCTGCACGTTGTTCTGGCCGCGCAGCGGGTTCACGCCGACGCCCTTGCGACCGATGTTGCCGGTGACCATCGCGAGATTGGCGATCGCCATCACGGTGGTGCTGCCTTGGCTGTGCTCGGTGACGCCGAGGCCGTAGTAGATCGCGCCGTTCTTCGCGTTCGCAAAGAGGCGCGCAGCCGAGCGCAGTTGCGCGGCCGGGACGCCCGTGTCGTTCTCCAACGCTTCGGGCGAGTTCTCACTGCGCGCGATGAACTGCTTCCACTTCGCGTATTCGCCGAGGTCGCAGCGCTGCGCCACGTAGTCCTCCTTGGCGAGGCCTTCGGTCACGATCACGTGCGCGAGTGCGTTGAGCACCGCGACGTTGGCGCCGGGCTTGAGCTGCAGATGGAAGTCCGCTTCGACGTGCGGCGTGCGCACGAGGTCGATGCGACGCGGGTCGATGACGATGAGGCCCGCGCCCTCCTGCGTCGGCGTGCCGCGTAGCCGGCGCTTCATGCGCGAAGCGAACACGGGGTGGCCGTCCGTCGGGTTGGCGCCGATCACGATCACGCAATCGGTGTGGTCGACGCTGTCGAAGTCCTGCGTGCCCGCCGACTCGCCGAGCGTTTGCTTGAGGCCATAGCCCGTGGGCGAGTGGCACACGCGCGCGCACGTGTCGACGTTGTTGTTGCCAAACGCAGCGCGGATCAGCTTCTGCACGAGGAAGGTCTCTTCGTTGGTGCAGCGCGAGCTCGTGATGCCGCCAACCGAGTCCTTGCCGTGCTTTGCTTGGATGCGGCGGATCTCGCTCGCTGCGTGATCGAACGCCTCTTGCCAGCTGACCTCGCGCCACGGATCCGTGATCTTGCTGCGGATCATCGGCTTCTTGATGCGATCCTTGTGCGTCGCGTAGCCCCACGCAAAGCGGCCCTTCACGCAGCTATGGCCGTGGTTGGCCTTGCCGTCCTTGTTGGGCACCATGCGAACGACTTCGCTGCCCTTCATCTCGGCGCGGAACGAGCAGCCGACGCCGCAGTACGCGCACGTCGTGACGACGGCGTGGTCCGGCTGGCCCTGTTCGATGATCGACTTCTCCGACAGCGTCGCGGTGGGGCATGCCTGCACGCAGGCGCCGCACGACACGCATTCGCTGCTCATGAAGTCGGTCGGCCCCGCCGCGACCTTGCTGTCGAAGCCGCGGCCTTGGATCGTCAGCGCGAACGTGCCTTGGATCTCTTCGCACGCGCGAACGCAGCGCGAGCAGACGATGCACTTGCTCGCGTCGAACGTGAAGTAGGGGTTGGACTCGTCCTTCTTCGCGTCGAGGTGGTTTTCGCCGTCATAGCCGTAGCGCACTTCGCGCAAGCCGACGACGCCCGCCATGTCCTGCAGTTCGCAATTGCCGTTGGTGGGGCACGTGAGGCAATCGAGCGGATGGTCGCTGATGTAGAGCTCCATCACCGATCGACGAAGGTCCGCGAGCTTCTTGGTCTGCGTCGTGACCTTCATGCCGGGCTCGCACGGCGTCGTGCACGACGCGGGATAGCCGCGGCGGCCTTCGACTTCGACGACGCAGAGTCTGCAGCTGCCGAACGCATCGAGCGAGTCCGTTGCGCAGAGCTTGGGGATCTTGACGCCCGCATCGACCGCCGCGCGCATCACCGACGTGCCCGCGGGCACGCTGACGGACTTGCCGTCGATCGTGACCGAGACCGTCGTTGCCGAATCGCGGCAGGGAGTGCCGTGGTCGAGGACCTTGTTGGAATACATCGCTCAGGCCTTCTTGAAGTCTTCGGGGAAGCGGCGCAGCGCGGACATCACCGGCATCGGCGTGAGTCCGCCCATCGCGCACAACGATGCGTGGGTCATGGTGTCGCAGAGGTCCTGCAACAAGGTCATGTTCTCGGCGCGACGATCGTCGTTGCGAATGCGGTCGAGGACCTCGACGCCGCGCGTGCTGCCGATGCGGCACGGCGTGCACTTGCCGCACGACTCGATCTTGCAGAACTCCATCGCATAGCGCGCCTGTTCGGCCATATCGACCGTGTCGTCAAACACGACGATGCCGCCGTGGCCGACCATGCCGCCTGCTTGCGCGAACGCTTCGTAGTCGAGCGGCGCGTCGAACGCGCTCGCGTCGAGATATGCGCCGAGCGGCCCGCCGACTTGCACGGCGCGAATGGGGCGACCGCTGATCGTGCCGCCGCCGAAGTCCATCAGCAGCTCGCGCAGCGT
This sequence comes from Planctomycetota bacterium, assembly GCA_041168165.1. GTDB lineage: Bacteria > Planctomycetota > UBA1135 > UBA1135 > UBA2386 > SXPK01. The sequence continues at coordinate 506 of JBEELK010000054.1, read as the reverse complement.
GCAGCCAAACGGGACTTCGACGAGGCCGCCGCGCTTGCAGTTGCCCGCGAGCTGGAACGGCAACGTGCCTTTGCTGCGGCCAACGCCGTGCGCTGCGTATGCGGCGCCGCCGTGTTGGAGAATCCACGGCACGCTGCCGAGCGTCATCACGTTGTTGACGACGGTGGGCTTGCCGAACAGGCCTTGGATTGCGGGCAACGGTGGCTTTGCGCGCACGACGCCGCGCTTGCCTTCGAGGCTTTCGAGCATCGCGGTCTCTTCGCCGCAGATGTAGGCGCCCGCGCCGCGGCGAATGTGCACGTCAAACGACTTGCCGCTGCCGAGCACATTGGAGCCGAGCCAGGAGAGTTCGCGCGCGCGCGCGATCGCGCGATGCAGCGTGCGTTCGGCATGCGGATACTCGGAGCGCAGGTAGACGTAGCCCTCGGTTGCGCCCACGGCGAGGCCGGCGATCGCCATGCCTTCGAGCAGCGCAAACGGATCGCCTTCCATCAGCATGCGATCGC
>JBEELK010000053.1:0-36126 GCA_041168165.1 Planctomycetota bacterium | reverse complement strand
CGCGCTCGTTCGCATGCTGCGCGGCATGACGAAGGCGCGCAGCGAAGAGACGATCCTGCCCGGCGCGCGGCTCCTGCGCGAAGCGGAGGCCGTGGCGGCGTCGCTCGCGGGCGATGCGACGGGCGCGTTCTACGACCGCGCGCGCAGCGGGCAGTTCTGGCTCCGTGTCCCCACGGCGCGCGGTCCCGTGCACGTGCGCATCGCCGTGCCGAAGGCCGCGGCGGAAGGCAAGCCGCTGCCGCTGGTGTTCGCGCTGCATGGCGCTGGCGGCAGCGAGAACTTGTTCTTCGATGGCTACGGCGACGGCGCGATCGTTCGGCTGTGCGAAGCGCGCAACATGCTGCTGTGCGCGCCGCGCACGGCGGGGATGTCGGGCGCAGACCTGCCTGCGCTGCTCGATGCGCTCGCAGCTCGCTACCCCATCGATCGCTCGCGGGTCGTGCTCGTCGGCCACAGCATGGGCGCAATGCAAGCCGTAGCGCAGGCCAGCGCGTCGCCAAGCACGTTCTGCGCCGTGGCGGCGCTCGGCGGCGGCGGCAACGCAAGGAAGTCCGTCGGCCTTGCGAAGCTGCCATTCTTTGTCGCGGCTGGCGAACGCGACTTCGGGCGCGCGCAAGCAAAGCGATTGTCGGAGCAACTGCAGGGCCTCTGTGACGACGCGACCTATCGCGACTACGCCGACGTGGAGCACCTTGCGATCGTGCAGGTCGCGCTGCCCGATGTGTTCGCGTTCTTCGACCGCTGCTGCAAGGAACCCAATCGTGCGAAGTGACCTCCGCCCCACGACATCGATCGTCGCGCTGTTGCTCGCATCGATGCTTGCCACGCAATCGCCGGTGCTCGTGCCGGAAGGCGCCAACGCAGATGCGATCGCGGAGATCGCCGCCATGGCTCGTCCGTCGCAGCGACAGATCGAGTGGCAACAACACGGCTTCGTCGCATTCGTGCACTTCGGCATGAACACGTTCACGGACCGCGAATGGGGCGACGGCACGGAGTCGCCGACGACGTTCGCGCCAACCGAGTTCGACGCGCGGCAGTGGGCTCGCACGTTTTTGGATGCAGGCATGCGCGGCATCGTGCTGACCTGCAAGCACCACGATGGGTTCTGCCTGTGGCCGTCCGCGAGCACCGACCACGACGTCGCGGCGTCGCCGTGGCGCAATGGCGATGGCAACGTCGTCGCCGAAGTCGCCGACGCATGCCGCGAGTTTGGCCTGTCGTTCGGCATCTACCTCTCGCCGTGGGACCGCAACTGCAAGACGTTTGGAACGCGCGCCTACCACGACGTGTTCCAACAGCAACTGCGCGAACTCTGCTCCGACTACGGCCCGCTCTTCGAAGTTTGGTTCGACGGCGCGCACTGTCCCTCCGACGACCCCGAGATCTTCGACTGGCAAGCGCACTTTCGACTCGTGCGCGAACTGCAGCCAAGCGCATGCATCGCGATCACGGGCCCTGACGTTCGCTGGGTCGGCAACGAGGCGGGCAAGACGCGCGAACAGGAATGGAGCGCGCTGCCGCTCAATGACCAAAGCGGCGGATCGTTCGAGCAAGACCGCGCCGCGTGGCAATCGCTGTGGCGGCTGCGCGAGAAGTGCCAAGCGCCAGACCTCGGCTCACGCACTGCGCTCACGTCCGCGCGCCGCATCCACTGGTGGCCCGCCGAGACCGACGTGTCGATCCGCAACGGCTGGTTCTACCACGCCAAAGAGGACGCGACGGTGAAGCCGGCCAGCACTCTGCTCGACTTCTGGTTCTCGGCGGTTGGCGGCAATGCCGTGTTGTTGCTCAACGTGCCGCCCGATCCGCGGGGTCGCATCGCCGACGCCGACTGCAAGGTCCTCGCCGAAGTTGGAGCGCACCTGCGCGCGACGTTTCTGCGCGACCTCGCCGCCGACGCGCGACGGCGCGACAGTGTGTCCGCGAGCGAGGCATGGTTTGGCGGCGAAGCGACGTTCGACGTGATCGACCTCCGGGAAGACGTCGCGGCGCACGGCCAGCGCATCGAGTCCTTCCGCATCGACGCATGGGACGGCGAATCGTGGAGCGAGATCGCGCGCGGCGGCACGGTCGGCATGCGCCGACTCGTGCGGATCGAGCCCAAGAAGGCGCGCGGCGTGCGCTGCGTAATCACGGGCTCGCGCGGCGAACCGAAGGGAGTGGCGCTCTCGGTGCACTGCCAACCCGAGAAGCCAAAGTGAGCCCCGGTGCTTCGCGCGCAGCGTTCCGCGCCCTCGGGGCTCGACCCGAGCCATCGGCATGGCAGACTCTGCGCTCCATGCATCGGTTCGCGCGACACGCATTGAGGGCCATCGGGCGCACTCCCTTCGCTATCGCTTGCGCGCTGCTTTGCGCAGCCAACCTCGACGCGCAATCGCTGCGTTGGAAGGTGCCGTCGCAAGGCGCCATCGTCTATTCGCGCTCGACGCAGCGACTGTCGATCGCGCCGCCTGCCACGTCGATCAAGATCGACTGGGTCGTGCCGTCTGCATCCGATGGCGGCCACGAGTGGAAGTGCTTCATGGCGCCGCAAAACGGCGCGCCGCCGATGTGGGAAACGCCGTCGTTCAACGACAGCGCTTGGAGCACGGGCAAGGGCGAGTTCGGCACCGACATCCCGCAGAACCCCAACCAACGCACGCGTTGGGCCAGCGAGTTGCTGCTGCTGCGCAGTCGCATCGACCTCGGCAAGCGCAAGCCGAAGGCCGTGATGTTCACGATCAGCCACGACGACGGCATTCGCGTGTTCTGGAACGGCGAGCTGCTGATCCAGAACGATGGCTACGGCCGCGATCGCACCTACATCGTCGCAGGCAAACAACTCGCGGCGATGCAGCAAGGCGGCGAGGGACTTCTCGCCGTGTCGTGCAACAACATCGGCGGCGCGCAGTTGTGCGACGTCGCGGTTGGCGTGATGCCGTCGCTGCCCGCTGGCGTGAAGACCGCCGAAGACCTGCAGCAAACGATCGACCAGCAGCGCCAAGTCGCCGACCACGTCTGGCGCGAGTTCTTCGGCGCGTTCCGGCCGCCGGGTTTGTTGCTGCACGGCGAGTTGGACAAGAGTGGCGCTCGCCCTGCGATCCCGCCCGCAGACGTGCGCGAACTCGCGTTCTGGGCGGCATGCGACCTCGAACGCGGAGTGACTGGCGGCAGCTACCAGCAGGAGTTGCCGCGCATCTTCCGATTGGGCGACGTCAAGCTGCAGGGCAAGGTCAACCCGGTCGGAGCCGATGGCTGGCAGACGATGGAACTGTCGGTCAAGGACACGACAGAACCTGCGCTGCGCGGCGACACGAAGCGGTTCGTGCAACTTCATGTGCTGCCCCACTGCGGCTACGGCATCGACGGCAAGATCACGATCCGTCGCCGCCTTGAGATCACAGGCGACACGGCGCGCATCGCCGAGTGCGAAGTGACGACGCAGGCGCGCATGCTTCGCGGCAAGGACCAGAAGGACTACTGCGCCGACTTCGTGCAGCGCGAGACCTACAAGTTCGCCGAAGAACGCGATGGCCAAGACGCGCCGTTCCGCGTCGCGGTGCAGAGGGCCATCGACAAGGGCACCAGCTTCTTGCGCAAGGAACTGTCGAGGCTTGACGACCGCGACATTCGCGCCGAGGGCGACGAAGAGAACCGCAGCTACCATTCGGGCCGCCTCGCGCTCGGCCTGCTCGCGATGATCAAGGGCGGCGTGAAGAAGGACGACAAGGTCCTTCTGGCGGCGCTCGACGAACTTCGCTCGCGCAAGCTGATCGACAGTTACTCGCTCGGCAACGCGCTCATGGCGCTCGAGGCCTACCACTCCGGCGGCCAAGACTCTGCCGACCTCGCGCAGGGCACGATCGATCGCGCGCGCAGGCGCACGGTGCCGGACAAGGACAAGCAGTTGATGCAGAAGTGGACCACGCTGCTGCTCGACAACATCGACACGCGCGTCGATCCCCAATACCTGCTGCGCTTCAACTACGTCCGCGACCGTCGCTTCGACAACTCGGTCAACCAGTACGGCTTGCTCGGCCTCTACTCCGCGCACCTGTGTGGCATCGAGACCTCGCCTGCGCACTGGGAGGCTGCGGCCAACCACCTGATCACGGCGCAGTGCGAGTCCAACGGAACGATGGACCTCGACCTGCTGAGTTTCCGCGCGTTGAGCCAGATGCAGGCCGATCCCGACGCCAAGCGCACCGCTTCGATGCTGCCCGTGCGGCCCGCCGGCTGGAGCTACGAAGACCCGAAGTGGCAAGGCGAAAACCAACAGTCCTGGGGCAGCATGACCTGCGCCGGCATCACGGGGCTCGCGATCAGCCAAGCCGCGCTGCTCGATCTCGGCCAGAAGCGAATCAAGCTGCAGAACGACGCCGACGCCGCGCGCCATGCGGGCTTTGGCTGGCTCGGCCAGAACCTCTCGCTGCGCTACCACCCCGGCGCGATGGAGCGCCAGCACCACTGGTTCTACTACTACCTCTACGGGCTAGAGCGCTGCGCGCTGCTGTCGGGCGTCGCGCGCATCCAAAACCGCGATTGGTACTTCGAGGGCTCGATGGTGCTGATCGGCGCCCAAGAGAACGAAGGCAGCTGGCCCGGCGAGCTGTGGCCCGATCGCGCGGTCGAGCGCGCCGCGATGGCGGTGCTGTTCTTGAAGCGCGGCACGGCTCCTGTGCTAACTGGCCAGTGATCCTGCGCGCGCGGACGATCGCATCGCTCGCGGTGCTGCTCTGCGCGACGTCGTGCGCGAGCGCGCCAGTGTGGCGCAGCGTCGACCTACAACGCGACTTCGCGCCCTTTGCGTTCGGCGGCGACGGCGCGATCCGTGCCACGCCACACGAACTCACGCTGGAACCCGGCGCACCGCTGACCGGCGGCACGTTTGCGACCACGCTGCCCGACAGCGACTACGAGCTGTCGTTCTCGGCGGCGCGCTTGTCTGGCCTCGACTTCTTCTGCGGCATGACGTTCCCGACGAAGCGAGGCTGTCTCACGCTGGTGCTCGGCGGCTGGGCTGGCGCCGTGTGCGGATTGTCGAGCCTGGATGGCCTCGATGCGTCGTCCAACGCGACCCGCACGCTGCGCAGCTTTCCGAACGGCCGCGATGTCGACGTGCGCATCGAGGTCCGTGGCGAACGCGTGCGCGTCTCCATCGACGGCGCGGAGTTTCTCGACTGCGATACGACCGGCAAGAGCGTCGAGGTCCGCCAGGAGATGGAGCCGCTGAAGCTGTTTGGCTTCTGCTGCTACCTCACCACCGCGCGCCTGTCGCGGCTGCGCTGGCGACCGCTCTGACCGCGACGGCCAAAAGCGCGCCGTTGCACAAGCGCATGCCGCAACCGAACATGCGCGCCCACCGCATGCCGCTCCTCTTCGCGATCTGGGCAACCGTGCTGCTGCTCACTGCGTCCTGCGCGGCGCAGAAACTGCCCGCGCCACCGGTGCCCACCGCCGAGTTCCGCGGCGCATGGATCGCGACCGTCGGCAACATCGACTGGCCGAGCAAGAAGGGGCTCCCGACCGAACGCGCGCAGCAAGAACTCGCGGCGATCGTCGATGCCGCGAGCGCGATGCAACTCAATGCGCTCGTGTTCCAGGTGCGGCCGTGCGCCGACGCGCTCTACCAGAGCCAGATCGAGCCGTGGAGCGAGTTCCTCACGGGCAAGCAAGGGCAAGCGCCGCAGCCGTTCTGGGATCCGCTGCAGTTCTTGATCGAACGCGCACACGCAAACGGCATCGAAGTGCATGCGTGGTTCAACCCGTATCGCACGCGCAGCGCGGGCTCCAGCAAGCAGAGCGCGCCGAGCCACGTGACGCAGAAGCAGCCATCCTTGTGCGTCGACTACGGCGATCTCGGTTGGATGGATCCCGGCAATCCGCGCTCGAGTGAGTGGTCGCTCTCAGTGATCGCCGACGTCGTGCGCCGCTACGACCTCGATGGCGTGCACTTCGACGACTACTTCTATCCCTACCCCAAGGACAAGCTGCCGTTCCCCGACGAAGGCTCGTATCGGCGCTACCTGAAGTCCGGCGGCAAGAAGAAGAAGGACGACTGGCGCCGCGACAACGTCGACACGCTCGTCGAGCGGCTCGCTGACGACACGCATCGACAGAAGCCGTTCTGCAAGGTCGGCATCAGCCCCTTTGGCATCGCGCGCCCCGGCGTTCCGAGCGGCATCGAAGCAGGCGTCGACCAATACGCGCACTTGCACGCGGACGTTCGCGGCTGGCTCAAGGCAGGCCATCTCGACTACCTCGCGCCGCAGCTCTACTGGCCGATCGACAAGCGGCCGCAGAGCTTCGCGACGCTGCTGCCGTGGTGGAATGGCGAGAACAAGAAGCAGCGCCACATGTGGCCCGGACTCAACGCGAGCGAGGCCGCCAAGCAGGCGCGACCATGGCGCGAGGACGAACTCGTGCAGCAAGTCGAGATGATCCGCCAGCAATCGACTGCGCCGGGCCACATCCACTTCAGTTGGAAGGCGATCCGTCCCGGCACGGTCCTCCACCACCAACTCACGACGAACGCCTACCTCGAAGCCGCGCCGGTGCCCGCATCGCCGTGGCTCGGCAACGCGACGATGCCCGCAGCTCCCGGGCTGCGGCTCGAAGTCGTCGGCACGGCGCTGCGCGCATTCATCGACGCGGACGTCAACGCGCGCTTCTACTGCGTGCAGGTGCTGCGCGGGACGCGGTGGCGCACGCTGTGCATCCGCGGCCGTTCGGTCGGATTCGTCGACGTGCCTCAGGACTCGCGCGCGGTCGCCGTGCGCGGCATCGCCAAGAACGGGCTCATGGGCGCTTGGCGCGGATTGCCGGCGCCGAAGTGAAGCGCGCGGGACGCAGCGCGCGTCCGCGTTCGTCGCGAGCTCAGTAGATAAAGCCCGACAGCTGCAGGTCTTCGTCCGAGGCCTGCCAGCTCCACTCCTCGATCGGCCATGCCTCCGCCATGAACGGCCGGCCTTCACCGCCGACCGGCGTCGGCGACGTGCGGCCGCCGATGATCTTGGGCGCAACGAACGCGGTGACCTGATCGATGCAGTTCCAGGACAGGAGGTCCGCAGTCAGGCTGCCGCCGCCTTCGACGAGCACGCGGCGCAGGCCGCGGCGGCGCAGTTCGCGCCAGGCTTCGCGCAGGTGCAGATGCCGCGGGTCCTCGGCGGTGCGGATGTGGATCACCTGCACGCCAAAGTCCTGCAAGCGGCCCGTGCGCAGCGGATCGACGCCGTCGCCGACGAGCACCCAAGTCGGCGTCTTGCGCGCCGTACGCACGAGGTTGCTGTCGTCATCGATGTCGCCGAGCGGATCGAGCACGATGCGAACCGGTTGACGGCCTTCGACGTGGCGCACGGTCAGCTCAGGATCGTCGATCTGCGCAGTGCGGAAGCCGACGATCACCGCGTCGCAACGCGCGCGAATCACGTGCGTGCGACGGCGCGACTCCGGTCCGCTGATCCAGCGCGCTTCGCCAGTCGGCGCGGCGGTCTTGCCATCCAACGTCATCGCCCACTTCGCGATCGTCCACGGGCGATCGAGCGTCAGCGCCTTTTGGAACGGGCGGTTCATCGCGAGCGCCTCGTTGGCGAGCACGCCGTCGTGGACCTCGACGCCGCGCTGCTCCAACTCGACGAGACCGCGACGGCGGTGGCGCGGATCGGGATCGATCGCCGCGACGTAGAGCTTCTTGATGCCCGCCTCGAGCAACGCCACAACGCACGGCGGCGTCTTCTTGCCGCCCTCGCCCTTTTGCGATGAGCACGGCTCCAGCGTCACGAACATCGTGTCCGGCTTGCGACCGCGCGCGCTCGCGTCGCGCAACGCCACGACCTCCGCGTGTGGGCCGCCGTAGTGCTCGTGCCAGCCGCGGCCAACGATCTCGTCGCCGCACAGCGCAATCGCGCCGACGCGCGGGTTGGGCTCGACTTCGCCGCGGCCGCGCAACGCGAGGCCAAGCGCTTCCTGCATGACGGCCTCGACGTTCACGGCATCGTCGCGCGAGATGCGCGCGCCGGTTCGTGGCTGTGAGCGCTTCGCGAATGCCCTTCGCCGTGCTCGTCGCGATCGAACGCGCCCTTCTCTGCGTCGGTCTCCGACAACCGCACGCCGATCAGCGAATGCGTCATCGCTTGCTCGATGCGCACGGGCACATAGTGGCCCACCAAATCGAGGCCGCCGTCTGCGGGACGCTCGAAGTGGACGATGCGGTGATGCACCGTGCGGCCCGTCAGTCGCGTCGCGTCCTTGGGACTCTCGCCTTCGACGAGCACTTCCTGCGTCGTGCCGAGCAGCGCGCGATTCTTTTGCGCGCACAACTCGTCTTGGATCGCGAGCAGGACTTGGTTGCGGCGCTCCTTCTCTTCCTTCGGAACGTCGTCGACGAGCGAGGACGCCACCGTGCCCGGGCGCGGCGAATACTGGAAGATGTAGCTCTGCGCGTAGCCGACTTGGCGCATCAGCGACGCCGACTCATCGAAGTCCTCGACGGTCTCGCCGGGATAGCCGACGATGAAGTCGCTGTGCAGCTCCATGTCGGGCGCCTTCTGCATCAACTGCTCGACGCGCTTTAGGTAGCGCTCGCGCGTGTAGCCGCGGCGCATCGCCTTCAGCATGCGATCGCTGCCAGACTGCACCGGCAGGTGCAGGTAGCGAGCGACCTTGGGCAACTCCGCGATCGCGACGATCAGCTCTTCGGACAGGAAGTTGGGGTGCGACGTGATGAACGCGAGCCGGCGCAGCGACGGGATCTCGTGCAGCGCGCGCAGCAGCTTGGCGAGCGTGATGCCCGGGCCGAGGTCGCGGCCAAACGCATTGACGGTCTGGCCGAGCAACGTGATCTCGGTCACGCCATCGCCGCAGAGTCGCTCTGCCTCTTCGACGATCTGCGCGATCGGTCGCGAGACCTCGTCGCCGCGCGTCGTCGGCACGATGCAGTAGGTGCACGGCATGTTGCAGCCGCGCATCACCGACACGAACGCTTGGCTCTTGTGCGGCCGCACGCGGACGTCGCGCACGATCGTGTCGCCCGAGACGCCGATGCCCGCTGCGATCAAGCCCGCGCCAGCGACCGGATACCGTCCCGGCTCCACTTGGTGAACCTTGGCGAGTTCGAGGTTCTTCTGCCGCGCGTTCTCGACCGTCGTGTCGATGTCGCCAAACGCCGACGGCCCCACCACGAGGTCGATGTGCGGCATGCGCGCGACCATGTAGCGCTGGTGCTCCTCGGCCATGCAGCCGAGCACGCCGACGACGAGGCCCGGCTCGCTGCGCTTGCGGACGCGCAACCGGCCGAGACGGCTCCACACGCGGTCCTCGGCGTGCTGGCGCACCGAGCAGGTGTTGAGCAGCACCACGTCTGCGCTCGCCTCGTCCACCGCAGGCTCATAGCCGCGCTGCCGCAGCTTGCTCTCGACCAGTTCGCTGTCGAGCTTGTTCATCTGGCAGCCGTAGCTGGTCAGGTGGTACTTGGGCGCAGTCATGAAGGGGCGCGATTGTAGGAAGGGACAACGAAAGCGCGAGCGGTCGCCGTCGTTCGTGCGCGCACTTCGCGCGGACGCGCCATCTCGCGCATGCGACGCATTCCGCCGCACGGCATCGCGCGACCGCGCGCGCTCGTGCGGTATGGTCCGCCGCCGTGCACCAAGACCCGATCCTGCCGCAGCGTCCCTGGCTCTTCCCCGTCCTGATGGCGCTCTGTGCAGCGGGCCTTGCGTGGGCCTTTGCGGGGACCAAGGACGTCGCGGTCTGCGCGTTCGAGATGGTGCCGCTGTCGCTCGTGATGGTCGTGTTCGCGGCGCGGCGGCGGCGATTCCAGTTCTCCGATCTCGGCTACGTGCTGCTGACGTGGTTCTTCTTCATCCAGTGCCTCGGCGGCCGCTACGAGTTCGCGAACGTGCCGTTCCCGCAGGCCGTCATGGATGCGCTCTCACTCGAACGCAACCCCGTCGACCGCATCGGCCACTTCTTCCAAGGGTTCGTGCCTGCGATCCTGCTGCGCGAATGGCTGATCCGCAGGCGTTCGATGCCGCGTGGCCGCACGCTGTTTTGGCTCGTCACGGGATGCTGCCTTGCGTTCTCCGCGAGCTATGAGCTCTTGGAGATGAGCGTCGTCGTGATCTGGTATCCCGAAGCGGGCCCCGAGTGGCTCGGCACGCAAGGCGATCCGTGGGACGCGCAGATGGACATGACGATGGCGCTGTGCGGTGCGATCTCTGCGCAACTGCTGCTGCGCCGCATCCACGATCGCAGCATCGCGCGCGCGGAGCAGGCGATGCAGCAGCGCACGCGCTGATCGCGTCCCTACATGCGCAGCATTGCTGCGAGCCCGAACGCGAACGCCGTCTCTGCCAAGCAGATCGGGATCGCAAGCAGCGCCCAACGTGGCCCGCGCATCAAGCTCGCGGAACCCGCGACGAGCGCCATCGTCGCAATGCCAGCGACGAGGCCAAACTCGAAGCCACTACACGACAACATCACCGCGAAGATCACGCCGGGCTGAACGGGCAGCGTCAGCAGATAGATCTGCACGCAGTGCCCGCAATCGCCTAGCGGGCCAAGGAGCAGCGGCAGCCACGTGCCGCCCCACCATGCGAGCGCAGCGCGCAGCAGCGGCTTCTTCCATGCGGACCAGCGCGCGGGCCACGCGGCCTCGAGAGGGTCCGCGCCCGCCGGTTGCGATCCGCCCATGCGGGATCAGTGATCCAGCTTGCGCAACGCGGGGTGCGGCGAGTCCTGGCCCCAGGTCTTGAAGACTTGCTCCAAGCCAACCCACTGGAACTCCTCCATCATCGTCTGCAGCGACAGCGGACGGACGTTGCCGTTGCCGTAGAGGATGTTGACCGTGCCGCCGTTAAACGCCCAACCCTCGCCGCCGCGCGACTCGTTGTCGTTCGCAACCCACGCTTCGTCACCCTTCGACATGCCCGCGATGAACTCCTTGGCGCGCGCCGCATAGTGCGTGTCGTCTGGCGTCAGCGAGCGCAGGTCGGTCCAGATCTTCTCGCCGCGATCGACCTGCTTGCGCAGTTCGATGTAGTGCGGGTCCTCGTCGCGCGTCGGGCCAGGCGTGAAGAAGCGATCGAAGTTCTCGACCGTCGGCTCAATCACCTTCTTGACCCACAGGTCGAGCAAGAACTTGTGGCCGCCCTCGGTCGGCATGTGCCCCACCTTGGTCGGAGACTTGTAGAGCTCCATCCACTGGTAGTGCTGCTGCATGTTCTTGCTGTCCGCCGCGATGTAGGCCTGTTCGCGACCGGCGAGCAGGTCGGGCAAGAAGGTCGCGGCGAGCAGGCCGATGATGCCGACGACGATCAGCAGTTCGATCAGCGTAAAACCGGCTTGGCGGATTGCGTGCATTGGCTCGTGTTGCAGAGGGATCGGACGAAGGCGCAGATGCTAGCGCGCTGCCTCGAGCCCGTCACCACGGCACACAAATGCAGCGCGGCGCGCGACCACCGCCCGGGGTCGCGCGCCGCGCATGCGAAAACGATCGTGACGGATCAGCCGTTCTGGCCGTTATCCGAGTGGCCGTCGTTCGACTGGCCATTCGTGCTCTGGCCATTCGTGTCCTGGCCATCGCCGTTCGACGGCTGCTGGTTCGGCATCGTCTGGTCCTGCGGCATCGGCATCGGCTGGTCCTGCTGCGTGCCCGTCTCGCCCATCGGCTGCGCGGGGGTCAGTTGGTGCTTCTGCTGGTAGTTGGTCGCGAAGAACGGATCGCCCGAGTAGTCGCTCCACCACGTGCGCCAGCCGAGCACCGAAGTGCGGCGCTGCGTCGCGTTGTCGCTGAGGTGGTCGTAGCCGAAGTCGCGGCCGGTCGAGCCCTTGAGCGCCTCATGGCAGAGGTAGCGGACTTCCTTCTTGTCGCTGTCGAGGCCCTCGATCAGCGTCGGCGCCTGCTGCATGTCGCCCATCGACAACAGCGTGCGCGCGATCTCGAGGCGCACCGTCTCGTTGGTGTCCTTCACTGCGGCCTGCAGTTGCGGGATCGTGCGGCGATCGCGCATGCGACCGAGCGTCCACGCGCAGGAGCTGCGAACCTTGGGGTTCTCGTGCTGGAGGCCCTTGAGCAGCGACGGGATCGTCGACTCGCCAGTCTGCGCCAGCCACATCAGGTTCTGCAGCAGCTCATCGCGGTGCTGGAACGGGATCTGCTGGACGCGATTCTCGATCTCGTCGGCCATCAACGAGTTCGGCGGGGTGAACTCCGACTTGGCATCGCCACCGGAGAACAACGAGCAGCTCGCGAGGAGCATCAGGGGAAGGGTCAGAACCGCGATCCTCATGGGGATTACCTCTTCAGGAAACCGTGCAGTCCGCACGCAGCGTGCAAGACGGGGCCCTCATCGGCAGTGCCATGGGGACTTCTTGAGCAGAAGTCGCGCGCAAACTTGCGCGGGGCGAGTCGATCCACGCAGACCCCTTCTGCCACAAGGGCTTGCAGCCGCGACCCAGCTGCTGCGAACCCATCCAACGACCAACTGCGCAGTCCGGCACTCTTGCCCGACGTTGCGGGCCTCGCCAAGATCCGTCGCGTCGTCCCACTCGTCAGACATGAACCCCGTCCCCACCCGGAGGCACTCGTGAACAAGGCGGATCTCATCGCGGAAGTGCAACGCAACCTCGGCCCGGAGTGCTCGAAGCTGCACGCAGAGAAGGTCGTCAACAGCGTGCTGGCCTCGATCCATCGCGGGTTGAAGAAGGACAAGGAAGTCCAACTCGTCGGCTTTGGCACGTTCGCGGTGAAGCACCGCAAGGCGCGCGTCGGCCGCAACCCGCAGACCAACGAGCAGATTCAGATCAAGCCGTCGCGCACCGTGGGCTTCCGTCCGGGCACCGGCCTCAAAGACGGAATCTGAACGACGGCACGCGATCGACGCGCGGCCTCGGTCAGTCCAAGAACCCGCCGCCGAGCACGCGATCGCCGTCGTAGAACACGGCGGCTTGGCCGGGCGTGACCGCGAACACAGGCGCGTCAAACGTGACCGCCACGGCACCCGAGGCCTCGACGCGCAGCGTCGCCGCGACTTCCTCACTGCGCGCACGCACTTGGACCGACGCGCGCACTTCCTCGCCTGCGGCCGGCGTCTCACACAGCCAGCGAAGGCCCGCGACGCGCGCAGTCGCCGCGTCGAGCCCGTTGCGCGGCAGCAACACGACGTCGCCCGACGCTGCGTCGATGCGCGCCACGTAGTGCGGCGTGCCCAGCGCGGGCAACCCGCGGCGTTGGCCCACGGTGAACGCGTCGATGCCGTCGTGGCGCCCAACCTCGCGGCCGCTGCCGTCGACGAGCCGGCCGGACACGCCGCCGCCGCCGCGCTGCTTCACGACGTCGCGATAATCGCCCGACGTGACGAAGCAGATGTCCATCGACTCCTTCTTCTGCGCGGTGCGCAGCCCCGCGGCCTCGGCGAGATTGCGCACTTCGTGCTTCTCGAGACCGCCGAGCGGGAAGTGCACGCGCGGCAGCACATCGCGATCGATGCCGAACAGGTAGTAGGTCTGGTCCTTGTTGCGATCCTTGGCGCGCAACAGGTGCCCGTTCTCGGCGCGCGCGTAGTGGCCCGTCGCGACGCCGTCGGCGCCGAGGTCCTTCGCGAGCGAAAAAACGTGGCCAAATTTGAGCTGCTGGTTGCACAGCACGCAGGGGTTTGGCGTGCGCCCGCGTCGGTATTCGTCGGCGAAGTAGTCGATGAGCGCGCCGAACTCCCGCTCGTAGTCCACGGAGTAGAACGGGATGGAAAGCCGATCACACACCACCGCCGCGTCGCGCGCATCGCTCGCCGAGCAGCACGACTTCTCGCTGGCAGCCCCCTTGCCGGAGACCCCGTTGCGGAAGAAGACGCCGATCACCTCGTGGCCCTGCTGCTGCAGGAGCAACGCGGCGACGCTGCTGTCGACGCCGCCGGACATGGCTGCAAGGATCCGCATGGGGCAAGAAGGTGTAGCGATCGGGGGCGGCTCCCTATACTCCCCCGCCCTTCGTTTTCTGCACCGCCACCATCTCGATGTCGAACGCTGCGTTCTTGCTCTCCTCCACCACGATGTCGCTCGCGCTGCCGCAGGACCCCACCGCGCCAGCCCCGGGCCCGGCCGCGACGGGCGCTGCTCCTTCTGCCGGCACGACGCAGGCACCCGCGGGCGACGCGGGAGCAGCGGGCGCGCCGCAACAGCCGTGCGGAACGGACACGTTCCTCATGATGGGCCTGTTCGCCGCAATGATGTGGCTCATGGTGTTGCGTCCCGAGAGCAAGCGCCGCAAGGAGACGCAGTCGATGCTGTCCGCCCTGAAGCAGGGCGACACCGTCGTTACGCTCGGCGGCATGCATGGCAAAGTCGCGACGATCGCGGACAAGACCGTCGTGCTTCGCATCGACACGCAAATGGTGACGTTCGACCGCTCGGCCATCGCGCGCGTGGTGGTCGATGACGCCGCCGCAAAGAAGGCCTGAGACCCGCTCTGGCCCGCGAGGCGAACACGTAGCCGCGGCGACCCTCGCCCGCCTCGGCTACCAGATCGCAGGGCGCAATCTGCGCACCCGATATGGCGAGATCGACATTCTGTGCCGCGACGGATCCGAGTGGGTCGCCGTCGAGGTCAAAGCGCGGGCGGACCACCCGGCGCCGGAGCACACGGTCCGGCAGGAACAGCTCGATCGCATCGAGCGTTCGCTCCGGGCGATCGCGCGCTCCCTCCGGCCGCGCCCCACGGCCCTGCGCATCGATGTGGTCGCGGTCCGCTGGACGGAGCCGGATCCTGAAGTGCGGCACTTCCGCTCGGTGCGGTGTTGGGCATATTGCCAACCTCGTTGCGGTTCGGCGTCAGTACCAACGCCTCCACTTGCCGATACTGGAAGCCGTGACTTCTTCCTGGATCTGGTGTTCTCGGTCCGTCGCATTCTGTGCGCCGGCTTCGACGCGCTGACAAAGACCCGAGCCCCTTCTCGCCCCCGCGATGCCGACCCTAGGTGAACAGATGATCCCGCGCAGAAAGCTGCTGCTGATGGGATCAGAGTGCGTGCTGTTCACCGGCATCCTGTTCTTCGGCTCCTGCCTGCCGCCGCTCGCGACGAGGCCATTGGACGAGGTCCCGCTGTCGCCGGAGTTGCTGCGCGGTCTGCTGACCAGCTTCACGATCGCGGTGATCAGCCAGACGTCGCTGTCCTACAACGACCTCTACGACTGGCGAACCGCGCAGAACCGCGCAGAGTTGCCAAACCGCTTGCTGCACGCATGCGGCTACGCGCTCGTGATGCTCGCAGCGCTCGTGCTCCTGCTGCCGTCGCTGTTCTACTTCCCGAGCCTCGATGTCAGCGACCAGACCTGGAAACTGATCCTTCTGCTCGGCGTGTCGTTCCTCGCGGTCTGGGGCTTCCGCCACGCGTTCCACTGGTTCTTCTACAAGTGGCGCTTTGGCGAACGCGTGCTCGTGCTCGGCGCGGCCAAAGAGGCGCAAGACCTCGCCCACATGATCGAGAGCAACCCGCTCGCGGGTTACGAACTGATGGGCCTCGTGCAGGAGACCGACGACACGCCGCCGCCTTGGGATGCATCGACGCCGGTGCATCAACGCGTCGTCGGCACGTTGCCCCAACTGCGCGAACTCTGCGATCAAGAGGGCATCGCGCGCGTCGTGGTGTCGCTGCGCGAACGCCGCGGCCGGGTGCCGATCGAACAACTGCTCGATTGCCGCATGGCGGGCATCACGGTCGAGGAGCGCGAAACGATGTACGAGCGCCTCACCGGCAAGCTCGCCGTCGAGAGCATGCGGCCGAGTTACCTGATCTTCGGGTCAGGCTTCGCGCGCGACCCATTGACTCTCGCGCAAAAGCGCGCGCTCGACATCTTCGCGTCGTTCATGGGCCTCGTGCTGTCGCTGCCGCTCGCGATCCTCGCGGCGATCGCCGTCAAGCTGACGAGCCGCGGCCCGATCTTCTTCTCGCAAGAACGCGTCGGACAAGATGGCGAGGTGTTCAGGCTGATGAAGTTCCGCACCATGAGGCAGGACGCCGAGAAGGAGTCCGGGCCGGTGTGGGCCAAGAAGAACGATGATCGCGTGACGTCGGTCGGCCGCTTCTTGCGCATCACGCGCATCGACGAGATCCCGCAGTTCCTCAACATCCTGACGGGCAACATGTCGTTCGTCGGGCCGCGCCCTGAGCGACCGCACTTCGTCGAGCAACTGACGAAGCAACTGCCGTTCTACCCGCTGCGCCACACGGTCAAGCCGGGCCTCACGGGCTGGGCGCAAGTGAGCCACTCGTATGGAGCGTCAGTCGAGGACGCGACCGAGAAGCTGCGCTACGACCTCTACTACATCAAGAACGTCAGCTTGATGTTCGACTTGAGCATCATGCTGCGCACGATTGGCGTGATCTTGCTCGGCAAGGGCGCGCGCTAACGCTGCGTCGCGTCGCTTGCGCTGCGCCTCTTGGCGCACCACGCTCTTCCTCACCTCACTGCCATGACCTACCGCATCCTCGTCGCCGACGATCTCGCTGAAGACGGCCTAACCATCCTGCGCACTGCAGGCGAAGTAACCGTGCAGAAGGGCATGAACGAGGACGCGCTGCGCCAGAAGCTGCCGGGCTTCCATGCACTGGTCGTGCGCTCGGCGACGCAAGTGACTGCGCGCTCACTCGAACTCGCCGACGATCTCGCGCTCATCGGCCGCGCTGGCATCGGCGTCGACAACATCGACGTGCCGGCGGCGACGGCGAAGGGCATCGTCGTGATGAACACGCCCGAAGCGGGCGCCGTCACGACGGGCGAACATGCGATCGCGCTGATGCTGTCGATGGCGCGCATGGTGCCGCAAGCCGACGCCTCGGTGCGCGCTGGCAAGTGGGAGAAGAGCAAGTTCACGGGCGTCGAGATCACCGGCAAGCAGCTCGGCATCCTCGGCCTCGGCCGCATCGGCCGCGTCGTGGCAGAACGCGCGCGCGGCCTGTCGATGGTCGTCTGCGCCTACGATCCGTTCGTGACGCAAGCGAACGCGCCGCAGGGCGTGCGCATGCTCGACCTCGACGAGTTGCTGCAGACGTCGGACTTCGTCAGCGTGCACATGCCGCTGATGGACGAGACGCGCGGCTTCTTGTCTGCAGAGCGCGTCGCGAAGATGAAGAAGGGCGCGCGGCTCGTGCACGCGGCTCGCGGTGGCATCGTCGACGAAGCGGCGGTGTGCGCAGCGCTGACGGACGGCCGCCTCGCCGGCGCCGCGCTCGACGTCTTCGATCAAGAGCCGCTGCCGCAGGACAGCCCGCTGCGCGCTGCGCCCAACCTGATCCTCACGCCCCACCTCGGCGCCAGCACGCACGAAGCGAAGCACAACGTGTCGGTCGAGATGGCGAAGCAAGTGGCGCTCTGCCTGCAGAAGGGCACTGCGCTCAACGGCGTCAACGTGCCGCGCATCGCACCGAGCGACGCGGCGATCGTCGGCCCGTGGCTCTCGCTCGCGCACAACCTCGCGTCGTTCTTGACGCAGGCGTTCTCGGGCCCGCTGTCGTCGCTGCGACTCACGGTGCAAGGCGCAGTCGCAGAACAGAGCCAGAAGGCGCTGCTCGCGAGCGCAGCCGTCGGAGCGCTCAAGCCAACGACGCAAGGCGCCGTCACCTCGGTCAACGCCGAGCGCATCGCCAAGGATCGCGGCATTCGCGTGCACTCGGAGCAAGCGACGATGAAGCGCGACTTCGTCAACCTGATCCGTGTCGAGGCCGTGCTCGGCGAAGTCCGCCACAGCGCCACGGGCGCGGTGTTCGGCAATCGCCACGGCCGCATGGTCGAACTCGACGGCTACGTGCTCGACGCGATCCCCGAGGCGCCGCTGCTCGTCACGTTCCACGACGACCAACCCGGCGTCGTCGGCAAGCTCGGCACGCTGCTCGGCGAAGCCTCGATCAACATCACGCGCATGCAGATCGGGCAGAGCGACGAAGACGGCAAGCCGGCGATGGCGATCTGCAATCTCGATCGTGCGCTCGACGCAGCGCAACTCGCATCGATCCGCGCGCTCGCGCCGATTCGCAGCGCGGCCTTGGTGCGCTGAAGCGACGCCGACGATGGGAGCGCGCCCGCCATTCGCATCGGTTTGGTTCGATTGCGACTCGACGCTGTCTGCGATCGAGGGCATCGACGAACTGATGGCCACGTTGCCCGAGGCAACGAAGCGCGACCTGTTGGAGCTGACACAGCGCGCGATGGAAGGCGCGATCCCGCTCGCCGAGGTCTACGAGACGCGCCTTGCCAAGATCGCGCCGACCGCGAGCCAACTCGCCGCGATCGGCGATCGCTATGCGCAGCGCATGACGAAGGACGCCGACCTCGTGGTCGCGGCGTTGCAGTCGCTGGGCAAACGCGTCGGCGTGATCAGCGGCGGCCTCTATGAGCCAGTCCGCGCGCTCGCGCATCGGCTCGGCATCCACGACGACGATGTGCACGCGGTGCCGATCCGCTTCGACGCGAACGGCAACTACGTCGACTTCGACCGCGCATGCCCGCTGTGGAAGAACGGCGGCAAGGTCACGCTGCTGCGCTCGTTCGCATCGTCGCTGCGTCCGCTCGCATTCGTCGGCGACGGTGCGACGGACCTCGAAACACAGGGCACAGCGGCGGACTTGTTCGTCGGCTTTGGCGGCGTCGCGATCCGACCCGTCGTCAAGCAGCGCGCAGAAGCGTGGTTCGAGACGCCATCGCTCGCGCCGATTCTGTCCTACGTGCTCACCAACGAGGAACGCGAGCGACTCGTGCGCGATCCTCGCTTCGCGTCCTTGATGCAGCGCGCATCCGCCACCCACTAACTCACCATGGCCGACCATCCCACGCTCTTCCTTCCTGGACCGACCGAAGTCGACCTCGAACTTCGCGAGATCATGGCGACGCCGCTCGTCGGCCATCGTTCGGCGGGCTTCGTCGCGGCGACGCAAGACGTGTGCGCGCGGCTGAAGGGCCTGTTCCAAACGAAGGCGCACGCCGCGTTCGAGACCTGCCCCGCGACGGCGCTGATGGAAGCTGCGATCCGCAATCTCGTCCCCCACGGCGGACTGACGCTGCACCTCGCGGGCGGCGCGTTCTCCGAGCGCTGGGCCAAGATCTCGGGCTACTGCGGCCGCAAGCCTGAGTCGCTCACGGCTCCTTGGGGCACGGCGCACAGCGCCGATGCGTTGCGCGCGCGGCTTTCGTCGGGACCGCAGCCCCATGCCGTGATGATCACGCACAACGAGACCTCGACGGGCGTGCTGCAACCGCTGCGCGAACTCGCCGCCGTCGTGCGCGAGCACGCGCCACAAGCGCTCGTGTGCGTCGATGCGGTCACGTCGCTCGCGGGCGCGGACCTGCCGTTCGACGACTGGGGCATCGATATCGCGTTTGCTGGCACGCAGAAGTGCTTGGCGCTGCCGCCTGGCCTCACGGTGTTCGCCTTGTCCGAGCGCGCGATGACGGCCGCAGCCCAAGTGCCCGATCGCGGCTTCTTGTTCGACTTCGTGCGCGCAGTGCCCGAGACGGTCGCTGGCAAGCCGCTCGCGACTCCCTGCGTGCCGCTCGTGTTGGCGCTGCAGCATCAACTGCGCCGCATCGAGAAGGAGACGCTCGCCGCGCGCTTCGCTCGCCATCAGCAGATGCGCGCCAACATGCAGCGTTGGGCAGCGGCGCACGCGATCGAGCCGTTCGTGAAGGAAGAGGCCGCGCGCTCGCCGACGGTGAGCTGCTTCTTCGCCTCGGGCCGCGACGTGAAGGCGATGGCCGAACGCGCGAGCCAAGCGGGCTACAAGATCGACCAGGGCTACGGCGACTTGAAGGGCAAGACGTTCCGCATCGGCCACATGGGCGACCACACGCCGCAGCGCCTCGATGCGTGCCTCGCGACGTTGCTCTGACGCGCGAACTAGAAGTGGTTTCACAACCAGCCGGCCGCAGCGGCCGGGGTGTTGTGAAACCACTTCTAACCGCTGACGAGCACGATCGCGCCCGCAACCGCGAGCGCGGTGCCGAGCGCCGCGAGCCCGTTGATGCGCGCGCGATACGCGATCCATGACACCGGCAACAAGAACAGCGGCGTCAGCGACATCAGCGCCGCCGCGGCGCCCGCATGCGAAGCGTGGCGCGTGGCATACATCGAGAGCCAGATGCCCACCACGGGCCCGAAGAACGTGCCGATCAGCGTGTTGCGCAGGGGCGCGCCGCCTTTCTGCAGTGCCAAGAACGCCAACGGTTGCCGCTGCATCGCCGCGATCGCGATCGCGGCCGCGGTGCCCGCAACAAGGCGCACCACCGTCGCGGATAGTGGCGGCAGCCCGTCCGGTAGGTCCGGTCCTGCCGCCATCGCAACGCGCGACAGCGTCATGCCGAACGCTTGCCCAAACGCAGCGACGAAGGCGCCGAGGATGCCAAGGATGCGCTGACGTTGCGTGAGGTCTGGCCGCCACGACGATCCATCGCGCGATCGCAACAGCACGAGCACGACGCCCAACGTGGTCAGCGCGAGCCCGATACCTTGGCGCTGCCCCGGGGCCTCGCCATACATGCCCCAGGCCATCAGCATCGCCATCGCAGGCCATGAAGCCTGCACGACCGAAGACAATCGCGGCCCCACCAACGACAGCGCGTAGAAGTAGCCGAGATCGCCGATCGCGAGCCCCATCACGCCAGACACCGCGAGCGTCCACGTCCGCTCCGACGACAGGTTGCTTGGCCATGCGCCGCCGACAGTCAGCGCGTGCACGAGCAGCATCACCGGGACCGCTGCGAGCAAACGGAACTGGTTGACCGGCGCGGCGCCGACGGCGCGGCTTGCGAGGCCAAAAGTCAGGCTGCTGAAGGTCCAGGCCAAGGCGGCTGCGACCGCTGCGAGTTCCGCCGTGTCCATAGGATGGCGGAGCAGTGTGGCGGCGCGCTACCGTGGCCGCAAACGTGGACGACGCGATCAAACCCGCAGACCAGGATCTGCTCGACTACTTGAAGCGGCTCGCGGACGAGACGCGCAAGAGCCCCGCCACGTTGCGCGCCTACGGCACGGACCTTCGGGCGTTCGCCACATGGCTCTCCGCATCGGGCACGCGCGCGCGCGATTGCACGCGCTTTCATCTGCGTCGTTATCTCGTCGAGTTGGAGCAGCAAGGCCTCGCGCCGACGTCCGTGCAGCGCAAGCTGGCAAGCTTGCGCGGTTGGTTCTCGTGGCTGCGCGAAACCGGCCGCATCGAGAAGGATCCCGCCAAGCTGCTGCGCGGCCCGAAGGCTCCGCAGCGAGTGCCGCGCCACCTCACGTCGCAAGAAGTCGATCAGCTGCTGGGCCAGGAGTTCGGCGATGACGCGCAGAGCCTTCGCGATCGCGCAGCGCTGGAGACGCTGTACTCGACCGGTTGCCGCGTCAGTGAATGCGCGGGCTTGAAGCTCACGGCGATCGACCTCGACGAAGGCACGGCGCGCCTGCTCGGCAAAGGCAACAAGCAGCGCCTCGCGCTGCTCGGCGGCCCAGCTGTGGCGGCGATCCGCGCATGGCTGCCGGCGCGCAAGCAGATCCTGCGCGACAACAAGCAGCTCGATCCGGGCGCGCTGTTCTTGAACCTGCGCGGGGGCGCGCTGAGTTCGCGGTGGTTGTTCCAGACCGTAGTCGACCGCGCGAAGAAGGCGGGGCTACAGACGTCGCTGACGCCGCACGGACTGCGCCATTCGTTTGCCACGCACCTCCTGGACCGCGGCGCCGACCTGCGCTCGGTGCAAGAACTGCTCGGGCACGCGCGACTCGTGACGACCGAGATCTACACGCACGTGTCGATCGGCAGGTTGCGCGAGGTGTACGACGCGGCGCACCCGCAGGGTCGTCACTCGGAGTGACGAACGCGGCGCGGCGTCAGTCGCGCTTCTGCACGAGCTGCACGACTGCGGCCGCCACTTGGTCGAGCGCCTTCGCCATCGCCGCGGCGAGCGCTTCGGGTTGCTCCGAAGCGGCAACCGCGCGCCCCACCACGGGCCGCGTTGATCCGTCGATGCGGCACGACAATTCACAGATCGCGGCGATGGAGTCTGTGCGTTCGAACTCGAACCGCACCAACTCCACGCGCATGCCGCTCGGCAGCGCGGGCGCGCTGTCGAGCGCAGACTCGACGATCTGCTCCGGCGGCGCGATCCAACGCAGCGAGTCGTCGATCGCAACTTCATGCGGCGGAATGCGCACGACAAAGTCCTGCCGAAGGAACGGCGCCGCGTGCACCGTCACCGACTCGCGCTGGTCGTGCGCCGCGCGCGGCGGACGCGGATCGAACCAACGCACCGTAGGCGCAGCGGGATTGCTGGATATGCAGCCAAACGACAGCGCGCTCGCGGCGAGGGACAACACGTAGAAGAGTCTCACGAAATCACTCCTTGCGCAGCGGCGACGACGCGGGCTGCCGACCGCGCAGCAATGCCCCTGGATCGCGTTCGAGCACGTCGGCAAGCCGCTCGATCGCAGAAAGCGCCGACCGCAGCGACTCGAGTTCGTTGCGAATGTCGCGCGCGAGCGCCGACACCTCGACGCTCGCAGAAGCGGCCCCATCGCCGGCAGCGCGAAGGCTCTGCGCCGTCGCCTGCACGTCGGCAGCGGCGATCGCGGCGCGCAGGTCCGAAGCCAGTGCCTTCAAATCGGCGGCAACCGTTTGCACCGGGCCGTCCTTTTGGCGCCATTCGCGCAACAGCGCGTCGAACTCGGTGAGCGCCGACGTCGCCGATTGCAGCACAGGCATCTTGTCGAGGTCGAGCAACCGCTGCTCCGCGATGCGCAACGTCGAGTCGAGTCGCTTCTGCAATTCGCCGAGGTTGGCGTCCGCGAAGCCCTTCTGCACGCCGTCGAACATGCGCCGAGCCGAGTCCGCGATCGCGGGCACTTCGCGCATCGCATCGCGCAGGCCTTCTTCGAAGCTGCGGAACGCGCTCGGAATCGAGCGGATCGTGTTGATCGGCGGCTGGAATGGCAGGTCGCGGTCTTTCGTCGCCGCGGGATCGACGAAGTCGACCAATACGAACGACATCTGTGTGATGTACTGCGTGACGAGTTGCGCGCGCAGGTCCGAAGGGAACGCTTGCTGCGGGCCGAGTTCGTCGACGTCGAGGCCGAGCTTTGCGAGCTTGTCGTCGTAGAGCGCCATGCGCACTTGCAGGTGCTTCTTGTCGCTCGCGAGCGTGATGTCATCGACGACGCCGATCGGCACGCCGCGGAAGCGCACGGACGAACCGGGCTCGAGGCCGACGAGCGGCTCATCGAAGTAGGCGAACGCCTCCTGCGACGGGCGCTGCAGTTGCGCCATGCCTGCGAACGTGAGGCCGCCCACCGCGGCAGCGAAGCCGCCGAGGACGAACAGGCCGAGTTTCCAACGGTCAACGGGCGCGGTCATTGCGAGGCTCGTTGCGCACGGCGCATGAAGAAGGCTGCGACGCGAGCATCCGTGCTGCGATCGCGGAGGTCGCGCGGACTGCCGCGCGCGATGATGCCCTTCGCGTCGCGGTCCAACATGATGCACGAGTCGGCGACGCGGAAGATGCTTTGGAGTTCGTGCGTCACGAGGACGGTCGTTACACCGAGGCTCTGGCGCAACGTCAAGATCAGTTCGTCGAGGCCCGCGGACGTAATCGGGTCGAGGCCTGCGGACGGCTCATCGAGGAACATCAACTGCGGATCAAGCGCGAGCGCGCGCGCGATGCCAGCACGCTTCTTCATGCCGCCCGAGACTTCGCTCGGAAGATGCCGTTCGAAGCCCCCGAGCCCCACCACGCGCAATCGACTGACCGCGACGGCTTCGACTGCGTCGCTTGGCAAGTCGGTCCACTTCTGCAGCGGCAGCGAGACGTTCTCGAGCAACGTCATCGAGCCGAATAGAGCAGAAGACTGGAACAACACGCCAAACGCCGGCGGCTCCAATGCATCCTGCGGGCTGCCGTGACCGTGCAAGACGATCTGCCCGCGCATCGGAGCCAGCAATCCGATCAGCGCGCGCAGCAGCGTCGACTTGCCGCAACCACTGCCGCCGAGGATCGCGAAGACTTCGCCGCGATGCACGTCGAACGAAAGGTCTTCGAGCAGCGGATCCCTGCCGTAGCCCAGCGCCAAGTCGCGAACGGTGAGGACGCGCCGCATCACCAACCCAACAGGCGGAAGACCATCGTGAACACCGCGTCGAGAAAGACGAGGCCGAACAGCACGACAACGACCGCCGACGTCGTCGACGAACCGACGCCCTGCGCGCCGCCGCGCGTCTGCAGACCGCGCTGGCACGCGACGAGTCCGATCAACACGGCGAAGAATCCGCTCTTGAGGAGCCCCGTGCCAACGTCGCTCATCACGACCGCGGACTGCAACTGGCGCATATAGGCGACGGGCGGGATGCCGAGTTCGACCATGCCGATGAACATGCCGCCAAGGCACGCGACGAGGTCGGCGATCGCAGTCAAGAGCGGCACGACGAGGAACAGCGCGAGCACGCGCGGGAACACGAGGAAGCGCTGCGGATCCTGGCCCAGCGTGCGCAATGCGTCGACTTCTTCGCCGACTTGCATCGTGCCAAGCTCCGCTGCGTATGCGGCGCCCGAGCGACCTGCGACGACGATCGCTGTCATCAAGGGGCCGAGTTCGCGCACCACCGAGAGGCCGACCAAGTTGGCGAGGAATGCGTCGGCGCCGAAGCGATGCAATTGCATCGCGCCTTGGAGACCGAGGATCGCGCCGATCAAGAAGTGGATGACGACGATGATGGGCACGCTGTTGGCGCCCGCGCGTTCCATCAAGGCGCCGAGTTCGCGCAGGTGCACCGTGCGCGGACGCTTCGCCGCCGCGAACAATCCGACGACGAGATCGCCCGTGAACGCGAGGATGTCGCGCACCTGCCGCCAAACGTCGTAGGCGCTGTCGCCGATCTCCGCGAGGAACGACTTGCTGCGCTCTTCCGCGGATAGGCACTGCTTGCCATCGGCGCAGCGATAGAGATCGAGCAACTTGGCGACATCGCCCGTGGCTCCGACGATCGGAGGCAGCGAGCCCGAGCGCTCCATGCGCGCCGCGGCCGCGAGCAACAATGCGGCGCCGCCGCCGTCGAGCGAACGGAGCCCCGCGACGTCGAGCTCATCCACGCGCGCAGCTTGGACGGTGCGCATGTGCGACCAGAACGCATCGCCCTCCGCGAGGGTCAATCGACCCTGGAGCACGAGGCGAATGCGCCCTTCGCGCTCCTCGGCGCCGATCGTGAGGTCCTCGCTAGCCACGTGACTTGCGCGCGTTACGCGCCCACCGGATCCAGCCAGCCGTGCCGATCTTGCGTGCTGCCGTCGAACAGGCCGTAGAACGCCTTCTGCAGCGCGCGCGTGATTGGGCCAACCTTGCCATCGCCGACCTGGATGCGATCGACGGAGCGAATGCCCGTGATCTCAGCCGCAGTGCCGGTGAGGAACGCTTCATCCGCCATGTGCAGCAACTCGCGCGGCAAGCGGCCTTCGCGCACTTCGATGCCCATGTCGCGCAAGAGGCAGATCATCGTGTCGCGCGTGATGCCGAGCAGGATCGAGCTGCCGACGTCCGGCGTGTGCACGACGCCATTGCGCACGAGGAACAAGTTGGCGCCCGATGCCTCGGACAGCCCGCCATCGGTCGACAGCGCAATGCCGTCGACGTAGCCATCGCGCTTCGCTTCGAGGCGGATCAGTTGGCTCGACAGGTAGTTGCCGCCCGCCTTCGCGAGCGCAGGCAACGTGCCCATCGCCACGCGACGCCACGACGAGATCTTGACGTCGATCGCGGTGTCCGGCGCGGCGAGGTAGTGGCCCCACTCCCACGCGAGAACGACAGTCTCGACCGGCGAACTGGTCGGATCGAGCGTGAGCGGCCCCGCGCCGCGGAACACGAGCGGCCGCACGTAGGCATGCGGCAGCTTGTTGGCCCGCACGACATCCTTGCACGCGCGCTCGAGCGCCGCGACGTCGTAGACGAGCGGCATGCTGTAGACGCGAGCCGAGTCGACGAGGCGCACGACGTGGTCATGCAACCGGAAGAACTGCACGCCTTGCTTGGTCGCGTAGGCGCGGATGCCTTCGAACACCGAGCTTCCGTAGTGCAGCGCATGCGCGCTCACATGAACGGTCGCGTCGTTCCACTTCACGAGCGCGCCATCGCGCCAAATCCACTCGGTGGGCTTCATCGCAAAGAGCCTCCTCGGCTCACAGCATCCCGATGACGTTGCCGTTCTTGTCGATGTCGATGCCGTGGCCGCCCGGCGCTTTGCCGAGGCCAGGCATCGTCATGATCTCGCCAGCGAGCGGATAGACGAAGCCAGCGCCGACCGACACGCGCGCATCGCGCACGACGAAGCGATAGCCCGTGGGCCGCCCCTTCTTTTGCGGATCGTGCGACAGCGAATACTGCGTCTTCGCCATGCAGATCGGGAACTTGCCGAAGCCGCGCTCTTCGAACTGCGCGAGCGCCTTCTCGGCCGCAGGCTCGTAGTCGACGCCATCGGCGCCGTAGATCTTCGTCGCGAGCGTCTCGATCTTCTCCTTGAGCGTCAGCGAATCGGGATAGAGCAACCGGAACGAGCTCGGCTCCTCGCATGCGGCGACCAGCGCGTGCGCCAGTGCCTCGCCACCCTTGCCGCCGTCCGAGAACAGCGTCGACACGTGCGCATCGGATGCGCCGGCTTCGATCGCAGCCTGCTTCACCGCTTCGATCTCGGCGTCGGTGTCGCCCGGGAACCGGTTGATCGCAACGACGACCGGAATGCCGAACAGGCGCACGTTCTCGATCTGCTTCTGCAGATTGCCCATGCCTTCCGCGAGCGCGTCGAGGTCCTCCTTCGTGAGGCCTTCCGGCAGCGGCTTGCCCGCTTTGATCTCGAAGCGGCCGCTGTGCATCTTGAGCGCGCGAACGGTCGCGACGAGCAGCGCGGCGTCCGGCTTCAAACCCGACGCGCGGCACTTGATGTCGAAGAACTTCTCGGCGCCCATGTCCGCGCCGAAACCGGCCTCAGTCACGACGTAGTCGAGCAGGCGCAGCGCAATGCGGTCCGCGACGATCGAGCTGTTGCCGTGCGCGATGTTGGCGAACGGGCCTGTGTGCACGAGCGCCGGCGTGCCTTCGAGCGTCTGCATCAGCGTCGGCTTGAGCGCGTCCTTGAGGATCGCGGTCATCGCGCCAGCGGCCTTGAGGTCTTCCGCGGTGACCGGCGTGCCGTCGTGCTTGTAGCCCACCACGATCTCGCCGAGGCGCTTGCGCAAGTCGTGGATGTCCGTCGAGAGGCCGAGGATCGCCATGATCTCGCTCGCCGACGTGATGTCGAAGCCGGTCTTGCGCGGCGTGCCGTTCTTGTCGCCGCCGTGCGCGACTTCGACCTCGCGCAGCGCGCGGTCATTCATGTCGAGCACGCGACGCCACGTGATCTGGTCCAGGTCGAGTTGCAGTTCGTTGCCGTGGAACAAGTGCGCGTCGAGGAACGCAGCGCAGAGGTTGTGCGCCGCCGTGACCGCGTGGAAGTCGCCCGTGAGGTGCAGGTTGAGCTCCTCCGGCGGAACGACCTGCGACCAGCCGCCGCCGGCCGCGCCGCCCTTGATGCCGAACACCGGGCCCATCGAGGGCTGGCGGATCACGCAGCATGCGCGCTTGCCGATGCGATTGAGCGCTTGGCTGATGCCGACCGTGTGCACAGTCTTGCCCTCGCCGAGCGGCGTCGGTGTGATCGCCGTGACCACGATGTACTTGCCCTGCTTTCGCGCCGGCTCCTGGTTCAGGAGATCCAACTTCACCTTGGCCTTGGTGTTGCCATACGGCTCCAAGTCGTCCACTCCGAGCCCCATCACGCGGGCAACTTCGGTCAGCGGACGGAGCGGGACGGAACGGGCGATTTCGAGGTCGTTCTTGGACATCGGCGAAGAGGCTTTGGCAAACGGAAGGGCGAGCACGATAGCGATGGGCAACGGCCACCGCCACCGGACGACCTTCCGCCAACTCCTCTCCGCCATCCTTGGCCTCTGCTTGCTACCCGCCATGCTGACTGCACAGGGCGCTGCCACCCCCGCCTCCCAGGACGCCAATAACCCGTTCTTCCGCGCGAGCTCGCTGCCGTTCTTGGCGCCGGAGTTCGACAAGGTGAAGGACGAGCACTACCAGCCAGCCCTGCTGCGCGGCATGCAGGAGCAAATCGCCGAAGTGCGCGCGATCGCCGAGAGCAAGGACGCGCCGACGTTCGCCAACACGATTGAGGCGATGGAGCGCAGCGGCGCGCTGCTGACGCGCGCCAGCAAGGTGTTCTTCAACCTCACCGAGTCGACGACCAACAAGTCGATCCAGGAGATCCAGGCCGCGGTCGCTCCGCTGCTCGCGCGCCACGCGGACGCGATTCGGCTCGACGCGAAGTTGTTCGCGCGCATCGAAGCGGTCTATGCGCAACGCGAGTCGCTCGATGCAGAGCAGCGGCGCGTAACGGAACGCTACCGCACCGACTTCGTGCGCGGCGGCGCCAAGCTCGACGCCAAGTCGCAAGAGCGCCTGCGCGCGATCAACGAAGAGCTGTCGACGCTGACGACCAAGTTCCAGGAGATGCTGCTCGCGGACACGGCCGCGTCGGCGGTTGTCGTCGACGACAAGGCGCAACTCGCGGGCCTCGACGACGCGTCGATCTCCGCGGCCGCGGCGGCGGCGACGGCGCAAGGCAAGAACGGCAAGTATCTGCTCACGCTGCAGCTGCCGACTTCGCAGGGCATCCTGTCGCAGCTCAGCGACCGCAGCACGCGCGAGCGCGTGTTCCGCGCGTCGATGGACCGCTGCAGCCGCGGCGGCGAACACGACACGCGCGCGATGTGCGCCAAGATCGCTGCGCTGCGCGCCGAGCGCGCCAAGCTGTTTGGCTTCGCGAGCCACGCGGCCTACGTGCTCGACGACCAGATGGCGAAGACGCCAGAAGCCGTGCGCTCGATGCTCGACAGCATGGCTGCCGCGATCGTCAAGAAGGCCGAAGACGAAGCGCGGCAATTGCGCGAGCACTTCCAAGTCACGGCGCCGGGACAGAAGCTCGAGCCGTGGGATTGGTCCTTCGTGCAAGAGCAGGTGCGCAAGGCGCAGTACGACCTCGACGAAGCCGAAGTCCGCAACTACTTCGAACTCGACCGAGTGCTGCACGACGGCTTGTTCCACGTCGCCGAGCGCCTCTACGGCGTCACGATGCATCGCCGCACGGACCTGCCCGTCTACCACAACGACGTGAAGGTCTACGAGATGAAGAACAAGGACGGCACGTCGGTCGGCCTGTTCTACGCCGACTACTACGCGCGCCAAGGCAAGCGCGGCGGCGCATGGATGGACTCGTTCGTCGACCAGACGTCGCTGCTGACGCAGCTGCCGGTCGTCGTCAACGTGATGAACATCCAGAAGCCCGGCGACGGCCAGCCGACGCTGTTGAGCTCGGATGAGCTGACGACGCTCTACCACGAGTTTGGCCACGGCGTACACGGCTTGTTCAGCACGGTGCGCTACCCGCTGCTCTCGGGCACGAGCGTGCCGCGCGACTTCGTCGAGTATCCGTCGCAGTTCCACGAGGACTTCGCGTTCGATCCTGCAGTGCTCGCGCGTTCGGCCGTGCACTGGAAGACGAAGGAGCCGATGCCGAAGGAGCTCGTCGAGAAGATCCGCCGCTCGCGCACGTTCGGCCAAGGCTTCGCGTCGCTCGAATACGTCGCCGCTGCGTTGCTCGACCTCGCGTGGCACACGCTGCCCGCGGGCGAGACCATCGCCGACCCGCTCGCATTCGAGAAGTCCGCGCTGGAGAAGGCCAAGGTCGCGCACTCGCTCGTTCCGCCGCGCTACCGCACGCCCTACTTCGCGCACATCTGGTCGGGTGGCTACTCCGCTGGCTACTACGCCTACATGTGGAGCGAAGCGCTCGCCGCGGACTCGTTCGCGAAGGTCATGCAGGACGGCGGGATCACCGAGCAGAGCGGCATGCGCTATCGCAGCGCGATCCTGAGCCGCGGCTTCACGACGGACCCGATGTTGATGTTCGCTGAGTTCCAAGGCCGCGCGCTCGACACCAAGGCGCTGCTGATCCGCCGCGGGCTCCAGTGAGCTCGATCGCAACGCGGCCGCTCGGCAAGACCGGCATCGACGTCAGTTCGCTGAGCCTCGGCTGCGCCGGGCTCGGCGGCGTCTACGGCGACACCGACGAACAGTCGAGCGTCGGCGTGGCGCTGCGCGCATTCGAACTCGGCATCACGACGTTCGACACCTCGCCGTACTACGGCAAGACGCGCAGCGAGACCGTTCTCGGCAAGGCGATCGCCCAGCTGCCGCGCGACGAGATCGTCGTGATGACGAAGTGCGGCCGCTACGGCCCCGACGAGTTCGACTTCTCGCCATCGCGCATCGAGCAGAGCTGCGAAGAAAGCCTGCGGCGACTGCAGACCGACCACGTCGACGTGCTGTTCTTGCACGACGTCGAGTTTGGCGACCTTTCGCGCATCCTCGACGAAAGCGTGCGTGCGCTGCAAAAGCTCAAGGCGCAAGGCAAGGCACTCGCGATCGGGATCACGGGCTTGCCGCTCGCAATCTTCCGCCGAGCGATTGCGCAGGGGACGCCGATCGATGCGATCCTGTCCTACTGCCACGCGACGCTGTTCGACGATTCGCTCGAGGAGCTGATGCCCGAGTGCGAGAGCAAGGGCATCGGCGTCGTCAACGGATCCCCCACGTCGATGGGGTTGTTGTCGAGCCGCGGGCCACAGGCGTGGCATCCCGCGGACGCGGAGACGAAGCGGGTCTGCGCCGAGACCGCGGCTGCGTTTGCGAGCGACGGCAGCGAGTTGGCGGAGTTGGCGTTCACCCACTCCGCGCGAGTGTCGGGGCCAGCCACCACGTTGTGTGGCGCGACCAACGTCCGCGAACTCGAAGGCTCGGTTCACGCAGCGCTCGCGAGTAGAGACGCCGCGCTCGTGTTGCGCGCGCAACAACGGCTCGCGCCGATCCGGGGCCGCACCTGGATCCAGGGCCGCCCCGAGAACAACCGCTAGCGCGAAGGGATCGAGCGAACCTCAGCGGTCCGATCCAACGCTCGTCGAAGTGCCCGCGCACTGCGGCGACATCGCGCCGAGGTTGAAGCTCTCCAGAATCTGCGCAAGGCGCGTCATCTGACGGCCAGCAGCGGTGTTGCTTCCCACGCCGAGTGGCAACCGCCCTGCGTAGCCGCAGAGCAGCGCGTCGGCCTGTTCGATGGCGGCGACAGCCGACGGCCACTCGTACGCGTTGTTGGCAACGTTGAGCTTTGCCGCGATCAGTTGCTTGACCAGCGTCAGGCTCGCATCGCCGCGAACCGGCGTCGCGATCAAAGTGAGCGACTCCGCCTTCGTGTAGTTCTGGCAGCCCATAGTCAGCGTCGCGACCGGCCAGCGCACGCCGTGCGTCTTCCAGTAGCCCTGCGAGCGCGGGCAATTCGGACGACCACCCAGGCCGCAGTCGGGCGCGAGGTCATCCAAGAACGTGTCGCAGAATGGCGCGTCGACGAAGTCCGGCGAGCCGACGAGGCCCGAGATCGTCATGTCGACGAAGACGATGTAGCCCGTGTTGCTCGCGACGTAGATGTGCCCTACGCCATCCGAAGTGCCCTGGTCCATGTTGATCCACTGGCCGAGCGGCGCGAGGTTGAGTTGCGACACCACGGTCTGCGTCGTCGGGTCAAACTGCGCGATGCGGTCGTTGGCGAACACCATCACGTCGCCGGTGTAGCAGTCGTAGCAGGCGCCGTGCGCCCACGGCACGTCGGTGAACAGGCGCGTCGTGACGCCCGTCGTGAGGTCGATGCGACCGAAGTTGCCGTTGCCGGTCGGCAGGCTCGCCGTGTACCAGGCTTGGCCGCCCGCGAACACGATGTGCGTGATCTCCTGGTCATCGCCCGTCAGCGGCCTCGCCGTGCCGTTGGCAAACGGGTTGAGCGGCACCGACGCAAGTTCGCCGAGGTTGCCCGCGGTCCACACCTTGTCGCCGCGCGGATCGAGCATCACGTGGAACGAGTTGACGCCGCCAGCCGTGACGCCCGTGTAGGTGAAGTTCGGGTAGTCGACCTTGTAGACCGCGTTGCCTTGGCCGCCGATGATGAGATCGCCGTCTGGCGCAAACAGGATGCCATCCGCACCCGGCGTGTGCGCGACCCAAGCCGGCGTCGTCAGCGTTGTCGTGCCGAGCGACATGTCGTAGGTGAGCGTGACTTCCTTGATGTTGGGGAAGTCTGCGAAGCGCGAAAACGCGAGCGTCTTCGTGAACGTCTGAGCCGAAGCTGCGGTGGTGAGCAGCGCGAACGAGGCAATGGCGACAGCGCCAACGGCAGGGCAAGTGAGTCTCATGGAATCCAATCTCCTGCCCGCGGGGCCTTCCTGTGCTGCGGAAACGCCGCAGCAGCGCAAAGGCGTGTGAGTCCTTCCACGGGCAAGAGCCGACGCTACCGGACGCATCGGGAGGAATGGCATACGCCGATAGGGGCAGATGCACCGAACAGAATGCTCGCAGCGTCGCGATGCGTTCCTATGCTCCCTCGCGCCATCAAGTGCCACAGGGAGGCCACCACGTGACTACCAACCGCGCAGCCGTTCTCGCAGCCCTCACCCAGCACCGTTTCTCCGCGATCCTGCGGACCGAGAACGCACGCGCGGTGCGCCCTGCGCTCGACGCCGCGATCGATGGCGGCTTCCGCGTCGTCGAAGTCACGATGACGACGCCCGACTGCCTGCAGCACGTCGAAGCGCTCTGCAAGAACAAGGAACTGACCGTCGGCGCAGGCACCGTGCTCACCGTCGAGCAAGCCAAGCAGGCGCGCATCGCGGGCGCGAAGTTCATGGTGTCGCCGGTCTGCGATCCGCAAGTGATCGCGTTCTGCCGCCAGCACGACATCGTCTCGATCCCTGGCACCTACACGCCGACCGAGATGCTGCAGGCCCATCGCAGCGGCGCCGACCTCGTCAAGCTGTTCCCCGCGCCCGCCAACGGCCCCGCATTCGTGAAGGCCGTGCTCGGACCGATGCCGTTCTTGCGCATCTTCCCGACCAGCGGCGTCACGGAAGACAACGTTGCGCAGTGGTTTGCTGCCGGCAGCTTTGGCGTGGGCTTCGTCGCGTCGCTGTTCGATCCGATCGACATCGAGAACGGCAACTTCGCGGCGATCCAAAAGCGCGCGCAGCGAATGATCGAAGCGGTGCGGCGCGCCGCGCCCGCAGGCGGCTCGGAAACGACTCCGCTCGCCGCCGCGGCTCGCTGAGCGCGAGGCTCAGCGCAGGTCGTCGGACCGATCCGCGGGCACTCGATACTGCTTGTGGATGCGTTCCTTCGCTTGCCGCGCCGCGCGCGCGTCGAGCATGACGGTGCCGCCGCTGCTCGTCTTCATCACCACCGCTTCGAGCGAGCTGTCGATGACCGCAAGGAGATCGCGCAGGTCGCGGACCTTGCGCCCGTTGGCCTCCACCACCGCGTCGTTCTGGAAGTTCTCGTAGCCGACGTTGATCTCGTCAGCGAGCACCTGCGCCATCACGACGACTTCCTGTCGTTCTTCGATGCGCTCGCCTTGGTAGTAGAAGTGCAGGAACTCCTTCGGCGCCTTCTCCCACCAGTTCTCGCCCCAGATGCGCAGATACTCCGCGTTGAGCCGCTGGAACACCAAGCCGCCGAACGTGAACCAACTCGGCTTCTTGTCGTACTCGTAGCGCGGCACGAGGTAGGCCATCTTGGCCATGTCCATCGGGACAGTGAGCCGCTTGCCATTGCGCAGGATGCGCGCCGCGATGCGATCGCCGACGAAGTGCTCACCGACTACGACGTCGAACTGGCAACGGAAGCGACCTCGGTAGCGCACGGTGCCGTTGTTGGCGATACGCATGCCGTCGAGTTCGAGCAGCACGTCGCCCTTCTGCAGCTTGGACCACGCCGTCGTGCCGAACTGCACCGCAGTGACGAGGATGCCGCTCTCCGACGCCGTCATCCCGAGCCACTTGCGCAGCGCGGGGTTCTCGAGGTTCTGCGTGCTGATGCCGAGACCAGGAACATCGGGCGCGCGCTTCTCCGCCACGCCGTCGAGGAAGCGGCGGATCAGCGGAGCCGGCACCATCTCGCCGATGTTCTCCGCGTCGGGCAGCGCTTGGAACGCGATGCCGACGACCTTGCCCTTGTTGAACACCGGGCCGCCGCTGTTGCCTTCGTTGATCGCGGCGTCGACCGTCACGGCGAGCAGATGGCGTTGGCTGTGCTCGTAGCGCTGCACCTCGATGCGCGACACGACGCCTTCGGTGATCGACACTTCGTCGCCGCCGACCGGATAGCCCGCGACCGCCACTTGGTCGCGCAAACGCGGCAAGTCGCCGATCTGCGCGGGGCGCACGCCGCGCGTGAACGACGGGTCCTCGACTTCTAGCAACGCGAGATCGCTGTCGTGCGAGATCGCGAGGATCTTGGCGACGACCTTGTCCGGATCGCTCGGCTTCTGCACCTGCAAGAACGTCGCGTTCGCGACGACGTGCGCGCCCGTGAGCACGCGGTTCTTGCCGATGATCACGCCCGATCCCGTGCTGCCGCGCGGCGCAAGGCTCTGCCACGGGCTCTCGTAGTCAGGATCCTGGTAAGTGCAGTAGACGCGGACGACCTGAGGGTAGGACACGGGGCTTTGGTGCGCGGCGAAGGGGCGGCGCAGTGTAGGAGCCCGGCGTCAGATCGCGACGCCCATATCCGACAGCGCGGCGTCCACCAGCGGCTCCCAACCGCGGTTCGCAAGCGGGCTCGCGGGGCTCGGATGCGGAATGCGGCCAAAGCGCACGCCTTTGCCCTCGCCGATCACACGCTTGGCCTGCTGTTCCGCGAATGCGCCCACGCCGATCACGAGGCTTGGTCGGAGCGCTTCGACCGTCTGCGCGAGCAGTCGATCGCACAGGCGATACAGCTCCTGCGTCGCCTTGCTCGGCAGCTTGTCCGGCGTGAGGTTGGCGCCGCTGTCCGCGACGAACGCAAGCGGGCAGTAGTTGTGCACGAAGAAGCGGCGGAAGAACCGGCCCGGCGTCACGAAGCGATGCGCCGCCCAACCCCACAGTCGCTTGCCGCTGATCTCGCTGCGTTCGCACGCAAAGCCGAGCACCGGGCGGTCGGGATGCTCGTGGGCAGGCCGTTTCACGTCGCCGCGCAATCCAAGAAAGCTGCGCACGGCCTCTACTTCGCCAAACGGAACGCCGGTCTGCACCATGCCAAACGGGCCCGGGTTCATGCCGACGAACAGCGCCTCCTTGCGACCGTGCCCATAGCGCTCGAGCCACTGACGATGCACGTCCCACGCGTATTCGAGCGGGTGGTAGACGCAGGCGACGGGCCCCGCGAACGCGAGCTTGCCGAGCGGACCAACGAATTGCCGCGTGATCGTTTCGAGCGCCATGTTCCCATCCTAGCGGTCGAGGCCGCGATGGCGGCAATCCGAGCCTTGCGCACCAAGTCGCATTTGGCGCGGGCAAGCGAGCCCGGTCCAAAAGCGCGCGATCAGCGCAGCAGCGACCCGACTTGGTAGACCGCCACGGCGGCAACCCACGCGACGGTCGTCATGTAGGCGAACGTGAACGCGGGCCACTTCCACGAATGCGTCTCGCGCCGAATCGCCGCAAGTGTCGACGAGCACTGACTGCAGAGCGCGAAGAACACCATCATCGCGAGCGCAACGAGCGCATCCATCGCGGGCTTGCCGTCGGGGCCCTTTTGGTCGCGCAACGCCGCCGTGAGGCCTTGGTCCGGCGCGTCCGGGTCGGCCTCGACATCGCCGAGTCGATGCAACACCGCAAGCGTCGGCACGACGAGTTCGCGCGCCGGGAACGCAGCGAGCACCGACACCGTGTGCCGCCAATCGAAGCCCATCGGCGCAAACGCGGGCTGCACCGCCTTCCCGATCGACGCGAGCCAACTCGCTTCAAACAACGCGGCGCGTTGCTCGTTCTCGATGCGCGCGCGCTCATCATCGTGCGCTGCGCCCGCGGGCACCGCATCGAGGCGAGCGCGATGCTCCGCGAGGATGCGTTCATCGCGCGGGAACCAACTGAGCGCCCACACCACGATCGTCGCGACGAGGATCACGGAGCCCGCAGCCTGCAAGAACTGACGCACCGACGAGCCAACCTGTCGGCCAATCACGCGAAGAC
>JBEELK010000052.1:0-9052 GCA_041168165.1 Planctomycetota bacterium | reverse complement strand
AGTGCACGGTCACCGTCACGCGCGCCGAAGTGCGTCCCGGCCAGCCGGTCACGATCGGCGATGCGGTGCCGGGCAGTCGCGCGCATGTGCTCGACGAAGACCTCAACGACGTGGCGTTCGGAGAGTGGGGCGAGCTGTGCATCAGTGGCGCATCGCTCGCGCGCGGCTACCTCGGTCGCGACGAGTTGACCCGCGAGAAGTTCGTGCAGCACGCGCTCCACGGCCGCATCTACCGCACCGGCGATCGCGTGCGCCGCGCTGCGGATGGCGCGCTCGTCTACGACGGCCGTCTCGATGCGCAGGTCAAGCTGCGCGGGCATCGCGTCGAACTCGGCGAGATTGAGTCGCGCATCGCGGCGATGGAAGGAGTTCGCGCCGCGGCGTGCACGGTGCAAGCGGGCGAGACGTTGGTCGCGTTCGTGGTTGCAGCAGCCAACGGCGCGCAGCCGGACTTCGATCGCATTCGCGCGCAACTGCGCCGCGATGTGCCTTCGCACATGGTGCCCGAGGTCTTCGCGTCGATCGCGCAGCTGCCCACGTCCGTCGGCGGCAAGCTCGATCGTCGCGCGTTGCCCAAGGTCGATGTCTCCGCGAATGCGCCGCTCCAGGGCCGCGATCCGCACGGCGAACTCGAGCTGCTCGTTGCCGGCGCATGGCAGAAGGCGCTCGGTCGCCCGCGCGTGCCCGCCGACGTTGACTTCTTT
This sequence comes from Planctomycetota bacterium, assembly GCA_041168165.1. Taxonomy (GTDB): domain Bacteria; phylum Planctomycetota; class UBA1135; order UBA1135; family UBA2386; genus SXPK01. The sequence continues at coordinate 8,348 of JBEELK010000052.1, read as the reverse complement.
GAGATCGGCGGCAACTCGCTGCGCGCAGCGGTTGCGATCTCGCTGCTGCGCGACGATGCGCGTACCGACGGCCTCGCTGTTCGGGATCTGTACGAGGCGCGCACGGTCGAAGCGCTCGCTGCGCGCGCCGCGACGGCGAGCGCTGGCTTGCCGCCAGAGCGCGAGATGCCTGTGCTGCAGGGTCGACGGCCGCTGCTTTGCACCGCAGTGCAGACCGCATGGCTGCTTGGCGAAGTGGTCGGCGCAGCGGCGATGGGCTACGCAGCGGTGTTCCTCGCGGCACCCTGGCTCATCGAGCAACTAGGTCCGTGGACGTTTGCTCTGAGCGTGGTCCCGATCGCAGCCGCAGCGCAGTTGCTGTGGATCTTGCCGTCGCTCGCGTTCGCGGTCGTCGCCAAGAAGATCCTCGTCGGTCGCTACGTCGCGGGTCGCCATCCCGTCTACGGGATGTGGTATCTGCGCCACTGGATCGTGCTGCGCTGCGCGCGCCACGTGCCATGGAACGCGATCCACGGCACGGGCCTGCAGATCTGGGCGCTGCGTTGCCTCGGCGCGCGCATCGGTCGTCGCGTGCATCTGCATCGCGGCGTCGACTTCCTCAGCGGCGGTTGGGACCTGATCGACATCGGCGACGATGCGTCGCTGGGCCAGGAGAGTTCGCTCGGCATGTGCGAGTACGACGATGGCTGCGTCGTGCTCGCGCCCGTGCGCATGGGCAACGGCTCCACGCTCGAAGTGCGCGCGAGCCTCGATGGCAACGCGAGCCTTGGCGATGGATCGTGCATCACCGCGTTGTCGATCGTGACCGAAGCCTGCCACGTGCCCGCCGGCGAACGGTGGGAGGGCGTGCCGGCCAAGAAGGTGGGCCTCGTTGCGCCGACACCTGAGATCACCTGCGGCGGGGCGCGCATGTCGCCGTTCGCGTACTCGGCGACCTTGCTCGCGCTGCGCTTCGTCGCGGCGTGGGCTGGGTTGTTGCCGTTGTTGTTCACGACGGGCGCGTTGCTGCATATCGCCGGGGATGCCGAAGGACTGCAGTCGTGGCTAGAGGATCCGACGGTCGGAGCCGGCTCGTTTGGGCTCTTCGCGCTCACGATTGCGCTCGCCATCGTCGTGTCGCTGACGCTGCAAGCGCTGGTGATGCGCGTGATGCCCAAGGTCCCGGCTGGCGTGATGCGCACGCACAGCGCGCTTCATCTGCTCACGCAGATGCGCACGCACTCGGTCGACCTCGCGGGCTTCTGGCTCGCGGGCACGCTGTTCTGGCCAATGTGGCTGCGGCTCGCTGGCGCGCGCATCGGCGAGAAGGCGGAGATCAGCACGATCCTCGATGTGCTGCCGGAGCACGTGCAGATCGGCAATCGCTGCTTCTTGGCCGACGGCATCTACCTCGGCGGTCCGCGCATCGATCGCGGCACGGTCGAGGCGCGGCCGTTCCGACTCGGCGATGGCACGTTCTTGGGCAACCACGTCGTGGTGCCGCAAGGCGTGCAGATGGATGGTGGCATCCTGCTCGGCGTCGCGACGGTCGCGGATCCCGTGCGCATGACGAAGGGCACGTCGTGGTTCGGGCATCCGAGCTTCCAGCTGCCGCAGCGCGAAGTGATCAAGGCGGATGACTCGGTCACGATGACGCCGCGCGTCGTGCGCGTTGCCAACCGCGTGTTCTGGGAAGCGCTGCGCTTCTCGGTGCCGCTTGCGCCTGCGGTCGCGTTCGTGTGGTGGGCGGAGCAACTCGCGCCGTGGTCCGCATCGGATCCGATGCTGTGGCTGTGGGCCGCGCCGCTCGCGTCACTCGGATTTGCGTGGGGACTCGCGGTCCTCGTGATCGCGATCAAGTGGGCGTTGCTCGGGCAGATGCGCCCAGGGACGCACGCGCTGTGGAGCTGCTGGTGCAGCCGATGGGACTTCGTCTACGTCGCGTGGGAGTTCCTCACGCGGCAGGCGCTGACGAGGTTGTCGGGCACGTTGTGGATGGCGTGGTATCTGCGCGCGATGGGCGTCAAGGTCGGCAAGCGCGTTGTGCTCGGCAACGGCTTCGCGCAGGTCGTCGATCCCGACATGCTCGCGATCGGCGACGACGCGACGGTCGACACGATGTTCCAAGCGCACAGCTTCGAAGATCGCGTGCTCAAGCTCGACCACGTCAAGGTTGGCCCGCGCGTCACGTTGCGCAGAGGCTCAGTGATCCTCTACGGCGCGACGTTCGGCGAGGGCTGCATCCTCGAAGGCCACAGCGTCGTGATGAAGAACGAGAAGCTGCTGCCGCGCCGCATGTACGTTGGCGCACCGTCGCAGCCTGCTCGCTGAACGGCGCGCGCGCGGCTTCTGCGATCAGCGAGCGCGGATCGGCTGCGCAGTGCGCACTTCGCTGCCAGTCGCGGTCGTCACCGCATACGGGAACGGCTCATCCGTCGTCGCCGCGCCGACGCGGCCTTGCTTGTCGACGGCGAGCACGCAGAAGTTCAGCCGGTAGCCGCGCGGGTCCTTCTTGGCGATTGCGTGCAGCGTCTCTTCGCAAGCCGTCTGCGGGTCCATGCCTTGCCGCATGCGCTCGACGATCGCGTAGGTCGTGCAGTGGCGCATCACGTTCTCGCCGACGCCTGTGGCGCCCGCGGCGCCGACTTCATTGTCGACGTAGAGACCGGCGCCGAGGATCGGCGAATCGCCGACGCGGCCCGGCAGCTTGTCGGCCATGCCGCTCGTCGAGCAGCCGCCCGCGAGATCGCCGTTCTGCGCGAGCGCGAGCAACGTGACGGTGTCGTGGCCCGATGGCTCCTTCGCGCTCGTCGCCTTCTCTTGCCACGCCTTCTTCTGCGCATCGAGCGCGCTCACGTCGACGGTCTCGAGTCCCTTCGACAGCGCAAACCACCGCGCGCCTTCGCCGACGAGCATCACATGCTTCGTGTCTTCCATCACGCGCCGCGCGGCGCTGATCGGATGCACGATGCCTTCGAGTCCCGCGACGCTGCCGGCGCCGCACGTCTTGCCGTCCATGATGCACGCGTCGAGTTGCACGTAGCCCGCAGCGTTGGGCCGACCGCCGAGACCGACGGAGCCATCCGGCGAGAGCTTCTCGACGGCGCGCACGCCTTGTTCGACGGCGTCGAGCGGCGATGCGCCGGCTCGCAGTTCTTGCATCGCGCGGTCGGTGCCGACCTTGCCGAACGGCCACGTCGCAATCGCGACGGGCAGCGAGCCTTTCGCTTGCTCCGACGCACGCGGCGCAGCGCAGGCAGAAGCGAGGATCGCGGCGAGCAGGAGTGGCGCGGACTTCACGGCGTGCATGCGGCGCATGCTATGCCGCGACTGCTCGCGTGCGAGTGCGGTTCGTCGCTCAGCAGGCTTGCCGGGGACTGACGGCATCAACCGCGAGTTCGCACCTAGGTGCACCAAAAGAAGGGAGCGCGGCACGAAGCGGCGCTCCTCTACTCCTCCCCTTCAGCGGCAGCCGCGACGACCTTCAACCTCCGTCCTCGTCGTGGGAGCAGCAGGCGGATTTGCGGGTGGCGGGCCTCCGCACTCCCATTCCCATTCAATCTCAATGGAGACTGTCGTGCATCCCAGGTTGCGCAGCGTCTTGCTGTGCCTAATGCCGCCGATGCCGAAGAAGCGGTGGATCTCCGACGGGTAGCAGTAGCAGATGCACTTCTCGATCACGCACTCTTGGACTGCATACCCGCGAAGCCACAAGCAGGGAGTGGTCCAGCCGGCGGGCTCCCAAGGTTGCAGCGAGATGATGCTGTAGGTGAGCGTCCGGTAGATCGTGCAGTCCATGACCCATCCGGTTGGGCAATCCATCGGAAGCGGGGTCGGAAACTCAAGCGCTTCCGGATCCAACTCGCGCGGCAGGTCCGCGATCTTCTTCAGCAGTAGGATGCCGAGTGTGATGATGTCTTCGGAGAGTTCGATGGTCGTGGGTTGGGATGCTGCTGCTGTGTTGAAGGCCCCCGCAATGTCCTGCATTTGGGTTGAAGCAGTTGCCAGGTTGGAGTGCAGCAGCGGCAGAACCATCGAAAGCTGCGTGAAGCCGCTCGCGCAAATCGAGAAGTTGGCAGGGCGATCAATGTCGCCGTCGGCAAAGTCCCGGGAGACAGCAGTGAAGCCACGTCCGAGTTCGACCAGCGCGAGATAGGTAGCGTTGCCGGCTCCAGGCAGCGAGTTCGCATCGGCTTGAGCTGCACGCCTTGCCTCGGCGGCGGCTGCATTCGCGATCGCGGCCGCATCCGCGTACTTCCGCGAGTAGCTGGCGCAGTAGAGCGCGCCCGATCCCGTCATCCCCTCTGGGACCCCAGGTGCCCGGAAGACATCGCCGAGCTCGGAGATAGCCCGCGCGATGGTCATCGGCGAGCTGGTTGAAGGCTGAGTCGAGAGCTGGCCGGTGATTTGGGCGTCGCAATCAGGAGCGAGAGCGAGCGCCATCACCATAGGCGCGGCGTAAGACGCTGCATTTCGCAGCAAGAAGGTCAGGCTTGTGAGAGTGGTCATAGGTTCCTCGCAGTTTGGGAAGGCGGTGCATGCAGAGATTTCCGCGGCACTCGCCTTTCAGGAACCAGGTGTCTCGCAGTCTGGGTTAGTTGCAGAAACCCACTTTTTTCAAAGCCGGCCCGCAGCGGTCAGCGAACGCGAACGCCCGCGGGCGCCTTGCGCCGCACCAACGCGCCGCGCGCGACATTGTCGGAGCCCGTGGTCACTTCGCCGCTCGCGAGCCGTGCGCTCGCGTCCGTGATGCGGATCTCGCCGACGGTGGTCTCCTCGCGACCGAGCGATGCGCCGGTCGCGGGGTGGGTCAGCTCCTCGCCGAGTTCGTAAGCCTCAAACACATCGCCGACCGCGAAGCGCGCGCCGCCTTGCGTGAGGATCGCGGTGCGCTTGCCGTCCTGCTCTTTGACCTTGGCGACCATCAGCGGATCGAGATCGCCGACGAAGCCGTCGACCAAGTTCGGCGCCGTGCGGCTCGCGAGCTCGGCGAACAGGCGGTCGACGTCGATGCGCGCTTCGTCGCGCGGCTCGGGCTTCTCGGAGCGCATCGAACTCTCGATCTCGCCAGTGCGCAGGATCTTGCCAGTCGGCACTTCGAGCACCGTGTAGCGCAGCGCGAACTGATGGCCGCCGGTCACCGACCAACCGGGCACGCTCATCGAACGCGCGTCGATGCGAGCTTCGGCCTCGACGATCTCGCCGAGCAGCAGGTAGTCGGCGACGAGGCGCTGCTGGAGTCGCGCGAGGTCCTTCGATGCGGAGTCGCCTTGCTTGATGCGCGCCAACTCTTGGTCCGCGAGCGCAAGGTCGTCGCGATCGAGCACAGTGAACACGCCGCTCTGCACGAGCTGCGTCTTCGCAAGCGCGCGCATCTGCTGCGCGAGCGGCGCGAGGTCGAGCGACTCGTCGGTCCCCTTGCCATCGCGAATGATGCGCAGCCTGCCTTGCGCGCTGCGCATCGGCAGCACGACGACGGAGAACGGCTCTTGGCGCGCCTTGCTCGGATCGAACTTCGCGACCTTGGCCTCGATGCGCACGCGGACTTGGTCGTCTTCCTTCTGGCGGCTCGTCACCGAGTACGACTCGACCACGCCCTTGGTCGCGGTCGTGATGCGTTCCTTCTGCTCGTTCTCTTCGCTGCTCGCCGAGATCGCCCAGTGCACGTTCGCGTGCATCAGCTCCATGCGCTTCTTCGACGTGCGATCTTCGTTGGTCGCGCCGACCGTCTGGCGGATCGCTTCGAGCAGCGCGTTCTCGATCGCAAGCGGCTCGGTCTTGCCGATGCCTTCGACTTGGATGGACTGCGCGCACAGCGGCGCTGTGAGCGCGAGGATTGCGGCGAGCGTCGTGACGGCAAACGGGCGGCGAGTGGTCGAGTGCATGGCGTTCTTCCGAGAAGGCGCGGCACGCTACGCGTCTGTGCGCCGAGCCTCAATGCGCAGCTGTCGGCTTGGCGGCTTGGGCGAGGCCTCTGCCGAGCGCGATCGTCGCGAACACGAGCGCGGCGCCGACGTAGAACGGCACTTCGATGCCGAGGCGGTCGAACGCAAAGCCGTAGAACAGCGGACCGATGATGCGCGCGGCGCCGCCATAGGTCTGCTGCAGTCCCATGTAGAGCCCGCGATCGTCCTTGTGGATCACGCGCGACAGCAGCGACGTGACGCACGGGAACGTGAACGCGGTGCCGAGCGGCAACAACGCAACTGCGATCGCGAGCGAGCCGAGGCCTTGCGCGAGCGGCACCGCGAGAATGCCGCACGCGAGCGTGACGAGGCCGATGCGCGATAGCCGCGCTTCGCCGAGGCGATCGACCAGGCGACCCAACACCAGCGTGCGCGTGAACACCGCGATCGCGCCGATGTACATGTAGAACCAGCCGATCGTCGTCTCGTCGACGCCGAAGCGGACGCCCAAGAACAACGCGAGCACGCCGGTGATTCCTTGGAACGCGCCGATCGCGATCGCGTAGGTCAGGATCAGGCGCGAACTCGGCAGGCTCGCCTTGCGGAGCACGTCCCACATCGCGCTCTTCGCGCTGACTTCGCTTCGCTTCGTGCTGCGTTGCGCGTTCGACTCCGAAAGGCAACGCCATGAGAACGCCATGTTGGCGAGGCACAGCGCTGCGGCGACGAGACCGGGCGCGGCTTCGCCGAGGACGAGCGGGGGATTCACGCCGTCGCTCGTGAGCGGCACCTTGCCGAGCGACACCGCGAGCGAGCCGATCACGGGACCAAGCGCTACGCCGAGGTTGGTGGCCGCCGAGATCCAACCGAGCGCGCGGGCTCGTTGTTCTGGCGGCACGCTGTCCGCGACGTAGGCCTGGATCACGCCGACTGTGCCGCCGCCTGCGCCTTGCACGAAGCGCGACAGGATCAACAGCCACAGCGAGTCCGCGAAGCCAAACACGAGATACGCGAGCGCCGACGCGAACATCGCGATGACGAGTGCGGGCCTCCTGCCGTGGCGATCGGAGAACCGGCCCCAGATCGGCGACGTCGCCATCTGCGCCACCGTGAACGTCGAGACGACGATGCCCGACAACAGTCCTTCCTTCAGCGTGAAGCCGAGGATGTCGACGCCACTGCCGCAGTGCTTCTGCACGTAGAACGGCAGCAGCGGCACGATCATCAACAGCCCGACCATGTCGAGGAACGCGCTCGCCATGAGCGCGAGCAGCGACTTCGGCACGCGACGCGCTTCGCGCAGCAGCACGAGCACGAGCAGCGTGCCGATGGTCCACAACGCGATGCGCGCGATGGGAGTGGCTAATGCTGCGTTGATGTCGGTGGGCGGCATGGATGGATGGCGATGGTTGCGATCGCTGCGTCAGCGCCGCGACTCGAACTCGTCGCCCTTGGTCCAGGTTGGCGCGTCGCCTTGGCAGCACGCGAGCATGCATTCCAAAACGAACTGCGCGTCCTTCGCGGCGGCGTCGAAGTTCCACCAATCCGCGACTTCGTCCGCGGGCTGGTGGTAGTGCGTCGCGGTGTAGCTCGCCTTCATGCGCTTGCGGTCTTCCTTGCGATCGAGGAAGTCGGAGCCCGACTTGAAGTACGCAGCAGGCACGCCGATGCGCGCGAAGTTGAGGTGGTCGCTGCGATAGAAGGCGCCGTTCTCCGGGTTGGAGTCGGGCAACACGCGCACGCCCATCGCGTCGCCGACGCGCTCGGCGAGCGCGGTGAGGCTGCTCTTGCCGTAGCCAACGAACTCGATGTCGCGCGTCTCGCCCCAGATGCCGAGGCCGTCGATGTTGAAGTTCGCGATCGCCTTCTTGCGATCGATGGGCAGGTTGCGCGCGAGAAAGAGACTGCCGAGCAGCCCAGACTCTTCGGCGGTGACTGCGGCGAACAGGATCGAGCGCGCAGGCCGCGGTTCCATCTCGGCGCAAACGCGCGCGATCGCCAGCATCGCCGCGACGCCAGTCGCGTTGTCGAGCGCGCCGTTGTAGATCGCGTCGTCGCGCTTCTTGGGCCCGATGCCGAGGTGATCGAAGTGCGCCGTCACGACGACGCACTCATCGCTGCGCTGCGGATCGCTGCCGGGCAGCATGGCGAGCACGTTGCCAGACTTGAACTCGCGCACCGTGTTCTTCGCCGCGAGCGACACCGTGACGCCGAGCGGAACAGGCGCGAACTCGCGCGACTCCGCCTTTGCGCGCAGCTGATCGAGGTCGTGGCCGCCGAGCGCGCTGAGTTGCTTCGCTGCGGCTTCGGTGAGCCACGACCGGATCGGCAGAGTCGCTTCGCCGTCCGCGAACGGCAGCCAGAAGTTCTCGCGGCCGTGGTTCGCTTGCTGCACCTGGAACGGATAGCCCGCCGACGCTCTGGTGTGGATCAGCAGCACGCCGATCGCGCCGCGTCGCGCGG
>JBEELK010000051.1:0-11235 GCA_041168165.1 Planctomycetota bacterium | reverse complement strand
TCGTCCGCATGATCGCGGAGCGCGTACTGCAGACGCTGCCGAAGTCGATCGAACTCGACGACCTGACGAGCGCTGGCACGTTCGGCCTGATGGACGCGATCAACGGCTTCGACCTGTCGCGCGGCATCAAGTGTAAGACCGACTGCACGACGCGTAGTCGCGGCTCGATCCTCGACGAACTCCGTTCGCAGGACTGGGTCCCGCGCCTCGTCCGCCTGAAGGCGCACAAGCTGGAGCGCGCGACGCGCCTGCTCGAGGGCCAGCTGGGCCGCCTGCCCAACCAAGCCGAACTCGCCAAGGAACTGGGGCTCACGATGGAGGAGCTGCAGGACCACCAGAACGAAGCGAGCGCGCGCACGATCTTCTCGCTGTCGGAGAAGTGGGATGACGGCGACGACGACAAGGAGATGGAGAAGATCGAGATCCTCGCGGACAAGAAGTGCGAGAACCCGGTCGAGACCATCCAGTCGCGCGACGCGCTGGACACGATCACGCGCAACCTCACGAAGAAAGAGCGCCTGATCATCCTGATGTACTACTACGAAGGCCTCACGATGCGCGAGATCGGCGAGATCATGGAGCTGACGGAATCGCGCGTGTGCCAGATCCACAGCAACGTGATGGCGCGCCTCAAGGCGCAGCTCGATCGCGTGCAACTGCAGACGGCCTGATCGCTGCACGGACGGCGCTTCGCCATCCATCCATGAGCACTCTCGTGCAAGTCATGCGGCAGCTGCGGTCGATGCCGCCGCTGCCCGACGTCGCAGCGCGCGTGCTGACGATCGTTCGCGAGCCGGACTACTCGCTCGACGAACTGGTCGCCGTGGTGCGCACGGACCCGTCGCTGACGGGGCGCATCCTCAAGCTGTGCAACTCGTCGCTGTTTGGCCTGCAGAAGGAAGTCCAATCGGTCTCCGACGCAGTGGCCTACATCGGCGCGCGCAACTTGGTGAAGCTCGTGCTCGTGACTTGCACGGGCTCGTACTTCCGCAACTTGCCGGACAACGACTACGCCAACCCGCAGCAGCTGTGGCAACACACGCTCGCGTGCGCGACGGCATGCCAATCGCTCGCTGAGCGCTGCGGCTACGGACAACCCGCGGCGGCGTTTACGGCGGGCATCCTGCACGACATCGGGCGCGTGGCGCTCCTTCAGGTGGTCGAGCCGCACTTGCTGCAGCAGGCCGCCGAAGAACTGATGAACCCCGTGGCCGACGCGAGCGACGTGGAACGGCGGCTCTTCGGCATCGACCACGCGGCCGCGAGCGCTGCGGTGTGCGAAGCCTGGGGTTTGCCAAACGAACTGCGCCGCGCCGTGCGCGATCACCACGACGTGACGTCGGCGAGCGATGACGAACTCACCGCGCTGCTGCATGCGGCCGGCGAGATCGCAATGAGCCTTGGCATCGGCGATTGCCAGCCAGCGCGCGAGCACGCGCCCAGCCCTGCATCGATGCGGCGGCTCTGCCTGTTTGCGACCGACATCGACGAGATCCGCGAGGCCGTGAAGCAAGAACTCGCGCGGACCGGAAAGCTGCTGAACCCAGAGCCCGCTCTGAGCCGATAGCAAGGGCGCGCCGAAGGTCTGTCCATAGACCCGGCGAAAGGGGCCCCGTGGGCAAACACACCGTTCGCATCGACGAGTCGGCGACAACGCACAAGATCCTGCAGCAAGGCGGCATGAGCCGCATGCGCGATGACGGCCTGTTCGTGCCGGTGTCGGCGCTGCCATCGCAGTCCGCGCCATTCGATCTCATCGCCGTGGAGTGCGCGTTCGTGACCAAGAAGGACGCGAAGCAGGTCCTTCAGACCGCGTGGACGACGGCGTCCGCGGCCGCATGCCCGCCAGTTGGCAGCGGCGACGGCGACGCAGACTAGACGCGGACTGGCGCGCGACATGAGCACGACGACTCTCCATCAGGGCACCGGCAAGGACTTGCGACGGCTGTTCGCGAAGCTCGCGGACTCCGTTCGCGAGACCGTCGCGTCGCTGATCGGCAAGTCGCTCGCGGCGCAGCCCATCGAAGTCGTCGTTGGCGACGCGGCGGACGTGCACGCAGCGCTCGGAGCCAACGTCGCGGTCGTTCATGGCGCACTCGACAAGGACTACGCAGGCAAGCAGTTCTGCACGCTCGTCGAAGTCGCCGACGCGTGCGCGATGGCGGGGCTGTTGATGCTCACGCCCGAGAACGTGATCGAGCAGCGGCAGAAGACCGGCAAGCTCGAGGGCGAGGACAAGGAAGCGTTTGGCGAACTCGCCAACGTGCTGTGCTCGGGCCTCAGCGCCGCGCTGCGCGCCGAAGTGCAGAACGTCGACATCCGCCTGCAAGACCACGTCGTGCTGTCGCAGAACGACGATCCTGCGGCGCTGCTGCCGCAAGGCCAACTCGTCGCGTGTCGCCTCAAGACCAAGATCGAAGGGCAGCCCGAACGCTCGATGTGGTTTGTCGTCGATCGCGCGAGCGCCGAAGCGTGGAACAAGGCTCCGCTCGAGGACGCGCTGCAGGCCAGCGCTGCTGCGCAAGCGAACGCCGCGGGCAACGCCGCCGGCGGCATCGACGGCGCGCCCAAGCTCGCCGACGAGGACCTCGAGGACATTCCCGCAGCGCCCGTTCGCGGCGTGCTGCACGCCTACATCGCCGCTCCTGAGTTGATGCGCGTGCTGCGTCGCGCGTGCCGGCGCACGGGTCTCGACCTTCGTCGCCATTCGCGCGCTGAGGTGCCCAATCCTGCGGCGCACAAGGGCGAAGTGGTGCTGATGGACGTTCCTGCGGGCGAAGAGCGCAGGTTCGATTGGTGCAAGCGCATCAAGGAATACGACGCGACGATCCGCGTCGTGCTGCTGCTGCATCGGCCGTCGCGCGCGCGCGTGACGCAGGCCTTCTTGAGCCAAGCGGACGTGATCCTGGGGCTGCCGATCGAAGAGCCGCAGCTCTCCGCGAAGTTCAACGCGCTGCTTTCGTCGTGAGCGAAGGCCCGCCACCGTTGCGGAAGCGCTGCACTTCTTCGCGCGTGCGCTCCGCGGACTCCGCGATGAGCCGCAGCGCGTCGAGGCACGCCTTCTTGTCGTCGAGCGCGGTGGCCGCGGCGACTTGCAGCTGGATCGTGCCCAGCAAGTTGTTGATGCGATGCAGCAAGTCGTCGATCGGCGCGCGTGCCATCGACGCACCCTACTCGCGCACGCTGCGCCGCGGAACGTCGCAACGACGCGCAACTGCCGATGCCACCGGCGTTGCGCCGCAGCGAGCAAGGCGAGAGTCCCTGTTGTGGACTACCACAGCAGACCGTTGGGCGATGCATCGGTTCGTGGTTATGACCTAGTCGACCCACCACCACATCTTGTGGTTTCACGTTTGGCACTGCGCTTGCTCTCCCGCGGGAGTCATGGCAATGCCCAACAACCGCAAGTGGCTGCTCCTTCCCCCCGCAGTTGCGCTGCTGATCGTGCTCGGTCCGCTGTCGATGCGCTCCGACACCACGCGCGCGACCGATGTGCCGCAGGCTGAAGTCGCAGACGCACAACCGCTGCCCGAAGCGACGCCTTCGCCGAAGGGCAAGGCCAACCCGCTGCCCGTGCCGCGCACGCCGGACCTGTGGCAAGTCACGTCGACGCTGATCGGCGTGCTGCTGCTCGGCGGCGCCACGCTGATGGTGCTGCGTCGCATGCGCACGGCGCCGACCACCGGCTCGACCGGCGTGGTGACGCTGCGCCAGACGCTGCGCCTCGCGCCGCACAAGACGCTGCACGCGGTCGAGTTCGACGGGCGGCTGCTGCTGGTCGGCGCGAGCGAGAAGGGCCTGCAGCTGCTGCATGCTGGCGGCGCCGCGGCCGATGCGGCGGCGGATGAAGCGACGATCGCGGCACGTTCGCAAGCCGCGGTGACGATCGAAGAAGACGAGGACGAAGGCGCAACGCCGAAGAACCTCGTGATCCCGCGTCCGCCGAAGCCGCAACAGAAGCTGCCGACGCCGCCCGCAGTGGCGCAAGAGAAGGCGCAGCCGCAAGGACGCGACCTGATCGCCGACTTCCGCACGCTGCTCAGCAAGGCTGGCCGCTGATGCGCTCCTTCGTCCTCTTCCTGCTGATGGCGCTGCAACTGCTCGGCTCTGCACGTGCGCAGTCGCCGGCCGTCGTGCCGTTTGGCCCGCAGTTGCCCACCTCGCAACAGCCCGCTGCTGCGCCGCAAGGCCCTGGCGTGACGTTGACGCTCAACGGCGGCGACGATCGCAAAAACCTCGGCACCGCGATCGAGATCGTGTTGCTGATGACGATCCTGTCGATGGCGCCTGCGCTCATCATGACGATGACGTGCTTCACGCGCATCGTCGTCGTGCTGTCGTTCTTGAAGCGCGCGATGTCGATGCAGGACCTGCCGCCTGCGCTCGTCACGACCGGCTTCGCGATGTTCATGACGGTGTTCGTGATGCGCCCCGTCGCGTCGGACATCTACGACAAGGCGTACGTGCCGTACATCGAGCAGAAGATGGACTGGCGCGAAGCTGGCGCCATCGCGTCCGCGCGCATGAACGAGTTCTTGCTTAAGCAGACGCGCGAAGAGGACATCGAACTCATCCTCGAGCTCAGCAACACCGAACGGCCTGAGACCGCGGCGCTGACGCCGATGCACGTGTCGGTGCCCGCGTTCGTGCTGTCGGAGATCAAGACGAGCTTCCAGATGGGCTTCGTCCTGTTCCTTCCGTTCGTCGTCATCGACCTCGTGATCAGCGCGATCCTCGTGTCGATGGGCATGTTCACGCTGCCGCCGGTCGTCGTCTCGACGCCGCTCAAGCTGCTGCTGTTCGTGCTCGTCGGCGGTTGGGATCTCGTGGTCGTATCGCTCGCCGAGAGCTTTGCAGCCTGAGGCTTCGCCATGGACCAAACCACCGTCTTGGACCTCTGCCGCGCGACGTTGACGACCGCGCTGATGCTCGTGGCGCCGGCGCTGCTCGTCGGACTCGTCGTCGGCCTCGCCGTCAGCGTGTTCCAAACGCTCACTTCGCTGCAGGAACAAACGCTCACGATCGTCCCCAAGATGCTCGCCGTCATCGCAACGTTGCTGCTGCTGATGCCGTGGATCCTCGGCACGCTCGTCGACTTCACCAGCGCGCTGCTGCGCAACCTCGCCGAGTACGGCAGGGCTAGCTGAACATGGACCTCGCGCTGTTCGAACAACAGGCCGTGTCGCTGTTCCTGCACTTCGTGCGGACCGGCGCGTTCCTGTTCGTCGTGCCGTTCTTCGGCCGGCAGCGCGACACGTTCTTCTTGCGCCTCGTCCTGTCCGTCGCGCTCGGCAGCATGATGTGGTGGAACGGCGGCCAGTCCGTCGAGCTGCCGCGCTCGCTCATCGAGATGGGCTTCTTGGTGATGACCGAGTCGTTCCTCGGCTTGGCGCTCGGCTTCGCGCTGTCGATGCTGACTTCGATCCTCGTGTCTGCTGGCGAGATCATCAGCAGCGAGATGGGCTTCGCGATGGCCCGCGCGATCGACCCAGACAGCGGCGGCAACTCAACGGTCGTAGCGCAGCTGTTCTCGGTGTTCGGCTTCTTGCTCGTGCTGCAGCTCGACATCCATCACGACGCGCTGCGCATCCTGAGCCACACGTTCACGGCCTGCCCGGTCGGCGAACCGTTCTCGATCGAGCCGATGTGGCTCGGCATCCAAACGCTCGTCGGCGACAGCGTCGTGTGCGCGCTCCAATACGCGTTCCCTGTGCTCGCAGTGATGATGCTGCTGACCGTTGGCCTCGTGCTGTTCGGCCGCGCAGTTCCCAACGTGAACCTGATGGAGTTCAGCTTCACGGTCCGCGTGCTCGTGGCGCTCGTCGCTGCGATCTGGTTCCTCTCGTCCGGCGCGCCGTTCTTGGAGCGCACGTTCGAGAGCTTCATGTTGACCACCAAGTCGATGTTCCCGGCCTAGAGCGACCATGGCATTTGGCGACGATCAAGGCAGAACAGAGAAGCCGACCCCGGGTCGGCTCGCCGAAGTGCGCAATCGCGGCGACACGCATCTGTCGCGCGAACTGCTCACGGGCGCGACGTTGCTCACCGCGGCGATCGCACTGCGCTCGCTCGGCGGCTGGCTGCTGCAGAGCCTCGGCGCTGCGTTGCAGCACGGGCTCACGCTCGACATGGAAGCGCATCCCGTCAGGAACGGAGACGTGCCGGGCGCATGCCAAGAAGTGCTCATCACGCTCGCGCTCGTCGCGGCGCCCACGATCGTGTTGCTCGCGGTGTTGCTGCTCGCGGCGGCAGTCGCGGGCTACGCGCAGATCGGCGTGCACATCGCGGACGAAGTGATGCAGCTGAAGCTTGAGCGCCTCAACCCCGCGTCCAACTACAAGCGCCTGTTCAGCATGCAGGCGATCGTGCGGACGGTGTTCGCGCTCATCAAGCTCGGCGTTCTCGTCGCAGTCTTGACGATCGTTCTCAAGTCTCGCTGGGCTGACCTGACCAAGCTGCCCGACCAAGACTTCGCGGTCGCCATGCACATCGTCGCGGACATCGCGATGACGGCGCTGCTGTGGGTTGCCGTCGTGGTCTTCGTGCTCGCCATCGCCGACGTGTTCTGGCAGCGCTTCGACTTCGAGAAGCGCAACATGATGACGAAGCAAGAGATCGAGGACGAACGCAAGCGCGGCGAAGGCGATCCGATGGTCAAGAACCGACTGCGCCAGGCGCGCACCGAACTGCTGCGTCATCGCATGATGCAAGCGGTACCGAAGGCCGACGTCGTCATCACCAACCCGACGCACTACGCAGTCGCGTTGCGCTACGACCGCAAGAAGAACGCGGCTCCCGAAGTCCTCGCCAAGGGCGTCGACGACATGGCCGCGCGCATTCGCGAGATCGCGCGCGAGAACAAGGTGCCGCTGATGGAAGACCCGCCTCTCGCTCGCGCGCTGTTCCGCGCCGTGAAGGTCGGGCAGGAGATTCCGACGCGCTTCTTCGAAGCCGTCGCGACCGTCCTGAGCCACGTCTACCGCCTGAAGAACCGAGTTGCCTGATCCGATGAGCACGCTCCAAACCAAGCCCCAACGCAATCAGGCGCTCGCCGTCGCATTCCTCGGCATCCTCGCCGTGATGCTCGTGCCGATGCCGCCGCTGATGCTCGACGCGATGCTGTGCATCAACATCGCGACGAGCCTGCTCGTCGTGATGTCGGTGCTCAACGCGTCGCGGCCGACGGACTTCAGCACGTTCCCCACGGTGCTGCTGTTCACCGCGTTGTTCCGCCTCGCGCTCAACGTCGCGTCGACGCGATTGATCCTGTTGGACGGCGACGCCGGCAGCGTCATCACGACGTTCGGCAACTTCGTGATCGGCGGCCAACCCGTCGTCGGCGTGATCGTGTTCGCGATCTTGATCGTGATTCAGTTCGTGGTGATCACGAAAGGCCAGAACCGCATCAGCGAAGTGGCGGCGCGCTTCACGTTGGACGCGATGCCCGGCAAGCAGATGTCGATCGACGCGGACCTCAACGCGGGCCTCATCACCAACGAAGAGGCGAAGGCGCGACGCAAGGCGCTGACGACGGAAGCCGAGTTCTACGGCGCGATGGACGGTGCAGGTAAGTTCGTCCGCGGTGACGCGATCGCCGGCCTCATCATCACCGGCATCAACATCGCAGGTGGCCTCGTGATGGCGATGGTCTACCGCGAGATGAACTTCTCGGACGCGCTCGAGACCTACACGATCCTCACCGTCGGTGACGGCCTCGTGTCGCAGATCCCCGGCCTGATGGTGTCGACCGCATCAGGCATCCTCGTGACCAAGGGCGCCAGCGAAGAAGGCGTCGGGCACGAGATGAACCAGCAGATGATGCAGAGCGCGCGCGCGCTTCGCGGCGTCGCCGCGGTGCTCGGCATCATGTCGTTGTTGCCAGGCATGCCGACGTTGCTGTTCCTTGCAGCAGCAGCGTGGATGCTGTTCTACGCGCAGTCGGTCGAGACCAAACAGAAGACAGAGAAGGCCGCGGCAGAGGCCGCAGAAGCCCAGCCCGCAACGGGGGACGCGGCGCAAGCTCCGATCGAGGAGCTGCTGTCCGTCGATCGCCTCGGCATCGAGATCGGCTATCGCCTGATCGGCCTCGTCGAGCCTGGCCGTCACGGCGGACTGCTCGATCACATACGCTCCGTGCGTCGCCAGTTTGCGCAGAGCCTCGGCATCGTCGTGCCGCCGATCCGCGTTCGCGACAACGTGCAACTCGATCCCAACGCGTATCGCATCGTCCTCGGCGGCCAAGAGGTCGCGCGCGGCGAACTGCGCGCGGGACAGTTCTTGGCGATGGATCCGAGCGGCGCTGCGCCTGCCATCCCTGGCGTCGAGACGATCGAGCCTGCGTTTGGCTTGCCTGCGCGTTGGATCCCCGAGAGCGAGAAGGATCGCGCCGAGATCCGCGGCTACACGGTCATCGACGCGCCGTCCGTGCTCGTCACGCACCTCACCGAAGCGCTCAAGAAGATCGCTGGCGAACTGCTGTCGCGCGACGACGTGAAGTCGCTGCTCGACAACCTCAAGAAGACTTCGCCCGCGGTCATCGACGAACTGATCCCTGGTCAGCTTTCGGTCGGTCAAGTGCAACGCATCCTGTCGCAACTGCTCAAGGAAGGCGTGCCGATCCGCAACTTGCAGACGATCCTCGAAGCGCTCGCCGATTCGTGCGTCGACACGAAGGATCCCGCGAAGCTCGTCGAGCAAGTGCGTTCGCGCATCGCGCGCACGATCGTCGAGCCGCACCTCGATCCGCAGGGAACGCTGCACGCCGCGTTCTTGGAACCGGACCTCGAGCGCACGCTCGCGGAAGCGCTCTCTGGACAAGAAGGCGTCGGTAACTTGCCGAGCGGCTTCCTCGGACGCTTCGTCGACAGCACCGCAAATGCGCTCGCCGACATGGCGAAGAAGGGCCGCGATCCCGTGCTCGTCACGCGCGCGACGCTGCGTCCGTTCTTGGCTGAAGCGATCTCTGGCGTGATCCCCAACGCCGCGGTGCTGAGCTACCAAGAGACCGCGCCCGCAAAGCGCATCGAAACCACCCAGCGCATCGCCGTCGCGGCGAGCGCGTGATCCGCAACTCGACCCGCACCCTCACGAGACTCCCCCATGTTGCTCAAGCGAATCGAAGCAAGCTCGCTGCAGAAGGCGTTGGACCGCGTTCGCGAAGAATGCGGCGAAGACGCGCTCGTCGTCGAGACGCGGCCCACGAACAAGGGCTTCCTCGTCGTCGCCGCCAAGCCTGAGACCGCGATGATCGCTCGCGATCAAGCGGGCCGCGCGACTGCGCCGACTGCGCAGCGATGGACTCCAGGCTTTGCGCCGTTTGCGCAGAAGGCTGAGGACTTCGGCATGTCACAGCGCATCCTCGGCGCAGTCGAGAACGCGCTCGTTGGCACCAAGGTCGAGCTGTCGCGCGCTGGCGATCCCGCAGTGCCCACGCTGTCTGCTCGCGTGCTCGCGGCGCTGCTGCCGACCGAGTCGCGCTTCGAAGGACGCGAAGTGCATCCTGACTTCCGCACGATTGCGTTCGTGGGACCCACCGGCGTCGGCAAGACGACGACGTTGGGCAAGCTCGCGGCGCGCTCGGTCAAGCAAGGCCACGACATTGCGATCGTCACGGTCGACACGTATCGCGTCGCAGCAGTCGAGCAACTGCGCGCATTTGCTGACCTGTTGTCCGTGCCGATGGAAGTCGCGTTCACGCCGCAGGACCTTCGCCGCACGCTGCAGAAGTTTGCCGACAAGGACCGCATCTACATCGACACGACAGGCCGCAGCCCGCTCGATCGCGACGCGCTCGCGCAAGCCGATGCAGCGTTGCCCGGCAATGACATCGCGCGCCTTCTGTGCATCCCCGCCGCCGCGCGCAAGCGCGACGCCGAAGCGGTGATCGATGCGCACGATCGCGCTGGCATCCATGGCGTCTGCATCACGAAGTGGGACGAGACCAAAATGCCAGGCGAGGCGCTGTCCACCGTCGTGGAACGCGGACTCAAGCTGTCGCACGTGACGATCGGCCAAGAAGTGCCCGCCGACATCGCCGAGGCGAACGCAATGCAACTCGCGCGCGCCGCATTCGACTTGCCCGCGGAGGGCCGTCGATGAGCGGGCGTACGGCGATGCAGCTCGAAGGGTTGCGCGCGATGGCTGCAGGCTCTGCCTCGACGGCTGCTGTGAGCAACGTGGCTCCGCGCCGCGCTGCCCACGTGCCGTTCGTCGCAATCACGGGCGCCAAGGGCGGCGTCGGCAAGACGCTCGTCGCAACCAACCTCGCGCTGCTGCTCGCGCAACAGGGCTACAAGACCTTGCTCGTCGACCTCGACCCGTCGTGCGGCAATGTTGACGTGCACCTGCGCATCGCGCGCACTCACGGCATCGACGACATTGTGACTGGCGCGTGCGCGCCGCACGAGGCGTGCGTGGAAGCGCCATTCGCGCTGCGCGTCCTCGCGGGCCGCAGCGGTTCGCCTGTGCTCCTCGACGCGTCGACGGAATTGCAGGACCGCACCTTTGCCGCGATCGAACGCGCAGCCGAAGGCTACGACGTCGTCGTCTGCGACACCGGCGCGGGCCTCGGCGCATTCTCGATGCGCGCAGCAGAACGCGCCGACCTCGCGATCGCGATCACGACGACAGATCCCAGCGCGATCACCGACGCCTACGCGCAGTGCAAGCTGCTGCATGCGCGCGGCAAGCAACTGCCGAAGCTGCTCATCAACGGCGTCGCATCGCGCGACGAAGCGATGCGCACCGCGGGCAAGTTCGCGTCGGTGTGCCGCAAGTTCTTGGGCCACGAAGCCACGTTCTTCGGCAGCCTGTCCCGCGATGTGGCGCTCGAACGCAGCGCGCATGAACAACGGCCGCTCGCTCTCGCGTTCGGCGACGCCGCGCGTCATGCAAGCAAGCCGGTCTCGGAGTTGCGCGCGCTGTGCGCGGCGTTGCTCGCGAACCTGCCGACGCTGCCGCGAAGGGCGGCGAAGCCCGCACAGATGCTGCGCATGGCGTAAGGCACGCGGCGACGCGCAGAATTTCTGTTCAGAACGCGCCTCCTCAATCCACAGGCTGTGCGCGCGTCGCAATCGCAAGCGGAACGTCCGCTGCACGACTCGCGCGAGACCTCAGCCAGGGGATTCGCGTGCACAACGACAGCCTGTTTCGCGCCGTGTTCGCACGGATCGACAACGTCCGCGGCTGGCTGCAGGAACTGCTGCAGGACCAGCACCTCTGCGGCCAGATCGATTG
>JBEELK010000050.1:0-14190 GCA_041168165.1 Planctomycetota bacterium | reverse complement strand
GCCGATGATAGTGCTACGCGCGAAAGTAGGTCAGTGCCGGGTCATTCTTCTGAAGGCCGGCCATCCCAAAAGGGTGGTCGGCCTTCGGTCTTTTCTAGGCAGTAGTTATTCGACTGGTGGGCGACCATCGAGCCGACATTGCATGCCCGGGCACCATCCTTGAGGACAACCTCCTCACAGCCGGTGTCCTGCCGCTAGCCCGATCGCTTCCAGCTTCTTCAGCGCACAACAAACCGATGCCCCGGCGGTGCCTGGAGCGGAGGGCTCTGCGAACCTTGGCCTGCCAAGACGGCCAGTTGGACTGTCCAGTCCGTGCCCCAAAACGCGGGATCGTTGGGGATGGGGATTCCCTGTGCAGCCGAACCAAGCAGCAGCCCGGGCAACGTCACTGCCGCGCCCAAGTCGAGATAGACGTGGAGGTCTGGGTTCAGTAGCAGGGGGCTCTGTGCGGTCCAGCCGACCACCAAGAACCCGACGCAGTTCGCCGGCACATCCGTCGTCACCTGAACCGTCCCACCCGCCAGCAGTCCAAATGGCGTAAGTCCTAGTCTGCCAAGGGCTACAGCAGCCGCTGGGGTCGTGGAGGTAACGCTGCCAACCCAGGAACCTGGCGCGTAGCAGCGGGTCATCGCGATCGGCGCCAGGCCGCCAGCCTGGACGGCACCGCCGACGATCGATGTGTCTTCGACTGCGACTGGGGCCGATGCGACCGTGGTGAGCCCGCACCCGTCCAGTCTCGATCCGCGCATGCGAACCGGCGCGCCGCTGCTGCCGAGCTGCACGCTGGGGCCAGCCGCACGCAGGTTGTTCGCGTAGACGTTTCCGCCAACTCCTCCGCCGACCAGTCGGACTGCGCCTGCGAGGTCTGAGTCTTCGACGACCACATCCACGCCGGCTCCCACGGACCCAGCCGACACCGCTTCCCCCGCGGCGCATCGCATCGTCAGCATGCGCGCCTCGACGCTGGTCACCCCAGCCGGAGCACCCGCGACCAAGAGCCCGTTCTGAGCCACGGCCCGCAACTGGACGATGCTCACCTGCGCCGATCGATCCGACCCCGGCGCCCGCCGCACCGCGACCGCGGTTCCGTTGCACTCGATCGACGTGCGCTCGATCTGCGCCACCAGCGCTCCGCCCGATCCAGCCAGCACATCGAGGCCGCTCGCCGCGTTCCGGATCTCCGAGTCAAAGCACACGAACACTCCGGTGCGCCCAAGGGGCGAATCGTCGACCACGACCGGAGTCGGGGTCCCGTCGAAGGCACACCGCGTCAGCAAGAGCCGCGTGAACCCATTCGTGCTCGTTCCCACTACGCGACATCCAAACTGCGCCTGTCCGACAAACGACACATGGTCGAGGACCGTCCCGCCGAACGACGCATCCGTCTGCTGGATGTCGATGCCGTAGGGGCCTCCGCGCAGGATCAGGTTGCGCCAACTGCAGAAGTTGCTGGTCGATCGGAATCCGTGCTGCACGCCGGGCCCCGTGAAGTCGATCTCGGCATCGCCGTTGTAGCCCTGCAACAAGAACCCGTGGGGCCAGTCCTGAATCACGTCGAAGTCGCGTTCGACCGTGATCGTCGGCACCGAGCTCGCGTCGATGTTGATCCACGCGATGTCCGATCCTGCGCCGCTCAGTTGGGCAAGCTCGCCAAGGGACAACTGCATCGGTAGCAGCGTGCGGTTGTGCAGCTGGATCGCCTCGTTGACCGAGAGCAATCCATCGCCGACGACGCCGTGGGACAACGGGTCATTCACTTCCGCGATCGAGTGAACGACTGCCGGCCGCGGCTCGGATCCACCGCTTGGCGTGCTCTCTGCGGTCTGCGCCACTCCGTGCAGCAGCGCGGCTGCAAGCCACGGAGCGAGTCGTTTGGTGTTCATGCAGGAAGGCGGCTGCGTCTTCGGATCACAACCCGCGATGCTCCGGCGCACCGCAGGCTCGGTCACGCATCATGCCACATCTGCTTTCCTGCGCAGGGGCACGGCGTCGCGCGGTTGAGCGCAATCGGTAGGCGCTCCGCGTATCCACCGCCGATGGCGGTGGGGCGACCGCTCACCGCGCCTGGGCGAACTTCTGCCGAATGCGCACGGCCCGTGCGAGCCCATCCCGCGACTGCAGCAGCTTCATCACCACATCCTGGTCGAGGCCGCCGCGCGCGAGCGCCTGATCGACGACATCGAGCGATCCCGAGTCGGCGTGCGCTTGGACAAAGGCATCGAGCCACGCGGGCATGAAAAAGATCTTCCGGTTGGCCTTTACCCACTGCGCTTCTGCGAGCGCGCGCGCGAGGAACGGCCGCGTGAGCTCGCCCTGCGCAGGCCAGTGGAAGTTCGCGAGGCTGTCTTGTGCCCACTGCTCTGGCGGCGCATCGAGCCGTAGGTAGGCCTTGAAGTAGGACTCCTTGGACTCCGCGGTCGCGATCGCCGCCTGCGCGAGGAACGCCTCGCGCTCCACGTCCTGGCCCTCGAATGCGCCACGAACGGTCGCCGTCGCGCGTTCTCGTTCCGCCGCGTCCGTCTCGACCGCCAGCATCGCAGCGAGCGCAAGGAATCGGTCCTCCTTGCCGGCCTTCAGTTCCGGCGGCGTGTCCTCCGCGATGCCAAGCGCGACCGCGCGGCACAACCGCTTCGAGCCAGGTCCTCTCCCGTTGCGCGCCAGCCATCGGAAGATCGGGAGTTCGCGCCCGCTCTTCGGTTCGCCAAGTTGTCCCAGCAGGATCGTCTCCGCCTGTTCGCGCAATCCCGTCGCGCGGACCTCCGGCAAGTAGCGCCCGACGCAGGTGGCGAGCATGTCGAGCAGCCATGCATGCGTGTCCGCGTCGGACTCGCGCGCAATCACGTCGAGTGCCGTCTCCGCGAACGCCGCGGGATCCAGTTCTGCTTCACGAACGGACTCGAACAAGCAGCCGACCATCACGGCGCGGAGCAGAGAATCCTTCGTCGCGGCTGCATGGGACAGCATCCACTGCTGGCTCGCAGCGTCGGGCAAGAACTGCGCATAGGCCACGTCGCGAGGGTTTGGCACCACGCACGCGATGCGCTGCTTGCCAATGAGCTCCTCGGCGATCGTCTCTTCGCCATCGCACGTGACCTTCGCCATCGACATCGATCCATCCTGGCTGATGACCAGCAACTCGATGCGCAACGGCCACGCGCCTTCGCCGTTGACCGCCTGCTGCCTTACGCGCGCAGTCTGCGCTTTGCCGTCTGCGTCGTTCTGCCACTCGACGCGCACGCGAGGCAGCGATGCCGACAACAACCAGCGTTGCGACCAACGCGACAAGTCGCTCGAGGATGCCTGCTCCAGCGCGTCGGCGAGGTCTCGCCATGATGCGTTGCCAAACCTGTGCTTCTTCAAGAACAGGTTCACGCCTTTGCGAAACGCTGCGCTACCAAGCCGGTCGTCGAGTTCGCGCAGCACCGCCGGCGCCTTGTTGTAGACGATCGGCCCGTATGCCGATTTCGCGTCAGCGAGGTTGGCGAGTTCCTGAAACACCGGGACCGTGCCTGGCGTCGCATCCACTTCGTAGGCGCGCGGCTTCACGCGTTGCATGAACCGGAGCCACGCCTGGCGTTCCGGTTCGAGCACCGCCATCGCTTCATGCGCGACAAACGTCGCAAAGCCCTCCTTGAGCCATAGGTCGTCAAACCAACGCATCGTCACGAGGTTGCCAAACCACTGGTGGCTCAGCTCGTGGTAGACGAGCGCGCTGCGTCGCGCGAGTTCGCCAGCGGTGGGTTCGTGGTCAAAGCACAGCGCCTTCTCGCGATAGAAGATCGCGCCTGCGTGCTCCATGCCGCCGTAGGGGAATCCCGGCAGCAGCACGATGTCGAGTTTGTCGAACGGATAGGGCTCGCCGAAGTAACCGCACAGCCACTGCAGTCCATCGCCGTGCATGCGCAGCAGCGTCGGTTCGTCGAGGCGCGCGCGCTCGCTCTCGCGAAACCACGTGCGCATCGTGGAGCCCTGCGCAATGCCGGGGATCGCCGGCAATGGCGATTCGATCTTCGCGAACGGCCCGCATGCGAACGCCATCAAGTAGGTCGGCAGCGGCTTCGTCTGCGCAAACGTCCAATCCCGAGTTCCTGCGCTTGGCTCCGACACGGTCGCAGCACCGTTGCTGATCGCGCTCCACGACTCGTCGATGCGCAGCGACACGTCGAAGCGCGCCTTGATGTCCGGCTGATCAAAGCACGGATAGAGGCGGTGCGCGTCCGCGGGCACCACGAGCGTGTAGCAGTATTCACTGCCATCGCTGGGGTCGCGGTAGACGTTGCACGGCGTGCTCGCAGCAGCAGCCTTCGATGCGACACGCAGTTTCACTGCATTCGAGCCCGTCGCAAGCGAAGCTGCGGGCAAGACGATGTGGTCGTGAACTCGCACTGTCTCGATCGTCACGCCATTCACTTCGATCGAGCCGAGGAGCTCTCCGTCGAAGTCGATCACGAGCGGCGAGTCCTTTGCCGCAGCCACGCGCTCGAACCGGAGCGTGGCCGCGCACACGACCTTGTCGGCGGGCTTCTCAATCTCGAATGCGAGCTCGTAGCGCACGTCTGCAATCGACGCGGCGCGCGCGATCGCGAGCGACTTCTCGATGCCGGGCGCAGGCTCAGGGCTCTGCGGGAGAAGCAACAGCATGGCAAAGACGATCATCGGAGTGGGTGCCTGCGATGCAGGGTTCGGATCACTGGGCTTGAAGCGGGACTTCGATCTCGGCGCAGTACACGCCATGCGGATCTCCGCGTTCGTCGAGCGTGCGTGCGATCGTCGCGATCGAACGGCGCGGCGCGACGGATGCGCGCACCTTGCCGTTCACGACGATCTCCACGGGTTGGTCGAGGTTGCACATCGAATCGTCAAGGCGCACGAGCAGCGTTCCATCCTGCGCAACGGCGCCGTCGTCATGCGTGGCCTGGATCTCGATGCGTTGGCCACTGCGTGACGCCGTCACGCGCAATGGCATGCGCGACGGGCGTTCGCGCAACGCGATCCAGTAGCTGCGAAGGTCCACCGTGGTGTCAAACGGTAGCACTGTCCAGTCGACGCGGGTCGGCCGCGCGTTGCGCGCCTTGTCCATGAGCCACTTCGGCGTCTTCGAGTAGTCGATGCCGTGACCGCGGCCAGCCTGCACGTGCAACTCGTGCAAGTAGCCCTCTGGGTCTCCTGCTCGCAGTTCTGCGAGCTTTGCGCCCATGCGACGCGCGAGACCGATGCGATCGAACATTGAGTCCTTCTCGCCGATGTCGATGCGAACCGCGACGTTGCGCATGTTCTCCGGCGGCGACGTCGACAGGGGCTCTGCTGCAGCCATCCCGCCACAAGCGGCAAACCGATCTGGGCGATTGCCCGCGAAACGAATCGCGCCGTAGCCGCCTTCGGAGATACCCATCAAGTAGACGCGGTCGGGATCCACGTCGCAGAACGCGATCGCCTTCTCGATCACTTCGTCGAATGCGCGCTGGTTGTGGTCAAACCACCATCTGCCGCGCCGATCGTCCGCCATGCGCGGAATGAAGTAGAGGCCAGCGCCCGAGTAGACGCGCTCGAACAGCTTCTGCTGCGCCTCCCATTCGCGCGTGTTGACGATCCACTCGTGCGGCCCCTTGGCCTCATCGTTGCCGCCGCCGCCATGAAGGCAGATCCACAGTGGCCATCCCTTCGCGGGCCGCTCGCCCTTCTGCAGCATCACGTAGGGCATCTCGAATGCGCCGATGCGCAGTTCTCCGCGCGTCGCATCCTTGGGCGAGGTCGCTGGCGGCACGAGGTCGTTCTGGCCCGTCTGCTGCATCGCGTCGCGTCGCGCGGCGATCGCAGTGTCTCGCCATCGCAGCGCAGCCGCGCGATCGAGTGGCTCCGAGGCATCGGGCGCAGGCCCGCGCGTCGCGGCATCCGCTGCAAACCACGCGGTCAACTCCGTAGGCAGAGGTTCGCGAACTGAGGCGCATGCAGCCAACCCGAGCAGCAGCGCTGTGGGGGCGAAGGGAAATGCGATCCGAGCTGCGCAGATGCGATGCGAGGTCATGTTGCGGCGAAGACGAGCGCGATGGTGCGCGCGTGACGACGCGCATCATGCCGAGCCGTCGTGGCATCCACATCTGCCGCAGGCGCGAAGTAGCATCCGTCTCTTCGCCATGACGATTTCGCTCGCTGACGCATTCTGGGAGTCTGACCTAGACCTCGCGACGCAGTGCCTGCGCCACCCGTTCGTGCGCGGCCTTGCCGACGGTTCGCTCCCACTGTCGAGGTATCGCGGCTACGTGGCGCAGGACGCGTTCTTCCTTCGCGCGTTCGCTCACGCCTACCAGCTTGCCGCGCAGCGGTGCGACGATGACGAAGGCCGCGCTCTGTATGAGCGCTTGCGCGCTGGCGTCGAAGAGGAGCTCGGTCTGCATCGCAGCATGGCCAACTCGATGGCGATCGACCTCGACTCCGTCGAGCCGACGGACGCGACCCTCGCCTACGTCGAGTTCTTGATCGCCACTGCGGCGACGCGCCCCGAAGCATGCGCTGCCGCCGCGATGTTGCCGTGCTTGCGGCTGTACGCGTTCCTCGGCGAGCAGCTCCTGCCGTCACTCGTGCCCTCGTCTCCGTATGCGGCATGGGTGCGGACCTATGCGGATCCCTCGTTCGGCGCGCTCTGGCGCGCATTGGCGCCGCGGCTGCAGCGAGCGGAAGCCCCTGGCGTGGCGGCGACCGAGTTGGCTCGTCTGCATCGTCGCGCCATGCACCTGGAGCACCGCTTCTTCGCATCCGCGTGGGGCGGCGAGGTGGTGGAGCCACTTCGTTCTGCGCTCACGATCGCAGGCAGCGATCCCTCGGGCGGCGCAGGCATCCAAGCCGATCTCAAGACGTTCCATCGCTGTGGCGTCTACGGCCAGTCCGTCATCACGTTGCTGACCGCGCAGAACACGCGCGGCGTGCAAGGCGTGTTCATGGAACGCGAGGAGGTTGTGCGCGCGCAGTTGCGCAGTGTGCTCTGCGACATCCCTGTGCACGCAGCCAAGACCGGCGCTCTGGGGTCCGTCGACATGGTCCGCGTGGTCGCTTCGGAGTTGCGCGGCCACGCGTCGATCGCGCTGGTCGTCGATCCCGTGCTGATCAGCAAGCATGGTCACGCGCTCGCGGGCGAAGACGTCGCGAACGCGTTGCGTGAACTGCTGCTGCCGATCTGCGCCGTCGTCACGCCCAATCGATTCGAAGCCAAGGCACTGTCCGGCATCGCCGTCGAGGACGAGGCGAGCGCAAGCGCGGCTGCGCGCGTGATCGCAGGCCGCGGCGCGCTTGCCGTCATCATCAAGGACGTGCCCGGCTGCGATGGCGATCTCTTGTTCCACGACGGGCGCATCGAGCGCTTTTGCCGCCCATCGATCGCCACGCATCATCGCCACGGATCCGGCTGCACCTTCAGCGCAGCGATCACCGCGTCGCTCGCGAAGGGTGAGTCCCTGTCGGATGCGTGCAGCGACGCGGTGGAGTTCCTCGCGCGCGCGATTGCCTCGGCACCTGGCCTTGGCGAAATCGGGCCCGTCAATCACTGGGCGTGAGGTTCGCGCGCTGCGCGTTTTGTTCTCTTCTCGGTGCATCCGTTGCGCAGGTCCGTTGCGAACTTGCGGCACAACAGATCCGACAGATCTGGGACGCATTCCTCACACCATGAAGACCCTCGCACGCACCCTCTTGGCTGCAGTCCTCGGACTTGCTGCTGCTCCCGCCACCGCACAGAACACGATTGCCGATGTCGTCGTCGCCGCGAGCGGCGGCGCAACTGCTGGCCAGTTCGACAACAACGGCAACGACTACGACATCCTGCTCAACGCCCTGCAGACGGCGAACCTCGTTGCTGCGGTGTCCAACCCGACGGCCAACCTCACGGTCTTTGCGCCCAACGATCGCGCGTTCGTGCGCCTCGCGCGCGACCTCGGCTTCACGGGCACGACGGAGGCCGCCGCGTGGCAGTTCCTCGTCGGCGCGCTCACGCAACTGGGCAACGGCGACCCGATCCCTGTGCTGACCAACGTGTTGCTCTACCACGTCGCGGGCGAGCGCATCACGGCGCTCGATGTGATCATCAAGTCGTTCACCGGCGCTCGCATCACGACGCTGCTGACCGGCGCGACGATCCGTCCGTTCTTCCTGCGCTTGATCGACAACGATCCGAGCATCGCCGACCCGCTGCTGATTGCGCCGATCAACCTGCGCGCGTCCAACGGCATCATCCACGGCGTCTCGCGCGTCTTGCTGCCGATCGACCTGCCGTGATCCTCGGCGCTTGCTGATGACGGTGACATCGTCGGCAAGCTGTGTCGAAGCAGTTTATTGAGAACAGCGCTGCTCATCTCCGTATCGAAGGGAGAGAGCAGCGCTCTTCTATCTTGCTACTCGTCGTCGTCTTCGTCGTCCGAAGGGCCGCATGGCATGCCGCCCTTCGGCTTGGTGCCTGCGTCCTTCGCGTGGACGTACGTCGGGTCGCCCTTGCGCTTGCCGTTCGCCGAGTCGCGGCGCGCGTTCAATGCGGCCTTCGGCGGGTTGGCTGAGATCAAGCACTCCGGCTTGTCGCCGATGAGGTCCTTGCGGCCTGCGTCGAGCAGAGCGCGACGCACTTCGAACCAGTTCTCCGGTTTGAAGTACTGCATCAACGCGCGCTGCACTTCGCGGTCCTTCAGCTTCTTGACCGTCTCGACGGGTTGCATCGTCATCGGGTCGAGCCCGGTCCAATACATGCACGTCGCGATGTCCATCGGCGCGGGGATGAAGTCCTGCACCTGCCGCGGCTTGTAGCCTCGCTGCTTCAAGAACACCGCGAGCTCGATCATCTCGTGCACGCCGGAGCCCGGGTGCGACGCGATGAAGTAGGGGACGAGATACTGCTCCTTGCCCGCGCGCTTGCTCGCCGCCTCGAACTTCTCCGCGAACTCGTCGAACGTCGACGTCGCGGGCTTCTTCATCAGGTTGAGCACCTTCTCGCTCGTGTGCTCGGGCGCGACCTTGAGCTGGCCGCCGACGTGATGGCGCGCCATGTCCTCGAGGTATTGACCGTCGAAGCGCGCGAGGTCCATGCGGATGCCCGACGCGACGCGAACGGACTTCACGCCCGGCGTCTCGCGCACCTTCTTGAGCAACTGCTTGGTCGGGTCGTGGTCCACGCCGAGCAACTTGCACACGGTCGGATGCACGCACGACAAGCGTCGGCATCGCGCTTCGACGTCGGGCCGCGAGCACCGCATCTGGTACATGTTCGCGGTCGGCCCGCCGACGTCGCTGATCTGGCCCTTGAAGTCAGGGTCCTGCGTCATCTGCTTCACTTCGCGCAGGATCGACTGTTGGCTACGGCTCTGGATCGCGCGGCCTTGATGCATCGTGATCGAGCAGAACGTGCAACCGCCGAAGCAGCCGCGCATCGTCGTGATCGAGTCCTTGATCATCGTGTGCGCTGGGATCGGCTCCTGATAGCGCGGGTGCGGCTTGCGCGTGTAGGGCAGGTCATAGACGCGGTCCATGCCCTTCTCGTCGAGCGCGAGCGATGGCGGATTGACGACGAGCATGCGGTCGCCGTGCATCTGCGTGAGGCGGCGCCCGTTCTGCGGATTGGTCTCGTGATGCAGCATGCGCGTCGCGTTCGCGAACGCGACCTTGTCGGCGGTGACTTGCTCGAAGCTCGGCATCTCGACCGTCTTGTTGTCGCAATGCGCGTCGTTCCACTCGTGCTGCGGTAGCGTCTCCTTGCTGCCGAGCAGGTATGCGACGCCGCGCATGTCGCGGCAGTCCTTGATCGACTTGCCCGCCGCGAGGCGCTTGCACACATCGACGATCACGCGCTCGCCCATGCCAAAGCCGACGAGGTCCGCCTTGCTCGTGACGAGGATCGAGGGCCGCACCGTCTCCGACCAGTAATCGAAGTGCGCGATGCGACGCAGCGACGCTTCGACGCCGCCTGCGATCACCGGAACGTCCTTGAACGCTTCGCGGCACCGTTGCGCATACACGTTGGTCGCGCGATCGGGGCGCAGTTCGATCTTGCCACCGGGCGAGTAGGCGTCGTCATTGCGACGCTTCTTGTTCGCCGTGTAGTGGTTGATCATCGAGTCCATGTTTCCGGCACTGACCGCGAAGCAGAGTCGCGGCCGCCCAAACTCACGGAACGCCGACGCATCGTTCCACGCGGGCTGCGGGAGGATCGCGACGCGGAACCCTTCTTTCTCGAGCACGCGGCCGAGCAGCGCCGCGGCGAAGGACGGGTGGTCGATGTAGGCGTCGCCCGACACGAACACGACGTCGACTTCGTCCCACCCGCGTGCCTTCATCTCGGCGGCGGTGGTGGGCAAGAAGCGATCGGCGCTTGGCGTACTGCAGGGGGAGGACATCGGGGCGGAGATGGTAGCGGATCGCGGGCTGCGTGGGTGGGGGGCTCGAATGGGAGTTCGAGCGGCAATGCGGCGAAGGATGCGCGCTGCTGGTCTGCCTTACGGTCCCTGGTTGCTGGTCTCGATCGCGACGTCGAAGCACAGAGGCACCCACGACGAACGGCACCCGAGTTCTTGCAGCCACTCGACGACCGCGTCCGCGCACGTGTCGGCAAACCAGTAGTCCCGGTCCCACGGCACGAAGTGCATGCGCAGTCCTGAGCGGATGACGCGCTCGCGGTTGCCCGCGGCGAACTGCGCGTCGAGTCGCGCGCGCACGCGCACAGCGTCGCCTGCTTCGACGACGAATTCGTCGAAGGTCGCCCACGGCATCGAGGCGCGGAGTGACGTGGCGTCATTGGCGAAGTGATCCCGCCGCGCGAGCGTTCCGCGCGTCGGCCACAGCACCGTCGCGAAGACGCGATGCCACTGTTCTTGCGCGCGCGCATACCACTCCCAGTCGCCGAACCCGAACTCGACGAAGCCGCCCGCGGGCGAAGGCAGCAGCAGGCCGCGGTGCAGTTCGTCGCGCACGACGAACACGGAGATCGGTGACGACACCGAGGTCGGCGGCCGCACGCGCGCGGTCCAGCCGAAGATCGCCAACAGCAGCGCGATCGCGATTGCTGCGGTGAGCACGACACGGCGCAAGATACGGCGCGGCGGGCGCGCGGGTGTGGCGTTGGCGAGGAGTGTCACGAGGGCGGCATGCTATCGGCGCCTTAGCGACGCCATTGTCGCGGCCAGCCACCGCACGGTCACGTTGTTTGACTTGCCGCGGCGATCGGCTCCGGCGGCCGCTTGGAGCCGACGCGTGATAGTCTGTCTTCACTGCGATCGCTCGCTGGGATCCGGCGCATGTTGCGCTGGCGGTGCTGCAGTCCCTCGTTGTGCGCCGCGTCCCGCCATGCTGCCAGAATCCTCGCCTCGCGACGCGAATTCGCACGTTCCGCAAGAGCGCCCATCGCACGACAGCTTGGACGCGTCGGTGCGGGCGGGCGCATACTGGAACCACGACCTCGCGCCGGTCGCAGCTGCCGATCGCACGTGGGGCATGCGTGACATAGCCGCCTTCTGGGTGGCACTGTCGGCGTGCATCCCGACTTACATGCTTGCCTCGTCGCTGATCGAGGAGGGCATGGACTGGCTGCAAGCGGTGCTGACGGTCGTTCTCGGCAACTTGATCGTGCTGGCGCCGATGATCCTGAACGCGCACGTCGGCACGCGCTACGGCATCCCGTTCCCGGTGCAATGCCGGGCGGCGTTCGGTCTGCGAGGCGCGAATGTGCCGGCCATCCTGCGTGCGCTCGTCGCCTGCGGCTGGTTCGGCATCCAATGTTGGATCGGCGGCTGGGCGATCTACAAAGCGCTCGAGGCTCACATCCCGTCGTGGGCGGCACTCGCGCCGTTGCCGGCGCTCGGCATCAGCCTGCCGCAGTTCGTCTGCTTCCTCGGCTTCTGGGGGCTCAACCTCTTCATCGCCTGGCGCGGCATCGAGTCGGTGCGCGTGCTGCTCAACATCAAGGCGCCGCTGCTGCTGTTGATGGGCGCGGCGCTGTTGGCATGGGCGTATCGCGCGGCCGGCGGCTTCGGGCCGATCTTCGCGCAGCCCTCGCAGTTCGCGGCCGGCGGCGCGAAGGCGGGGCAGTTCTGGTCGTTCTTCTTGCCCGCGCTGACGGCGAACGTCGGCTTCTGGGCGACGCTGGCCCTCAACATCCCTGACTTCAGCCGCTACGCGCGGTCGCAGCGCGATCAGATCGTCGGGCAATCGGTCGGCCTGCCCGCGTCGATGGGCCTGTTCGCCTTTCTCGGAGTCGCCGTGACCTCGGCGACGATCGTCGTCCACGGCAAGCCGATTTGGGACCCGGTGGAGCTCGTTTCGAACATGGGCGATCCGACGCTGCGGCTCGTCGGCCTTGGCGCGATCGTGCTCGCCACGCTCGCCACCAATCTCGCTGCCAACGTCGTCGGTCCTGCCAACGACTTCGCCAACATCGCCCCCAAGCGCATCTCGTTCCGCGTCGGGGCGCTGATCACGGGCTTGCTCGGCGTCCTCATGCAGCCGTGGCGCCTCGTCGAGGATCCATCGGGCTACATCTTCAAGTGGCTGGTCGCCTACTCGGCGCTGCTCGGTGCTGTCGGCGGCATCTTGATCGTCGACTACTACCTCGTCCGCCGTGCGCGACTCGACGTGCGCAGCCTCTACGACCCGGCTGGCGCATACTGGTATCGCGGGGGCATCAATCCGAAGGCCATGGTCGCGCTTGTGCTCGGCGTGCTTCCGTGCGTGCCTGGCTTTCTCGCGACCGTAGGTTGGGCGACGGCACCGCCTTTCTGGACCAGTCTCTACCACTACGCGTGGTTCCTGAGCTTTGGCATCTCCGGCCTCGTGCACCTAGCGCTCGCTGGCCGCGGCGGCGCGCGGCACTGACGCATCCTCCTGCTCCACTCGGCGAACCGCGGCGCGGAACAGCCGCTTCTCTGAGCCTCGCCTATGAGTACCAACTACGACCAGATTGCCAGGGAGTATCAGGCGTCCAAGCTGCAGCCCTGGCGTACGCACATCGAGCGCCACACCTTGCTACGGCTCACGGGCAAGGTCGCCGGCCTGCGCGCGCTCGATCTCGCCTGCGGCGAGGGCTACTACACGCGCCTGCTTCGACGCCTCGGTGCCGGCCCGGTCACCGGCGTCGACCTGTCGCAGGGCATGATCGACTTGGCGCGAGCGCAGGAGGCGAAGGAACCGCTCGACGTGCAGTACCACGCGGCCGATGCGCGGGCCGTCGACCAACGGCAGGGCAACGACCTCGTGTTCGCGGCCTACCTGCTGAACTACGCGCAGAGCTACGACGAACTGCTGGCCATGTGCCAGGCCGTCGCGCGCAACCTCAAGCCGGGTGGACGCTTCGTCACCGTCAACAACCACCCCGACGATCCGCCGGCGAACTTCGAGACCGGCCGCAAGTACGGTTACTCGAAGCAACTCGACGGCCCGCTTGCCGACGGCGCGCCGATCCATTGGCGGTTCCATCTGTCGGAGGGAACCATCCAGGTGACCAACTACTACCTTTCGCCGGCGACGATGGAGCGCGCGATGACGGCCGCGGGCCTGCGCGACATCCGCTGGCATCCGGCCGAGGTCTCGCCCGAAGGCCGCGCGACGTGGGGCGACGCGCACTGGCAGCCGTTCCTGGCAAATCCGCCGATCGCGTTCCTTGACTGCGTGAAGTAGCGGTCGGCGTCTTGTCGCTGGAGGGACGGCACGACGCATGTGCTGAGGACGAAGCAGGGGCTGATCGAGCTCCTTTGCGCGCTGGTGCCGCCGCCGCGTCGAAGCCGTGAAAGAGCCGACAATGCGCGAGCGAACGTCCGCACGAACGCACGCGATCTATGCATTCCATGGCAGGATGCGTCCATGCATCGCGACCACGTCGATCAAACGCGCTCGCCGAGCGAACCGCGCAGCCTGATGGTTTGTAGCCACGTTCGATCGGCGCTTGCTGCAGCCACGCTGTTGTGCACGTTCGTAGCGTCGTCTTGCAAGGCTGGCTCGGCCATCAAGCTCGTCGATCTCGTTCCGCCTTCGCGACTGCGCTTCGAGACCGTTCGCAGCATGCTCGAGGACAGCAAGGGCAACTTCTGGTTCGGCAGCTGGAACGAAGGCGTGTGTCGTTACGACGGAACAAGCCTCACGTACTTCGCGGCGAAGGACGGCCTCGCCGACGATCAGGTTCGTGCGATTCGCGAAGACCGTCACGGCATCGTGTGGTTCGAGTGCGCCACAGGC
>JBEELK010000049.1:0-6709 GCA_041168165.1 Planctomycetota bacterium | reverse complement strand
GCCGCTCGATCCGGCGTTCGCGGGATTGCCGTTCGCGGTGCAGGCGCTTGGCGCGGATCGCACTGGCGCGCTGCGCCTTGGCAACGCGCTCGCGTTCACGATCGCGCAGTGAGGCGCGCAGAGAGACGCGCAGTGAGGCTGCGCGTCAGAGCGTGACGTCGATCGTCTGACCCGCAGTGACCGTGACGATCTGCACTGGGTCGTTGCTGCCGCCAGCGTTCTGATTGCCGCCGCGGCCGCCCATCATGCCGCCCATGCCCGTGCGCATCGTGATGCGCCAGGTGCCCGGACGCAGGCCTTCGAGGGTCGCCTTGCCGTTGCCCGCCATCGCAGCCTTGGGTTGCACGCCCTTTGCGTCCGTGCCGTCATAGGTCGCGATCACGAACGCGAACGCTTGGCTCGACGACAGCGACACGTTGACCGTGGCGCCCTTCATCAACTGCACGCGCACATCCGACTTGCTGCCGCCAGCAGCGGCTTCGATCGGCGCGGACTCGCCGCCGGCAAAGCCCGCCTTGCTTGCGCGCACGACGAGCGATGCGCCCGCTTGCACGCCCTTCAACTCAAAGCGGCCCTCGGCGTCGGTCGTTACCTGCGCGCCGCCGCCCATGCCGCCCATGCCTCCGCGTCCGCCGCGGCCGCCAAACGGCATGCCTTGCATCAGCTCCTGCATGTTGAGCGACGTGTCATCCGCCGTCGTGACGCGCACGCTCGCTTCGGCGACGGGCTTGCCATCGGGATCGACGACGACGCCAGCGACCGACGCCGAGTCGAGCGAGATGTCGAACGTGTTCTGGCCAAGTCGCAACACGACTTGCGCGGTCATCGGCATGCTGCGGCCGTCGAGCGACACGCGAATGCGATGCGCGCCCGCGGGCAGTTCCTTCAGCGTGTAGCGGCCTTCGCCATCGGTGCGCTCGCCGCGCGCGCCGCCAAACTGCGCGCCTGCATTGCGCATCATGTCGGCGATCGGATCGCCAGACGATTGCTGCTGCTCGTCCGCTGCACCCTTCACGAACTGAACGCGCGCGCCGCTGACCGGCATGCCGTTCTCGAGCACGATGCCGCTGAGCGTGGCGCTCGCGGCCTTGCTGAGCGTGACCTCTTGGCGTTGCTCATCGACGATCTGCACAACGGTCCACTCCGCTTCGGGAGTCGTTGCGCCGCCAGCGCCGGCGCCGCCGCCGCGGCGATTGCCGCCGCCAAACATGCCCTGCATCGGGTTTTGGTTGCCCGACGCGATGCGGAACTTGTGTTCGCCCGGCATCAGCTTCTCAAACGTCGCCACGCCTTCGCCGTTGCCGCCCTGCGTGTCATTGTCACCGTTCGGGTCCTGGCGCTCGATGCGCGCGTTGGCGATCGGGTTGCCTTCGCCATCGAGCGCGGTCACTTGCGCTGAGCCACCGCGCATCAGCGTCGCTGTGTGCTCGATGCTCTTGTCCGTCGGCTGCAACTCTGCGCTGCGATACTCCGCGTAGCTGTCTTCATCGACCGTGACCGAGAACGCGCCCGTCGGTTGATTGAGCAGCGCGATGCCCTTGTCGTCGGTCTTCTGCGTGCCGATGCCGCCGCCCATCATGTTGGCAAACGGGCCCATGTTGCGCGCGCCGCGCCTGCCGCCTTGGTTCATGAACTGCTGCATGCGCGAGTTTATGTCGTTGCCGCCGCCGCCCTGCGTGCGCAAGCGCACCGATGCGCCCGCGACGGGCGCGCCCTGCTTGTTGCGCACTTCGACGCGCACCGTGGGGTTCGCTTCGAGCGCGATCGTGCCGAGGTCCATCGTCCCGCTCGCGGGGAGTTGGATGTCGCGCTGCTCAAACTTGCCGTAGCCGATCGCTTCGATCGTCACGCGCAGCTTCTGGTCCTTCTTCGGCCGCAGGCTCGGGATCGTGACGCTGCCTTCGGGATAGGTGCGAACTTGGCCGCCCATGCTCATGAAGCCCTGGGCCATCGCCATCATGTCGTTGCCGCCGTCGAACTGGTGGCGAACGATCATCGACTCCACCGGCTGCGTCGTCTGCTTGTCGACGACCTTCGCCGTGATCACGATGCCCGGGTCGTAGAGCAATTCGACGCCCGTAGCGCCGCTCGCGACTTCGACGCGCTGGCTGCAGACGTTGTTGTTGAGGAAGCCACGCGCGCCTTGCGTGACCCACACGCGATAGCGCTTGCCAACGGGCAGGCCGCGCAACGCAAAGCTGCCGTCCGACAGCGGCTCCGCCGAGCGCTCCGCCGTCAGCGCGAAGTCGCCCATCATCTCGGCGAACTGCGCGCCCATCTGCGCGAACGGTTGATTGCCGCTCGCGCCCGGAGCCATGCCCGTTGCGGTTGCGAACGGGTTGTCTGCCGGCGCGCAAAGCACGCGCACATCCTTGGTGCCTTCGGGGATCGACTTCACGACGCCGCGGATGTCCGCGCCCGCGGCGAGCACGATCAACAACTCAGGGACCGTTTCGCCGGGCGTAGCCGTGAGGCCTTCGCGCGCGGCCGAGGGGTGTTCTTTGTGGCGCACGCGCAGCGTGAACTCGCCGGGCGCGGCATTGGGCATCTCAAAGCGGCCTTCTGCGTCGGTGAGCACGTCGCCCAAGAAGCCGCGCATCACGTCGAGCATCTCGCCCGGGATCATGTCCATCCCGTTGCCGCCCATGAGCGCGCCGAAGGGGCCGCCGCCGCCAAAGCGCATGCCGCCCATTCCGCCCTGTGCGCCGCCAGTGCCTTGGCCTGCTTGCTGCGCTGCTGTGCGCATTACCGACGCGCCTTCGATCGGGTTATTGGCATTGTCGATCACGCGCCCCGCGACCACTGCGCCGCGCGGCAGCGCGAACGCGCCAATGTCGACATCCTTCGTCGTTGGGCGATCGACAAACTTGTTCGCGACCTGGAACGCGCGCGCCTTCGCTTCGATCTGCAGCTGTGCGCCTTCGCCGTCTGGCACGAGACGGAACGTGCCGTCCTGCGCCGTCGTCACTTCGACGCGCTGCGCCATGCGCTCGCGCATCCGTTCCGCCATCTTGTTGGCGTCCTGCCAATCGAAGTCGCCGGTGCCAAACGAACGCGGCGAGAACGCAGCCGTGATCCCCGTGCTCACCGTGGCGCCCGCGATCGGCAAGCCCTGCTCATCTGTGATCTTGCCGACGATGGCCGCGCCCGTTGTGGATGGCGGCGTGCTCGTCGCGACCGAAGTGCGCGCGACTTCCGGTGCCTTCTCGTCTTGCTTGGTGCCGTCGCCCTGCGCCACGGATGGCGCGTCGGTGGTCGATTGGTCCGAAGCGCTGGCCGACTCGATCGTCGGGGCTGCGACTTCGCCGCCGGTGTTTCCGGCGAACCAGAACGCTACGGCTCCAACAACGGCAAGAGCGGCTAGAGAGGCGAGGATGCGGGGGTTCTGCATGGGCAATGCGTGCGCGGAGGCGCCGGGACAAGGGGCGCACCGTAGCCGACCGGGTCGGGCAACTTGTCAGGGAAGTGTGTGACGGATCACGTCTGCGCGCGCCACTGCACCGGATGCCCGGGGTCAGGCCAGCGCTGCGGCACGACGCGCACCTTGGTCGTGTCGTAGCCCTGCTTGCCGAGTTCTTCGATCAGCTTCGTCATCTGCTCTCTAGCGATGTCCGGCTTGCGCGCCATCACCCACGCGTAGTCGCGGCGCGTGCGGGCAATGATCACCGTCTGATAGTCCTGGTCGAGCCACGTAACGAGATACTCAAAGCGCAGTGGCCAGAAGAACTGCATGCCCCAAGTCGCATTCGTCGTCTCGTCCCAGATGACGGCATTGGGCTGCATCACTTCGAGCTTGCCGTCAAACCCGCCATCGCGAAACGCATAGGTCGTCGCGATCGATCCGTCGGGCTTCAACGCATACGACTCGACACCATTGTGCGCTTCCGTCTCGCCAGGCGCGGGAATGTGCGCGAGCACATACCAATCGCCCATGAAGCGCTGAAGGTCGACCTTCTGCACGGTCGGCAATGGCGGATGCGATGCGCAGCCTGCGAGCAGCGACGCAATCGCCGCAAAGAAGCCCTTCTTTGCCGGCGTCACTTGGCGCCTCCAAGCATTGCTTTCCTGAGCGACTTCGTGGGCGGATTGGGGCCCAGGTAGAGCTTGACGAACAATCGGCGGAACGCCTCGTCGTCGATATGCGCGCACTCCGTGCCGTTGTGCAGCGCGCGCATTCCTTTGCCCGGTTGCAGATAGAACGAGAACTGATCGCCGTCGCCTACATCGCGCATCGCGTCGCACAGTTGCTGCAACGCTGCGGCATAGTCGTGCGGCTCGCCCTTCTGGTTGACTTCGACCGAGCCGCGCCACGCCGAGCACAGTTGGTCTTTGGTCAGCGAGCGCACGAAGTGAAGGTGGATCACCATCGCTTGGTCCGCGCGCAGCGCGTCGCCGACCGTCGCGACCTTCTTCTCGACGTAGAACGCGCAGTCGTAGAGGTCGATGCCGAGGAATCCCCACTCGCACATGCCAGCGCCCTGCAGCGAGAGGCGCATGCCGTTGCAGTCGATCTCCGCTGGGAACTCACCCTTCTCGCGCGCGATGGCGACGCGCAGCGGTTGCGGCGCTGGCTGTGCTTGCTGCGCCGGCGGCTCCACAACTGGCGGCGGCGGTGTCTCCACCTTCTGCTCGATCACCGGCTTCGCCGGCGTTTGCGGCGCAGCGGGGATCGCGGATGGAGAAGGGGCTGCGACCGCCGCGGTCTGCTGGTCTTGCTCCGAGTGGCTCGACGTGCTCATGCAACTCCAAAGAGCCGCAGATGCGATCGCGGAGCCAGCAAAGACGAGAAGCATGCGAGCCATAGGCGACAGGCTATCGCCGCGGAGCCGCCTTTGGATGCACGCCGGACCGTGCGGCCGATCCGATCGCATCGTCAACTCGGGACGAAGTGCGGTGCCCACTGGCGCCGTGCGCAGGCGTATCATCCGCCGCCTCTCCCAGGCCGCGCTGACGTCCCCATGCAATGGCGTCCAGCGAAGCCACTGCTCCTCGCCCAAGGCGCGTCTCCATGACCCGGACTTCTCGTCGCGACTTTCTCGTCCATGGCGCCGCCATGGCGTTTGGCGGTCGGCTGCTCGCAGCGTCGCCCAGGGCGGATCGCCTTGCGCGGACGATCGAGCCGCGCATCGACGCGGTGATCCAGATCCACATGGCGGGCGGGCTGAGCCACATCGACACGTTCGATCCCAAGCCCGAGGCTGCGGTCGAAGTGCGCGGCCCGTTCTCGGCGATCGCGACGAAGCTCGATGGGTGTCGATTCAGTTCGCTGCTGCCGAAGACCGCATCGATTGCCGACAAGCTCGTCGTCGTGCGCTCGATGACGCACACCGAAGCCGACCACGACCGCGGCGCGCACTCGGTGCTGACCGGCTATGC
Organism: Planctomycetota bacterium; assembly: GCA_041168165.1. Classification (GTDB taxonomy): domain Bacteria; phylum Planctomycetota; class UBA1135; order UBA1135; family UBA2386; genus SXPK01. Next base: position 1,333 of record JBEELK010000049.1, on the reverse strand, counting down.
GCCGAGCCCCGCGATCGTCTACCCATCGTTTGGCTCCGTCGTCGCGCACGAACTCGGCATGCGCAACGACCTGCCGGCCTATGTGTGCGTGCCTGGACCCAACAGCCCGTTCTTGCAGAACGGCTATCTCGGCAGCGCGCACGCGCCGTTTGCAGTCGGCGGCAATCCTGGCACCGCGCGCTTCCGCGTGCGCGACCTCGCGCCTGCGCAGGAGATGGACGAAGCGCGGCGCAATCGCAGGAAGGCGCTGCTGCACGATCTCGATGCGCAGCGGCCCGAACTGCAGACCGCGGACGCAGTCGCCGCGAGCGAAGCGTTCTACGCGCAGGCCTTCACGATGCTGGAGTCCGAGAAGGCGCGCGCTGCGTTCGATCTGCAGAAGGAGCCAGACCAGAAGAAGGACCGCTACGGTCGCCATCGGCTTGGCATGAGCACTCTGCTTGCGCGGCGACTTGTCGCAGCGGGCACTCGCTACGTCGTGATCGCGCACGATGGCTTCGATCATCACGCGCGCATCGGCAACGACTTGCCCGCGCGCATGGCGGAGTTTGATCAGACGTTCTCCGCGCTGATCGCCGATCTCGAGGCCGATGGATTGCTCGATCGCACGCTCGTGATCGCGACGACGGAGTTTGGTCGCACGCCGCGCATCAACGGCGATGGCGGCCGCGACCACTGGGCGCGCGCGTTCTCGATCGCGATGGCAGGCGGCGGCTGCAAGCGCGGCGTCGTGCTCGGCGCGACCAACGCAACCGGAGCGGAGCCCGAGAGCGATCCCGTGCGGCCCGCCGATGTCGCGGCGACGGTGTTCTCGCTGCTTGGCATCGATCCGCAGAAGAAGCTGATGTCGTCTGGCGATCGTCCGATCGACCTCGTGCGCGACGGCGCGCCGATCCGCGGGGCGCTCGCGTGAACGTCGCCGTCCTCATCGCAGCGGCCGCGATCTCGGCGTTCGCGATGTTGCCGCCGCGCGTCGCGTCGGCCGTGCCGCCCGGCGCGCAACGCGGCACAGAAGTCGACTTCGTGCTGCGCGGCGAACGACTCGCCAACGCGACGTCGCTGCTCTGCGCAAAGCCGGGCCTTGAGGTGCTCTCGTTCACTCCCGGAAAGAACGCGCAAGAGTGCACCGTGCGCGTGCGCGTCGCGTCGGATGCGCCGCTCGGCGCGCATTCCGTGCGGCTGTGCGCGCAAGGCGGCCTGTCCAACTCGTTCTCGTTGTTCGTCGGCGAACTGCGCGAAGTCGTAGAGACGCGCGAGGGCGAGTCGCCGATGCGCGTTGCGATCCCGTGCGTCGTCGGCGGCGAGATCCGCGGCGAAGAGACGGACGCGTATG
>JBEELK010000048.1:0-3703 GCA_041168165.1 Planctomycetota bacterium | reverse complement strand
CAACATCGACCTCACGGACCATCGCCGATACGGCGGCGAGCGTGGGCCGCTCGACTTCCTGACGGAATCCGAAGGTGCAGAGATGGTGTCGGGCAGCAATCGCCTGCGCGCGCACGAGTTTGTGAAGCTGTTTGAGAGCCAGGGATTTGAAGTGGTCCAGTTTGCGCCGCGAGAACCGGTCGGCGTGACCACGGCAATGAGGGCGCGATTTGTGCGTCCGTACCGCGATATGTCGCTGGAGCAGCTCGATCCGATGATGCTCGTGATCGTCGCGAAGAAGCGCTGAGCGATCGCTCAGGCTTCCCACACGATCGGGAACGCGTCTCCTTCCACGACCCTGCCCACTTCGATCGGCGCCGTGCCGCGCAGCAGCGGCGCGGATCCATCCGCAACGCGCACATGCGCGCCCATGTAGTTGCACACGACGGCGCGACGCCAGCGATCTGTGCGGTTTTGGTCGCTGCCGTGCAAGGTGTGGCTGTGGTGGATCGTCATTTGGCCCGCGCGCACGGGCACGGCAACGGGCGCAAAGGCAGCTCCATTCGGAATGTGCTCGCGGATCGCTTCGAGCGGTGAATCAAACGGCAGCTTCGGCAACAAGCCCCAGCGATGGCTGCCAGGAACGAACTGTAGGCACCCATTGTCCAAATCCGCGTCATCGAGCATTAGGTTGGCTGTGATATGGCACGCGGGCTGTGTGCGCGTCCAATAAGAGTAATCCTGATGCCACGGCACGACGCCGGGATGGCGCGGCGGCTTGGCAAAGACCTGGTCGTGCCAAAAGCGCAGTCGATCGACGCCAAGCAGTTGCGCGCATGCTGCCGTGATGCGTGGATCGAACATCAACGCGCGCAGCGTCGCGTCGATGCGCCATGCGCCGAGGAAGTGGCAGACGACTTCGCCTTTGCGTTCGGTGTAGGCGCGTTCGACTTCGTAGAGCTGCGGCTCGAGTTCGTCGAGCCGTTCGATGATCGATGCCACCGATTCGCGCACGCGCGCCACTTCGCTCGGAGTCAGCACATCGATCGGCCCGACGAAGCCGTCGCGTTCGAAGGCGCGCTGTTGCTGCTGCGTGAGCGGTGGGATCGCGGGCATTCGGATAGGCAAGCCGGGCTCGCGCGCGCGCGCAACGGGCTTGCGTCTACCGTTATCGCGCGATTCACATCACGACGCGCCACGCGCGCACCGAAGGCTCGTCGAGGACGCGTTGTAGCCAGGGCTCGGAGATCGTCTCGAGCGCGCGCCATGAGGCGTCATCCATTTCGCATCGGCTTGCGATGAACCAATGCCATGTGCCATCTGCGGGGCGCTGCGCCGTGATGGAGCTTCGCGGGTCGCCGCTGATCCAGATGGCATGGTGCCTCCCTGGGCAGTGGCGCGACAAGAACCCGTAGTTGCTCATGATGCCGACATCGGCACCCGTCTGTTGCGCGAGCTCGCGTGCGACTTCGACGGCGCGCAGCGGTTGCTGCCGCGCGAGCGCGTCGGCACCAGCGCAAGCGCTCCAGAGCAGCGCGCACGCAATGGCGGCGGGCGCCGCGAGCGCGAGCCGCGCGCGGAACACCTTTGCGGTCCCGATCGCGACCATTCGTGGAATGCCGCGAACCAACGCAAACGCGAGCATCGCGAGCATCGGCGGCAACGCGGGAAGCAAGAACCGCTCCCACGCGAAGAACGTCGACGCGACGAGCAGCAGATACGCGCCGGTGCCGAGCGCGAGCAGCAGTGAGGCCTTCCCTCGACGCGTCCACGACACCAACGCGGACACGAGCACGAGAACAAACAGCGCACTACTCAACGTGTGGCCGCTGTCGGGGCCCGCGAGCACCGCGCGCAGCCCGTAGTTCCACATCGATGCAAGTTCGTCGAGCGTGTGTCGGAGCATGAGCGCAGGGTCGTGGGTGAGCACCGACGCGAGCCCATGGAACGGGTTGTTGATCAGGTAGCCAAAGTCGAGCGTCGGCGCGAAGTGGCGCAGCGCCACGTTGCGCCAGTTCTCGTCATGGAATGGGCGGCCGAACTGCAGCCAACTCAGCGTCATGTGCGGCACGAGGCCTGCGATCGCGGCTGCCATACACCAAGCCGCGCGGCGAATGCGATCTCCGCTCCGTGCGCCGAGCGCGGATCCCAGCAGCGCCACCGGCAGTAGCACGATCGCTGGATACCGGCACCAATACGCCATCGAGAATGCGATCCCTGCGAACGCCGCACTGCGCATGTCGAGGGTGCGCGCGGCACGGAGGCTCGCAAGCAATGCCAGCGTGAACAACGCGGCAAACAGTGCGTCGGTGCCTGCGACGAGCCCATAGCGGATCGCAAGCGGCGACACGGCGGTGAGCATCGCGGCAGTGACTGCCGCGGTGCGGCCATGCAGTTCTCGCGTGAGCCGATGCGTTGCAACGATCAGCAGCGCGATGCCAAACGCCGACACGATCTTGCCGCCGAGGAAGCAATCGCCCGTGACCAAGCCGAGTGCCGCCGTGAGCAACACGTAGAGCGTCGGCCGATATACGTCGCGCGGCCAGGAGCCGGACAACAAGGTCTCTGCTTGCAGGTGGTAGCGGTCGTTCTCGTATTGCGGCACTTCGACCGGGTGGATCCATATGGCGAGCAGCGCCAACGTCGCGAATGCGGCGCCTGCGAGGAGCCAAACGAACCGGCGGTCGTGACGCAGGAGGATGCTCGCCTTCGATGTCGATCTCATGCGACGGCAGCGTGCCGCCACATGTGCTTCGACCCACTGGGCACGACACCGCAGAGCACTGCGCTTCGGTGCGTAGGGGGTGGCTTGCGGCCGCGACGAGCTACAACGCGGCCGCCGAAGTCACATCACCGATCGCCAATGCGCGCGTCGATGCCGTTGGTCACCGTCGCGAATCGGTTGGCGCTGAACAGTTCCAGCGCGAGCCCCTGCATATAGATGTGCAGCGACAAGAACACCGGGTCCAGCGGGATCGCGAGGTCCCACGCGGTGGTGTTGGTGACGTTGTTGGGCGATGGCAGCGGGAAGTTGAGGTCCTTCGACATGTAGGCGTTGCACCCTGGCATGCTGAGGAACGCGAGGTCGAACGGCAGTGGGATCCCATTGAGCTCGGTGTTGCTGAATCCGAGGAGTCCCGCGCACGGCGAGAACGGCGGCACGTTGGTCATCTGCATGCGGAACGTCTGCCCGATGATGGGCAGCGACGTGCCGATCACTTCGAGGCCGAGAGGGCCCCGGCTACCCACGCACGGCGACCCGTAGCTGCTCGTTCGCGCAAACGTCGGCAGCGACAGCGTCCACAGGTCGTTCGTGTAGTTGGTGCCGCAACCGCCCGCGAACAGCAGCAACCGGTTGGCGCCGCTCTCGTGGATCAGCTGCGAACCGGTGCGCGCGCTCGGCACTGAGCCGGATTGCGCGAGGTGGATGGTCCATTCCGAGCCGTTCCACGACCAGATGTCCTGCTGGCAGCCGGATGCAGTTTCGCCGCCATGCAGCACGACGCGTTCGGCGCGCGGGTCGTAGGCCATGCTGTGACCATCGCGGGCGCCTGGGTTCCAGTCGCCGTCGGCGCGGCGGAGTTGGGTCGGCTGCCAGTTGGTGCCGTCCCATTCCCAGGTATCGGAGTAGTTGGTGGCCCAGCCCGTCGAGCCGCCGCCAAACAGCACGACCTTGCCACGCGCAGGATCGAAGGCCATTTCGCCTTGGAGGCGCGCAGGCGGC
>JBEELK010000047.1:0-14485 GCA_041168165.1 Planctomycetota bacterium | reverse complement strand
CGTGCAATGGACGCGCGCGCTGCCCGCGCCAGGCCAGACGCAAGAGGACTTCCGCGCGCTGATGGAGCGCATGCGCGATCCCAACCTCGATGAGGCGACGCGCAACGAACTGCGCACGCGCGCTCAATCCATCACGCAGTCGATGCGGCAGCAGATGGGCGGCAACGGCGGCTTCGGTGGCGGAATGTTTGGCGGCGGCAACGATGCGCAGAACGGGCGTGGCGGCCGCGGCGGCCGCGATGCGCGCGCCGAGCGTCACCCGGATGGCGCGTTCAAGGAAACGGGCCTCGCGGAAGGCGTCTACGCGGTGCGCATCGAGTCCGACGCGCACGCTTCCTATCGCAGCGAAGAGATCGAACTCCGCACCGGCGCGCCCGCGCCCGACCTGAAGATCGCGCTCGCTCGCGGCTTCGTCGTGTCGGGCCTCATCAAGGACGGCGCAGGCAAGCCGATCGCCAACGCTCGCGTGTCCCTGCAGCGTGTCCTCGATGCCGCGACGAGCGAAGCCGCAGCGCCAGCTGCGCCCGGCGCAGCCGTCGATGCAACGGCGCGCGGTGGCCGAGGCGGACGCGGCGGTCGCGGCGGCGACATGCGCGCGCGCTTCCAAGACTGGCAGAACGGCCAACTGCCCTCAGCGACGACGAACGCAAAGGGCGAGTTCCAGATCGAGCATGCGCCGGAGGGCACGTTCTTCGTGCGCGCGAGCGCGGACTCGCATGAAGACGCGGAGACCAAACCCTTCGCGCTCGCGAGCGACACCAAGGGCATCCTGCTCGCGTTGCAACGCCGCGGCAGCTTGTCGGGCCGCATCCTCAGCGCGACCAAGACCGAGTTGGAGCAAGTGCGCGTCGTCGCAGCGCCCGTTGGCGAGGGTGCCGACGTCGGCGCGATGTTCCGCGGCGGCAACCTGTTCGCGACGGTGTCAGCGGACGGCACCTATGTGTTCGACGACCTGAAGGCCGGTGACTACGCGGTGCGCGCGTTCCTCGGCAGCTCGATGCGCGACCTGATGACGCAGTATCAGCGCGGCGAGATGGTCGCGGACGTCACGATCCAAGACGGCGAAGCATCGTCGCTCGACGTGTCGCTGATGCCGCCGCAGACCGGTCTCGTGCGCGGCTCCGTGCTGCAAAACGGCGCGCCCGCGAACGGTTTCACGGTCACACTCGAATACCAAGCGGACGGCGGCGACAGCGCCGTGCCGAGCCCGATGGGCGGTCGCGGAGGCCGCGGTGGAATGGGCGGCATCGGCATTCGCAACAGCATGAATGCGAGCGTCGACGCACAGGGTCGCTTCTCGATCGATGAAGTGCAAAAGGGCACCTATGTGCTGAGCGTGAGCGCTGCTCGTCGCTCGGCTGCACTGCACAAGGAGACGATCGTCGTCGTTCCGCAGGGCACGCTCGATCTCAACATCTCGGTGCTGACGTGCTCGATCGAAGGCGTTGTCGAAGCCACCGACGGCACGAAGCCCGAGGACATCGACGGCGCAGTCACGCTGCTGCTCGGCGCAACCGAAGTCCCGGCGGACTTCACGGGCGGCGGCCGCGGGCCCGGCGGCGGCGCGCAAGGCACGCTGCGCGCGCGCGTCACCGACGGCAAGTTCGGCTTTGAGCACGTTCCGCAAGGCAACTACCTCGCAGTCGTGTCGGTGCGCGGCCGCACGCGCACGTCGAGCCAAGTCGTTGCGACGCTCGGCCAGAAGGCGACGGCTCGCGTCGAACTCGGCGCGGTCGATCCCAACGCCGCGACCAACCCGCAGCGGCAACCCGGCGCGGGACGACAGAACGGCGGCCAAGCGGGAACGCAGCAAGGCGCACAGCCTGGCGCACAGCCCGGTGGCAATGCGCGGCAGAACGGCGGCGCCCGGCGCGGCGGCTGATCGATCGCCACGCGGGGCTTTCGAGGTCGATGGGCCAAGCTAAGCTGGCTCACCCCGAGGTAACGCCATTCGCCACCTGCTGCAGCTCCTGATCGCGCTCGTTCTCGCCCTCACGCTAGGCGTCGTTGGCTACGTTGCCGCGCTGTCGCTGAAGCAGGAGCCCATCGCTGCCGGCGAGGCCGTGACCCTCGAGGCGATGGAGCCACTGCCAGAACCCAAGCGGCTGCCGCGCCGGGCGTCGTTCGTGCCAGCCGCCGCTGTGAAGCGCGATGCGTTCCCGCCTGAAATGCGCACGATCGCGATCGCGGTGCGCGACCTGCCGACGAGCTTGCGCCAACAGGCAGGCGTCGCGGTCTACGACGCGCACGACCACGAAGTCGCGTGGCTGCCGCTCGCCGCAGCCAAAGAACAGGACGGCGCGCTGCACGTGACGACGCCTGCACCCAGCGAGCAGAAGCTGCGCATCGTGGTCGCTAGCGAGTTTGCCACCGCGCGCAACAGCTACTGGACCAACGTCGATTGGCCCGCGGACGCTGACCAGAACCGCACGATCGAAGTCACCGCCGCGGTGCAGGACATCACGGTCCGCTGCGCCGACAAGGACCGCGCGATCGCGAGCCTGCTGCGCCTTCGCCGCAAGGACGATCCGCGCTGGGCTCCGCGCACCGCGTTTGCGAACGGCTCAGCGCTTGGCCTCGATGGAACGATTGCGCTGCGCCTCGGCGCGGGCAGCTACGAGCTACTGCCGTGGGCAACCGGCGAACACGCCACGGTTGCGATCGAAGTGCCGGGCCCTGCGTCGATCGACGCGACGTTTTTGCGCTAGCGAGAGCGACTCAGTCGGCGAGCGCGGGCTGCGGCCCAGCCTGCGTCATGCGGTAGATGCGCCCCGACACCGGATGCGACGCGGCGGCGGCCATCGTCTTCGCCTTGCGCTGCAACGGCGCGAGGTCCTGGCCTTCGTCGACCGCGACCCACAGCACGTCGCGGTCGGGCATCGCGACCAGCAAGTCCTTCTTCTCGTCGAGCAACAGCACGCGCGCCGCGTCGTAGCCGTCGCCCGTCTGGAGCATCACCGGAGCCCCCGGAGCGGCGGCTGGGATCCCGTCCCTCGCGCTGAGCTGCTGCAGGTTCTGCATCGCGAGCTGGTGCACATCCTCGTCCGTCCTGCCCCAGCGCTTCAGATGCGCGCGGCAGACGAACACCATCGAGTGCGGATCGTCGACGACATAGACGACGGCGAGGTCTGCGCCAAAGCGACGATGCACCAGCGCCGAGTCGCCAAAACGCCCCTGCCCCTCGACCCATGCGAGGCTGCGCACTTGCGGCATCAGGTCGACCGCGACGCCGCCGAACTCGTGGTCGTCGATGCGATCGAGGCCCGCTTCGTCGATCTCACTCAGCAACTGCGCAACGGACTGCGCAAAGCGTTCGGGGAACGCCTCGCTGCGACGGAACAGTTCGTGGAGCGAAACCGGCGTCTCTTGGCCGCGCACGCGCAAGAGGCCCGAGAACTGGCCCGGCAACAGGCCAAGCCACTCGACTCCGTCATGCTGCGCCAGTTCGCGTTCGAGCTTGGCCAAGAACTCGCGCACTTCGGTCGGCAAGGACGGGGCGCGCTTCCGCAAGCGGTGAAACGCCACCGCGAGCGCAACCGCAAGCCCACACCACACTGCCACCAGCCCCAAACCCATGGGAGGCGGTATCGGCACAGTGCGAACGTGGCCTCAAGAGCGGCCCACCGCAACACCAACAAGCGCATGCTCCGCGATATGGCTCGCAGGGAAGCGTCGGGCCATGATGCGGGGATGCCGCGCCAGATCTACCTCGACAACGCCGCCACGACCCGCCCATCGGACCGAGTCGTCGACGCCATGCACGAAGCCCAGCGCGAGCTGTTTGGCAACCCGAGCAGCAAGCACGCGCACGGAGCAGGCCCCAAGAAGCGGCTGCACGATGCGCGCGAGTTCTTGCGCGGAACGCTCAACGCCGCCGAGATCGTGTTCACATCGGGCGGGAGCGAAGCGGACTACCTCGGCATCGTCGGCGCCGCGATGACGCGCTCTCCGGGCCGCGTGCTGATGGCGCAGAGCGACCACCCGGCGATCCTGCAGACGAGCGATCTGCTGTCGCGGCTGCGCTGCCACACGATGGCGCTGCCCGTCACGCGCGACGGCGACCTGCATCCCGAGACGCTGTTCGACGCGCTCGGCGCCGACGTGCGCGTGGTCGCGTTGATGCACGGCCACAACGAACTCGGCACGCTGTCGCAGCTCGAAGAACTCGTGGCCCTCGTGCGCCGCACTTCGCCGGAGGCGCACGTGCACATCGACCTCGTGCAGACCTACGGCAAGATCCCGTTCGACCTCGATGCGATGGACGTCGACTCGGTCGCGGTCTCGGCGCACAAGTTCCATGGCCCGAAGGGCGCGGGCTTTCTCGCGCTGTCGAGCAAGGCGCGCATCGCGCCGATCATGCGGGCGGGCGGCCAAGAGAACGGGATGCGCGGTGGCACCGAGAACGTCGCGGGCGCAATCGGAATGATGATCGCTGCCGAAGACGCGCTGCTGCGCCAAGCGACGGCTGCTCCGCACACCGAGTCGCTGTGCGAACTCGTCGAACGCGCCGTGATCGACGCGATCCCCGACGCCGAGCGACTCGGTCACCCGACGCGCCGCCTGCCGCACATCCTGTCGCTGCGCATTCCTGGCATCGTCGGCGAGACGTTGATGCTGCGGTGCGATGAACGCGGCGTGGCGTTCTCGACAGGCTCTGCGTGCCATGGGCACAACGAAGAGTCGCGCGACCCGAAGAAGCCGGACAACCACGTGCTCGCCGCGATCGGCATGGATCGCCGCTCCGCGCGCGAAGTGATCCGCGTGTCGTTCTCGCGGCACACGAGCGTGGAGGACGCTGAGTTCGCCGCCGAAGTGATCGTCGATGAAGCGCTCGCGCTGCTGCGCACGAGCCCCGCTGCGGGAGGCCGACGATGACCGAGTTTGCCGCAGCAACGCCGGCGATGGCGCAATACCTCGCCTCGAAGAAGAAGCACCCCGATGCGCTGCTCTTCTTCCGCATGGGCGACTTCTACGAACTGTTCTTCGAAGACGCGAAGACAGCGAGCCGCGAGCTCGGCATCACGCTGACGAGTCGCAGCAAGGGCGAGTCCGCGATCCCGATGGCTGGCGTGCCGTATCGCGCACTCGATGGCTACTTGAAGCGTCTCGTGCAGAAGGGGCATCGCGTCGCGATCTGCGAGCAGATGCAGGACCCGAAGGAAGCGAAGGGCGTCGTCGAGCGACAAGTCGTGCGCATTGTCACGCCGGGCACGCTGACCGAAGACAACCTGCTCGACGACAAGAAGCCCAACCACCTCGTCGCGCTGACCGCGCACAAGGGCCGCGCGGGCATCGCGTGGGTCGAACTGTCGACCGGCAAGTTCCGCGTTCACGAATGCGACGAGCCGCGGCTCTCCGACGAACTGCTGCGCATCGAAGCGGCCGAGATCCTCGTCTCCGACGACTTGCGCGGCGACGCGTCCGAGTGGCTGCGCAATCTCGACGTGCCTCTGACCTACCGCGCGCCCTACGACTTCGGCGCGGACTCCGCGATGCGCACGCTGTGCCAGTTCTTCTCGACGAAGACGCTCGCAGGATTTGGCATCGAAGACATGCCGCTCGCGACCGGAGCCGCAGGCGCGCTGATCGGCTACCTGCAAGAGACGCAGCTCACGGCGCTGCCGCACGTGCGCAGCATCGAGGCATTCGATGACGGCGAGCACATGCGACTCGATCGCGCGACGCAGCGCAGCCTTGAGCTCGTGCAGACGATGCAGAAGGACAGCTCCGGCACGCCGCTCTTGTCGATCCTCGACAAGACGAAGACGCCGATGGGCGCGCGCCTGTTGCGCAGTTGGACGCTGTCGCCGCTGTTGTCCGTGGACGCGATCCTCGCGCGCCAAACTGCAGTCGCGGAGTTCGTCGACACGCAGGACCTGCTCGCGTCGATGCAGCAGTGCCTGCAGCACGTGCTCGACCTCGAGCGCCTGTGCGCGCGCGCCGCGTTTGGCCGCGCTCACGCGCGCGATCTCTGCGCGCTGCGCCAGAGCCTCGAGCCGCTGCCTGAGGTCAAGCACGCGCTATCGCAGTGCGGCTCTGCACTGCTGCGCGATCTCGGCGAACGCCTCGATCCACTCCACGACCTCGCAGACCGCATCGGCTCTGCGCTCGTCGACGACGCGCCGCTCGCGGTGAAGGACGGCGGCATGATCCGCCAAGGCTTCGATCCAGCGCTCGACGAGTTGCGCACGCTCGCGCACGACAGCAACCAGTGGCTCGCGCGCTACCAGCAGCAACTCTGCGAGACGACGGGCATCGCGTCGCTCAAGGTCGGGTTCAACCGAGTCTTCGGCTACTACATCGAGATCACGCAGTCGCACAAGGATGTGGCGTTGCCGCCTGAACTCGTGCGCAAGCAGACGACCAAGAACGCCGAGCGCTACGTCACCGACGAGTTGCGCACGTTCGAGAGCAAGGTCCTGAAGGCCGAAGAGAACAGCAAGGCGCTCGAGTACGAGATCTTCTGCGCGCTTCGCGACGAAGTGACGAAGCAGACCGAACGATTGCAGCGCACGTCGTCGGCAGTCGCGGAGCTCGACGCGTGCATGTCGCTCGCGCAAGTCGCGCGCGAACGCAACTACTGCAAGCCGGAGATCGACGACTCGCTCGCGCTGCGCATCGAGGACGGTCGCCATCCCGTGATCGAAGCGACGCACGCGGCGGGCTCGTTCGTGCCCAACGACACGGACCTCTCCGCGACGCGACGCCGCCTGTCGCTGTTGACCGGCCCCAACATGGCGGGCAAGTCGACCTACATCCGCCAGAACGCGCTCATCGTGTTGCTCGCGCAGATGGGCTCGTTCGTGCCCGCGAAGTCGGCGCGCATCGGAGTCGTCGACCGCGTGTTCACGCGCGTCGGCTCCAGCGACGACATCAGCCGCGGCGCCTCGACGTTCATGGTCGAGATGACGGAGACCGCCAACATCCTCAACAACGCGACCAAGCGCAGCCTCGTCATCCTCGACGAAGTCGGCCGTGGCACGAGCACCTACGACGGCATGTCGCTCGCGTGGGCGATCGCAGAAGACCTGCACGATCGCATCGGCTGCCGCGCGCTCTTCGCGACGCACTACCACCAACTCACTGACCTGCAGGCCGAAGGTCGCGCGATCGTGAGTCAGCGCGTCGCCGTTCGCGAATGGGGCGACGAGATCGTCTTCATGCACCGCATCGAGGACGGCGGCACCGACAAGAGCTACGGCCTCCACGTGGCGCGGCTCGCCGGCATCCCCAAGGCCGTGATCACGCGCGCCGAGGCGGTGCTGAAGGAACTCGAGAGCGAAGGCGCCGAGATGCGCGAGACGCTCGTTGCCGCGCGCGAGCGCAAGAAGCCTGGACTCAAGCAAAAGGAGCTGTTCGCGCCGCCGCCGGATCCGATCGTCGAAGCGCTGCGCGCGCTCGACATCGACGGGCTGTCGCCGCGCGATGCGTTGGCGCTGCTCGCGAAGTGGAAAGAGCAGGCCGGCGGATAGAGCACGCTGCGACTCGATCGGCCATGCATCGCATCACGGACACGCAGCCATCGCCCATTCGGCTTCCGGCATGGCTGCTGCGCTTCGTCCTCATCAACTTCTTGTCGATGGACGGCTTGATGATGTGGCGCGCGTTCGCGGTGCACTACGACGGCATCGACGTGGCGCGGATCTACCTCTGCTTCGGCTTCGTGCTGCCGGTGCTCACGCTTGCGTGCTTGCCGTGCTTCGTCCTCGCGCCGCGACTGCGATCGCAAGACCTCGCGCAGCGGCGACACGCGTTGCTGCATTCGGCATGGCCGATGGCGCTCGCGTTGCTGGCCGGAACGGCGATCTGCTTTGGCAACTGGGAGAACCTCTGGTTCGTCGTCACGCCACTCGTGCCACCGCTCGCCATCCTCGCAGCGGTCGCGAGCAACAGCCGCGCAATCGCAACGAACGGAGTGACACGCTGATGTTCGATCCTGAAGCCACGGATGAAGCCACGGCCTGCTACCACGAAGCGGGCCACGCGTGGATGGCGCACTTGCTCGGCGGCCACGTCACCCTGTGCACGATCGAAGACGAAGACGGCTCGTGCATGGGCAAGACGACGATCACATGGCGCGGCATCGGCGGACGCGAACTCGCGCGCAAGATCGCGCTCGCGGCGCTCGCTGGCCCAGTCGCCGAAGCGCGTTGGCGCGGCGACATGGACCTCCTGGAATCGCTCGCCGCATGGGAAGCCGACTGGCGCGAAGCCACGCGCGCCATCGCCGCGTTTGCAGCGCCGCACGAACGCAGCTCAGCACTGCGGGCGCTCATCGACGAAGCCGCGTCCGCATTCGACGACGAAGACTGCTGGGAGCGACTGTGCCGCGTCGCCGACGCGCTGGAAGCGCACGGCACGCTCGATCGCGACCTATTTGGGGACGCGATCGGCGAGGAGTGATGCGGCGCGGGGGCGAACCCGCCGCGCCGCGATCCAGCGCATCACCAGGTGCGCACGTAGCTCGCGAGCATGTCGTTGACGACCTGCGTGCGACGGAGCGTGAAGTCCATCGCAGCGATCGTCGAGTCATCGACCGTCGAGACCATCTTGAGCGACACGAGCACGTAGTCCGTAAGGACTCCGTAGGTGCCGACCAGGACGGTTCGCGCGTTGTGATCTGCGGCGAGGTTCTGGATGTCGCGCGACAACAAGAACTGGCCGTCCTGGCGGACCTGCATGTGGTCCTGGCGGACCGTCGCGTGGATCACGTCGATGTTCTTCTGCGTGAACCGCGCTGCGAGGTACTCCGACATCTGGCGGCCGAACATCGATGTCATGCCGACGTTGTTGACGTCCACCAGCGTCGCGACGAGCACGCGACCGATGTCGCGGCGGTCGTTGTGCTGCGCGATCATCTCGTCGACCGCTTCGTACGAAGCGAGCGCCGGCACATGCGCGATGTGATGCACGTGCAACACATGCCTGCATCCCGTCAGCGCCGACAGCGCCAGCGCGACGAGCGGTAGGAAGAAAGCGCGCATCGGTCAGTTCCCTCCGAGCGGCAGTTCGCAGTCAGCGCCCTGACCCTTGCCCTTCTGGTCATTGACCTTCAGTTCGACGCGCAACGCCGCGTTGCGCCACACTGGACGCTCCGGCGGCATGCTCATGTCGTCGACCGGCGCGTTGTCGCGCGTGGTCAGGCGGAAGACGCGGCCATAGTGAATGCGCTCGCGCAGCTTCATGATCTCTTGCTGCTGCGCCTGCATCGTGCGCTCAAGCTGGCCATTTGCGTCAGCGAGCGTCGCGTTGAGGCCCTGCGCCTGTTGCAGCTCGTTCGCGATGCGCTGCTTCTCGGCCTCGTCCTTCAGCATGCTGAGGGTCGCATCGACAAAGCGCTCGACGCGATCGCGTCGGATGGTCGCGAGGACCCAGCACTTGTAGCGACGCATCTCGAAGCGGAAGGAGTTGACGGGACGCCAGCCGTCCCAGTGGCGCGGCGGGGCTTCGTCGACATCCCACTGCTCCCAGTACTGGCCCTTCGGCAGGAGCTCGCCGACGATCGCGTCCGTCAACTGGTGAACGCGCGACTGGATCTGCTGGCCAGGATGCTCGCCATCCGCAGGACCGGCGTCGCGAACGGGCAGATAGCGAACGCCCTTCGCCCAGTCCTTGTCGCAGGCCTCCGAGGTCACGCGCGTGCTGACGTATTCGGCAAGCTGCTGGCGAGCGTGCATGAAGGCCTCGTCGAAGGCCTTGCGCTCGTCGAGCACGTTGTAGGCGTTGCCGCGGCCGACGAATGCGAGCTCGGTATCGGTGCTCGGGATTTCGCCGCGAACCCAGACGGGCGCGTCTTCGGCCCCGTGCATCTGATTGCGGACGAGCGACTCGTCGTAACGCTGGAACTGAGAGCCACAGGATGTGGCGAACAAGCCCGCGAGGGCGAGTCCGACGGCGATCGTCGGACGCAAAGCGAGAGAGGGATGAGACATGGGGAGATGCTCCAAAGCGTGATTGCGGCAAATGCCGCCGCTAACGGGGAGGGCAATGGCACCCTCAGCCCGCCGCACGCTTCCCGAATGCGCACCCCTAGGTCGCGTGACTGGGATCTAGGCATTTTTTGCCCAGATCCCCGCGACGATTCCCACTCAGAAGCTGACCTTGCCGCCGACGATCGCGTTGAAGCCGGACTGGTTCACGCCCGAGCCGTGGATGCGGTGGCTCTGGTCCGTGACGTTCTCCAACGTGACGAACAGGTCGAGGTTGTCGGTGGCCTTGTAGCCCGACGACAGCATCAGCACGCAGTAGCCAGGCGTGCCGCCGGGCGGGAAGCGCGAGGTGTCGGCGCGGTCGGATGTGTTCAAGCGATCCTCGTGGTTGGCGGCGATCGTGCGGCCTTCCACCCAGAAGCGGCCCTGTTCGTGCGTCCAACGCAGCGCGAGCGAACCGGTGAGCGGCATCAGGCGCGAGATCGGCTCGGTCACCGAGGTCAGGCTGCCCGTTGGATACACGTCGGACTCGCCATCGACGTAGGCGACGAAGCTCGACGCGCGCCAATCCCGATCGATTTGCCACGATGCCTCGATCTCGCCGCCGGCAAGCCAGCCATTGGCACCGTTGGTCTGTGTCGTGATCACTTCGCCCGTGCCCGGCACCGTGCCGATCGGCCGCGTCGTGATGAGGTCCGTGATGTCGGTGTAGAACACCGCTGCCTGCATGCCGACTTCCTTGCCGACGTGGCGCGTGCCGACTTCGTAGGTCAGGAACTGCTCAGGCTCGACGTCGAGCGAACCCGTCTGGATCACGCCGGTGCGCGAGGACTTGAGAGAGCTCAAGTCATCGATGTTGGGCGCCCGGAACGCCTGCGACGCGCCGCCGTAGACGCTCCACTCATCCGCCACGCGCACGTTGATGCGCGCGTTGAACGTCGCGTCCTCCCAGTCCTTCTCGGCGCTGATCGCAGCCGGAGGAGCTCCGCCGTCGCTGAGAGTGCCGATGTCCGCCGACGCGTAGGTGTAGCGACCGCCAAGCGTGAGCTCGACGTCATCCGAGACCGGCGCGCGGCCTTGCGCGAACACGCCAAACAGGTTGTAGCGCGCATCGTCGCCGAGCGGCCCTTGGATCGGCCGCGTGGTCGACAGCACCGTGCCCGCCGGGTCATAGACCGTCGTCACCGTGTCCGAGTCGATCGAGTCGCGATACCAATCCGCGCCGTACGTGATCGTGGCCTCATCGACCTTGCTCTCAAAGCTCAACGCCGCGCCGAGCGTGTCGATGTCCGTGTCGTCGAGCTGGATGCTCGTGTTCACGCCGCCGGCGCCGACTGCGCGCGTGCGGTTGAACCCTTCCTGCATCCGCTGGAACGAGAACGTCAGCTTGTAGCCGTCGATCGCGCCACCGAGGTCTTCGCCTGCGAGTCGCGCATAGCTGAGCGAGCGGTCTTGGTCGTAGATGCGCGCGAGGTCTGGCGTCGCGAGCGACGTTCCCTGCCAGGGCTCGAAGTAGATCGTGTTGTGCGTGCGCCACACGTCGTCTTGCTCGAGCTGCTGATGCGCAGCCGTGAACGTGTGGTTGTGATCGAGCGCGACGTCCGCGCGCAGGTCGAAGTCGAACTCGTCGTAGCCCGTCTTCTCCATCGTGCCGAGATCGCGATCCCAGATGTTGCCGAAGTCGCGATAGGTCACGCCCGCGTGCAGGCCGTAGTCGCCGCCTTTGCCGAACTGCGACTCGATGCGGCCCGTGTGCGAGCCGCCATTGGTGTCGTAGCGATACAGCGCAGAGCCGTGCGCAAAGCCCTCGCCATCGCGCTCACTGCGGAACTCCGAGTTGCGCGTGTGCAGGTTGATGGTGCCGCCCGCCGCGTCCGAGCCGTAGAGCACCGAGCCCTGGCTCTTGATCACTTCGATCTCGTTGACCGAGTAGGCGTCGATCGTGTTGAAGTACTGAACCGGCCCGCTGCGGAAGCCCGAGTTGTTGAAGCGGATGCCGTCGATCAGGATGAGGTTCTGCCGGCCCGTGAAGCCGCGGATGTACGGCGAGCCGTGCCCGTGAGCGGTCTTCTGGACCATCACGCCAGGGATGTCGCGCAGCGCCTCAGGCAGCGTGCGGTGGCCGCGCTCGACAAACGTCTGCTGGCTCATCGTCTGGTAGGTGTAGGGCGTCGCGAGTTCCTCCTCGGCAAAGCCCGAGGCGGTGACCACGATGCGCGGCGGGCCGCCTTGCGGGCCCACGCCTTGCGCCGGCGGTGGCGTCGGCTCTTGCTGTGACGCTGCGGGCTTCGGCGACTGCGCAGGCGCTGGGTCCTGCTTCTTGGCGGACGCCGCGGGTGTAGCAGCGGCCTGGGCAGCGACTGCGGAAGCGGGAGCGGGAGCGGGAGCCTGAGCCACAGCCGGCAGCGCGAGCGCTGCGCAGGCTGCGACCACAGGAAGCGAGGGGGCAGACTTCGTTTCCATGAGCGAGGGAGTGTGTCGACGCGCCGTGACGAGGGGTGGCGCGGGTCGCCGCCGAACGACGCGGAGGCAGGAACGGTTCAGCCAGATTTCTGACGGCCGACCTCCCTGGACCAACGCTACCCTCTGCGCCTCGCAGCCACCGCATGCGCTCCTCGACCGGCCAGCACTTCCTCGCGCTCGACCACGTGCGCGCCGTCGCCGCCTGGCTGGTGTTCGTGTGGCACTTCCATCACGGCAACCCAGCCGCGGCGCCGCGGATCCAGATCCCGACGATGCTGCCTCCGATGGGGATCGGCGCGGCGATTCAGAACTCGCTGGAGTCTTGGATCTTCCTGCTGGCGAGCACGAGCCCCGGGATACTCGCGGGCTCGCCGATCCCGTTCTCCAATGCGCCGTCGTTCTGGCCAGCGTCGCTGCTCGACGAAGGGCACACCGGCGTCGCGTTGTTCATGACACTGAGCGGCTATCTGTTCGCCAAGCTGCTCGCGGGCCGTGATGTCCGCTTCGGCGCGTTCCTTTGGAATCGAGCGCTGCGCCTTCTGCCGTTGCTGCTGCTCGTGCTCGCGATCGTTGGCGCGATGACGATCCGCGCCGGCGAAGCGACGGTGCTCGAGTATCTCGCCTTCCTCGCGAAGGGCTTGCTACTGCCGACGCTGCCGAACGGCGCGTGGTCGATCACCGTCGAACTGCACTTCTACGTGCTGCTGCCTCTCTTGCTGCTCGCGAGTCGGCGCTCGACATGGCCACTCGCGGCGGCAATCGCAGCAACCATCGCGATACGCGCTGCGATCTGGACCGTCGAAGGCACAGTGCAAACGCTCGCCTACTCGACGCTCGTGGGCCGCTTTGATCAGTTTGCGTGCGGCATCCTCGCGCTGCGGCATCGCGACGCGATTGCACGCAGATGGCCATGGGCTGCGTTTGCGATCGTCGCGTTTGTTGCGCTGTTCCATCTGTTCGACGCAAACGGCGGCTACTACGGCGCGTCGGGCTATCCGACAGCGGACCCGGCGTGGATCGCGCTACCGACGATCGAAGGGCTTGGCTTCGCGTGCGCGATCGCGCTCTACGACGGGCTGTGCAAGCCGCAGGACCGCGGCTTCTCTTTGCTGCTCGGCCGCATCGGCGCCTACAGCTACTCCATCTACCTGCTGCACTTCTTCGTCGTGTTCCGCCTCAGCGACGCGACGGCGCGCTGGCTCGGGCCCAACCCAAGCTTCGCCGCGTGCACCGCGATCGCGACCGTCGCGTTCGTTGCGATGACGCCGATCGGATGGCTGAGCTTCCGCTTCGTCGAGTCGCCGTTCTTGCGCTTGCGGAAGCCCTACCTGCGCTGAAGCGCGCGCGTCATCGCGCGAGTTCGAGCGCGTGCCAGGTCGACACCGACTTCGACGCGGCGTGCAAGTCGATGGACCCGTTCCACACTGCGAACGCGACGAACAACCTCTGCCGCGGCGCAATCGCCAACTCGTCGGTCTTGCGCGCGCGCAGACCGCGGCTGATGACGAGCGTCCAGACGCCGTCGCGCCATCGCGGCGTCGCGACGATCGCGCGCCCCTGACCGCGCCCCGTCGTCATGCCGATGGGCCCGTGAACGCGCAGCGCTTCGCCGGTGCGCATCGGCTGCGTGACGCCGGGGATCACGCGCGGCATGTCCACTTCGTCGTGGCCGATGCGACCCAACAAGTCGAGCGCGCCAGCCACTTCCTCGCTGCGGAACGCCTTCCAGTGCCAGATCTCAACGCCTTCGTTGCCACCCATCGCGAACATCGGAGGCTCAGCTTCTTCCGTGATTTGGACTGCAGCGCCATCGCCTTGCGGCGCGCCCGACGCAGAACGGTCATCGCGCGTCGGATCGTCCCACTGCAGTTGGAACACGAGCCTGTTGTCGTCATGCACGGCGCGGACGCGGACTTCGAACACCGCTTCCTTGCGCCACCACAACGGCGCGATCGGAATGCGCACCTGCTCTTCGTCATTCCACGCGATGTCGTCTGGATCGTTAGGAATGTCCGCGACGCGCGACGCACGAAGGTTGCGTCGCCACTGCACGTGAAGCCCTGAGCTCCCGTCTACGATGCGTGAACGCACGT
>JBEELK010000046.1:0-5914 GCA_041168165.1 Planctomycetota bacterium | reverse complement strand
ATCCAACCGGGTTCGTGTAGACGTCGACTGTTGAGATCAGCACGACCTTCTTGCACCGCAACGACTCGAAGGGCGCCATCAAACGCCGAATGCTCGCGAGGTCCTGTTCGGGCTCCTTGTTGGCCTTCCACTTCACGCCAGGCGCTGCAGCGCAGGCGACGAGGTCGTAGTGCTTGCCGGCGAGCTGTTCGATGTTGGACGAGTTGTAGAAATCGTCAAATCGGTGCTGCTGCTGCAGCGTGCCGCCGACGAAACCGGTGTAGCCGAGAAGGGCGCTGGCCATAGGTCTTGGTCTCAGTTCGCGCGCGGCGGGTCAAACCCGTGCATGCAGGCCTTGAACAGGGTCTTGAGCACGAGCCAATTGCCCTTCCACGGGCTGATTTTGGTCGGGATCGGCCCCTTGTCCGGGTAGGCGCGCGTCACCGGCACTTCCTGCACTCGGAAGGAAAGGCGCGCGGCGCGGATCGCGAGGTAGTAGTGCAGTTCGTAGCGCGAGAAGACGTCGCGGAACGGATCCACACGCGGATCGAGCAGGAACTTGCGGCTGTAAGCGCGGAAGCCGTTCGTCGTGTCCGTGTAGCGGAAGCGCGACGCGAGACTGATCAGCGGCGCGTGCAAGATCTTGATACCCAGGGTGCGCAGCTTCGGCGTGTTGATCGCGACCCCGCCGGGCACGTAGCGACTGCCCTGCACATGGTCGATTCCCTGGTCGAGCGCTTCGACGAACCGCAAAAGCGCATCGGGCCCGTCCTTGTCGTTGCCGTCAATCGTGACGACACCCTCGTAGCCTTGCTGCATCGCCCAGTCGAAGGCCATGCGCATCTGCGCGCTGAGCTTGCCGGCCCCCGTCTTCACCAGCAGTGTGCGAACGCCGCGCGTCGAAAGGTTCGCCTCGGTCGTTGAGCCGTCGGTGCTGCCGCCGTCGGCGATCACGACGTCGAGTGGCGCTCCGACCTGCTTCATCTTGTCGAGTTGGCGCAGCAGACGGCCGTTCTCGTTGATGACGAAGATCGCGACACAGTAGCGGTGGCGCTTTGGCGCGAAGTCGGTCACGGTGTACGAAGGCACCTGCCGATCCGAAGGGATGACTGCGTTGACCGTGTTCACGCGCTGCGCTCCTCAGTGGCCTGCGTCGTCACGTTCTTGCGGTCCTCGTTGGCGATGACCACCGAGCTGTTGCGTTCCTCCAACGTGAAGTAGTGCGGCCTGGAGCGCAACTCACTCAGGATGCGTCCGACGTATTCGCAGAGCACGGTGACGAACAAGAAAAGGCAGAAGAACATCACCGCGTTCTGGATCGAGAGAGTCGTCCAGCCCTCTGCCACACGGTCCTTGAACAAGTAGACCAGCGCGACGTAGCCCATGTAGAGCACGTTGAGCAGACTGAGCATCAAGCCGAGCCAACTGACGGCGCGCAGCGGATGCGTGCTGTTGGCGACAACGATGCGTATCGCTAAGCGAATCGACTCCTCAAGCCCGCGCCGACGCGGGCTCGCGCGCCGCGAGATCGCGTCGTATTCAAAAGGATCGGCTACGAAACCAACGTCCGCGCTGAACACGCGAAGAAACCGAGCGCGATCGCGGATCTGCGTGATCGCATTGACCGCCTGACGGCTCAACACCCGGAAGTAGGTGGAGTTCTCCGCGATCGACAACCCGAGCTTCTTGTTGCAGTACCAGTAGAACAGCTTGGCGCCCATCCGCAGCAATGCGCCGTCGCCCCCGCGGGTTCGCCGCACGCCGACGATCGTCCGGTGACCCGAACGCGAGCGCTCCACCATCTGAGGGATCAATGCAGGCGGGTCCGTCTCCGGCAAAGCCACCACGACGTAATCGCCGATCGCCGAGTCGAGGCCTGCAGAGATCGCGACCTCAAGGCCAAACGGCCGCGACAACGGGATCAATCGAATGCAATCGATGTGCGACAGCAGCTTCGAGATTCTTGCCACGGTGTCGTCGCGCGAACCATCGTCCACCAGCACGAGCTCGTAGTTCGCATAGTTGCTCTTCAACACTTCCGCGGTCTCTCGCACGAAAGACTCGGCGATGTCAGCGTCGTTGGAGAGCGGTGCGACAACGGAAACAAAGCAGTCGGAGAGACTCATGCAGTACCTTGGCTTATCAGCGACTCTGCCGCGGAGACGAACTCGATCATGTCGAAGATGTTGTCAATCTTCGCGCCCATGATGCAGTTCAACCCTGGCAGCCCGTGGTCTTGGCGGAACAGAATCGGCCGGCTGTCATCGACTTCGCTTCGCGGCAGCACGGTCTTTACTTCCAGCAGATAATCGACCTGCTTGCACTGCGCGAGCGCCGGCATGTAGCGCTTCGCGTCTGCGACCATGCGGACGAAATTGCTTCGCCGACGACGCTCCGACGCAACGGAGTATGGGTCCATGTAGGGCTGCCCCTGCGAGTCCTGCCACTGGCAATGCGGCGTGTAGCGCACATGGCTGAAGGAGTGCAGGCCGCGAGATGGGAACGGCATCACCGAGAAGAACGGGCCGCACATCACCGTCACCCCTAGGTTTCGCAGCGGCTCCGGCATCTCGACGAGCGAGATCTCGGTCAACTCGTGCTTCAGCGGGATCAGGGGCAAATCCGAGGCTTCGAGAAGGCGGTTGATTCGCGAATAGGTGCAGTTGAAGACGCGCTTGCACACCACCTGGAAGTCGCCGCCAGGCCCCGTGCAATCGACCAATAGCTCGCCATGCGGCAACCGCGCCACGCGCTTCGCCTCATTCTGCAGGCGCACATCGACTCTGACTCGCTCGAGTTCGGCGACCATGCGCCGCTTCAGTTTCACCGAGTCGAACGCGCACTCGCGGACGGTGAACACATCCTCGATGAGGTGCGAATCGAACATCTTGCGCACGTGAGCCGGCGCTGGCGCGATCGGCGCCTTGATGGTCTCGCAGAGGATTCGGAACTGGTTGGCGGTGACCTTCGAGAAGCCTCGACTGATCGCGTAGTACTTCTCGAACGACTCGTCGACGCACTCCGCGAACTGCGCGAGAAAGCGCGGGTAGTTGACGCGCGAGCGCAACGCCGTGAGCAGGCTGCGCGGATAGTGGTAGCCGTTGTGAACACGAGCCTGATTGGTGTAGGAGGCGCGCTGGAGCAGGTCGGATCCAGCCTCCAACAACAGCACCTTCCGGCCACAGGTCTCGCGGAGGTGGACGGCGAGGCTGCAGCCAAAGAAGCCGCCGCCAACGACCAAGTCGTCACAGCGTTCTGCTTCACCATTCACAGCCATCGACTCATCCTAGGCCAGCTAAGCCGTTTTCCGCCACGGGGTTCGCAGCAGCATGCACGGCACGGGAGAAGACCTCAAGCAGGGCACGCAGCCTGGGCCCCTTTGCCAGAGCATGCCTCACCGCAACGGTCCTGTGCTCCGGCGCGATCGACTTCCTCTGCACGGAAGGGACATGCCCATGCTCCGCATCGCATCACCGCCCGCAGTAAAGCCTCGTCACATCGACCATCGTCATCCGATCGCGCAGCTCGCGGCAGCGCGAGGCGGTTCGCATCGCGTCGACATCCTCGGGCACGGACAAAAACGTGTGCTTGCTCGCGACGACAACCACCTTGTTGCGCGCGCGTGAGATCGCGACGTTGAGGCGGTTCTCGTTGAGATGGAATGCGCCGCGGCCGCGTGCCTCCTCAGGGTCGCCAGCGGTTAGCGACACGACCACGGCTTCGCGTTCTTGGCCTTGGATGCGCTCGACGGTGTCGATGACTAGGTCGTCGATCTCCGGCAACTCCTTGGTGGCGATCGCAGCGCGCATCAACTGCACTTGAGCACGGAACGGCGCAATCACTGCGATCTCACGCGGCGGCACTCCGTGCTGCCGAATGAGGTCCGCAACAACGTCGGCGACGGCATGGGCCTCCTCATGGGAACGGCTGCCGGGCTGCTGATGGTCAACGCGAAGCCACACGACGGGATGCGCGGGATCGAGCGCTTCGTCGAGCTTGCCGCCGGCAACAAACTTCAAGCGCCGCTCGGCGACGCCATCTGCTGATCGCAACTTGCCGCCGTAGTAGGTCTCGCTGATCAAGCGGCACACGCCGTCGTTCATGCGATACGTCGTATCGAGCATGTGCCCGCCATAGAGGCGATGCAGGCGCGCGAAGATCGACTCCGCGGCTTCGCGATCCTTGTGCTCCGCAGTCGCCACCGGCGGCAGTTGCTGATGATCGCCAAAGAACATCCACTTCTTGCCGCGCAACATCACCGGCAACGCGTGCGGGATCGGCATCTGCCCCGCTTCGTCGATGACGGCGAAGTGGAAGCTCATGTCGCGCGACAGCTTCGCGAACTGAAAGCACGTGCCCGCGATCACCGTGCGTTCCTCCGGCAGATACATGCGGCGCGAATCACCAAGCCGCACGCGCGCGCGGCGCAACTCGACGCGCGACTCTTCGACTCCGCCGGTGTCACCGCCGATCTTCGCAAGGTCCAACTCTGGCGCGACACGACGGATCGCGAGCAGCGCGTTGTCGACCGCGTTGTGCGTGAACGCGCATAGCGCGATGCGGCATCCCTTCATCGCCAGCGCCGCAACCACTTCGGCGAGCAATCGCGTCTTGCCGGTGCCAGGCGGCCCTTGGATCAGCGCTAGTTGCTCGGCCGCGATTGCCGCAGATCCTGCCTCTACCTGCGCTGCATTGAGGCCGCGCGCGGACAACGCTGCGCGCGCGCGTTCGCGGCGCCCGGCATCTTCCGTCAGTCGCAGCGATCCCTCGAGCGCGCTCGCGAGCATCGGCCACTCGAACGCGTTGCGCACCGCGTCGATCATCGCGTCCTTGCCGCCAAACGGCCGGCGATCGACGCAGTAGCTGCGGCCCTCCGAGAACTCCACGCGCGCAGTGCGCATGTAGGAGTCGACCTCGAGCCGCAAGACGCCAGCGGTCGGCTCGTAGCCGCCGTACATCATCGGCACTGCCGCGTCGAGATCGTGCCCATCGCCGACTGCGACTTTGTCGCCAGTGCGAAACTTGGAGCAGTTCTCCTTGCAGGCAAACGTGTGCGAGTTGCCTTCGCGTCCGAGGTAGACCGCATCGTGGATGCAATCGCCGTCGTGCACGCGCATGTCGATCGGCTGCATGCGCATCTCGCGATGCGCGTGCTTCTCGCCTTCTTGCTCGCGCGCGAGGTAGCGCAAGAGCCGTTGCTGCAGCGTGAGTTCCAATGCAGTTCAGATGGTCTGAGCCAGAGCGGGCGCCACATCGAGGATGCGGCGCTTCAAGTCGAACAAGTCTTCGATGTCCGAACGCGCCTTTTGAGCGAGTCGTTCGTCGAGGCCATCTTCGGCCCACATCGCAGCTTCGCTGGCGTGGCCATGGCGCAACGGATCGCGGCGCAGCAACACGCGAACGAAGTCGGACAGCGCAAACAACGGCTGCGGCATCACTGCGGCTGCGAGCAAGCGTCGGCGCAGATCGAGAAAGCGCGATGACAACCCAACCTCCGCCTCGCGTTCGTACGAGTGCGCTTCGTACCACCGCGGCAACGTCGAATCGAAGTGCAACAACGGCGCGCCGGACGGCACGCCTGCGAGCAACGAGCGCAGCGCGGGCCACTCCTCTTCGCGCGACTTGGGCAGCGCCACCTCGATTTGCGACTCCTCGCCGTTGCTGGTGGGACGCCGCACGGCAAACGCGAGCACGCGATCTGCATACGCATCGGTCAGCATGTGCACGATTGCAGCCGCGTCGATCGACGGCGCGTTCTTGGGCAACCGCGGTCGCGTCTCCATTAGCGGCGCGCCATCGACATGCGCTTGCGCTGCCTTGCGCAACCTGCGCAGCAGCGACGGGTCGATCTGATGCGAAAGTCGCGCGTCGCTGTGTCGCTTCGCCAACTCGGCCGGAGTGTCGCAGCCGTTCGCTTCAAGGATCGCGCGCGCGC
>JBEELK010000045.1:0-19658 GCA_041168165.1 Planctomycetota bacterium | reverse complement strand
TGGCTCTCCTTCTCTTGCGGGCCATAGACCATCGCCGTGTGGTCATCAGATGGCTTGCTGTCCGGCAACGTCGTGCTGAACAGATACTCCATGTAATTGACGTTCTGCTGCGCGTGCGACTGCCACACGGCTGCTGCGCGAATGCCTGGGACTGGCGTTCCGTCTGCGGCATACGCCTCGACGCGAAGCGATTGCTTGCGGCCCGACTTGTCTTCGACCGCGTGTTCTTCGGGCAGCTGCAACTCGAGGTTGCCAGCAGGGCCGCGCATCACGTCGGACTCGCGACTGCGCGTGATGGTGCGCGTCATCTCCTTGTTGTCGTCGCTGCGCATTGCCACCACGCGATAGCGCGCGTCGTAGTCGAGCGGCAGCGAGAAGATGCCGCCGGGTCCCGACTGCACCCTGGACGCGGGTCCACGACGCTCGTAGGCCGCGGAGACATACGCGCCTTCGACGCCGCGACCTTCCGCATCGAGAACGCGACCCGCGATCTCGCCGCTTGCGTGCAGCGTCACTTCGAGCGGCATGCCGACGCTGACTGGAGCTTGCGTGTGGCGGTAGCAGCCCTTGCCTTCGAACTCGAGCGCCACCGCGGTCGGCAACGTCGTCGGCAGCGAGAAGATGCCGCTTTGGTCCGTCACTGCGATGCAGCGACACTGCGTGCGCGGCCCGGGCAGCGCGCGATGGTTGTCGAGCAAGTCGCGCGCAACGACGCGCACGCCCGGCATGCCGTTGCCGTCTTTGTCGCGCACGCGGCCAAACAACCGCTCGCCTTCGGGCATCACCAGATCGCCGAGGTCGGTGTCCTCGCGCGGCAGGATGCGAACGCCCTTCTCCATGTCCTTGTGCCGGAAGTTGACGGCGAAGCCGAGCGACGCCATCCCCTTCTGCGCGATCATCAGCAACGGCGGATCGGGGTCGTTCTTGTCGCCGCGGATCGGGCAGTCGATCGAGAACTTGCCGTCGTTGTCCGTGCGCAATGGCGCGTTCTTCTGTATCTCCGCAGTCGTCGTCGCGCGTTCGCCGGCGTAAGCGACTGCGGCGCCGACGACCGGCTTGCCTTGCCACGTGACCACGCGGCCTGTGACCTTCACCGTGGCGCTCTGGGTTTGCTGCGCTGCGGCGAAGCACGACAGCGCGAGCGAGAAGAACGTCAGCAGTGCAGTTTGGCGTCGCATGCGGCAGTTGGGCGAACGCTCGATTGTCGGCGCAACGCGCCACGCCGCAAGGCGCGCCTGTTGCGCAATGCGCGCATGTCGGCAAGATCGCGCGGATGACATCGCCCGCTGCCGCCACTGGCCTCGACGGCCTCCTGCGCCTGTTGCCCGAAGGCAAGGGCGCTATGGCGCAGCGCATCGTCGCGCAGGGTCGCACGCCCGCGCTCGCGGACTTCCACAAGGTGGGCCGCACGCTGTCGCCAGAAGAGGCAGAGACGCTCCAAGACTGGCTCGCGTGCGGCATGCGCACCAGCGTGGTCGAGGAAGTGCGCAGCAAGGACGGCACGTTCCGACTCGGAGTGCAGCTGCATGACCAGCGCCGCATCGAGACCGTCGCGATGCCGTCGGGCACCGTGTGTGTGTCGACGCAAGTCGGCTGCGCCGTGGGCTGTAAGTTCTGCGCGAGCGGGTTGTTTGGCGTCGAACGCAACCTCGACGCCAATGAGATCGTCGAGCAAGTCGTGCACGCGCGCAGGCGATTGCCGACGGACCGCGTCGTCTACATGGGCATGGGCGAGCCGAGCCACAATCTCGACGCCGTGCTCGAAGCCGTCGCGCGCATCCGCGACGTTGCGCAGATCAGCGGCAAGAAGCAGGTCGTGTCGACGGTTGGCTCGGTGAAGGCATTCGAGCGCATGAAGCAAGCCGCGGTGCGCCCGTGCCTCGCGGTGTCGCTGCACGTCGCCGATGACGCGCGCCGCCGCGAGTTGCTGCCGCGCGCGCACAAGGACGCGCTCGTCGACATCGTCGCCGCCGCCGACGCCTATGGCCGCGACATGGGCATGCCTGTGCAGTTCGAATGGACGCTGCTCGCCGGCGTCAATGACAGCGACGAAGACGTGCAGCAGGTGTCCACGTTGCTGCAAGGAACGCGCGCGCTGCTCAACTTCATTGTGTGGAACGCGGTGCCCGGCATGCCGTTCTCTGCGCCGTCTCGCGAGCGCATCGTGGAGATCGTGCGCGCGGTCAAGCAGAACGGCGTGCTCGCGACGATCCGCGATTCGTCAGGCCCCGATGCGGGCGCTGCGTGCGGGCAGTTGCGACTGAAGGACAAGGGCGGAGTGGCGGGGTAGCAGCCCGCTCACACGCCCATAGCGCTCGCGATCACAGCCACATCCGCGATATCGCGCGCATTGCAGCCGCGCGACAGGTCCAAGAACGGCTTGTGCAGCCCTTGCAGGATTGGCCCGAGCGCCATGAAGCCGCCGAGACGCTCGGTGATCTTGTAGGCGATGTTGCCCGCGTCGAGGTCGGGGAACACAAACACGTTGGCCTTGCCGCCGAGCGGGCTATCGGGGCACTTTCGCGCAGCGACCTCTGGCACATAGGCCGCGTCGAACTGCAGGTCGCCATCGCATGCGATCTCGGGGTGCCGCGCGCGAAAGATCTGCATCGCGCTCTTCACCTTGTCGACGTGCGGATGCTGCGCGGAGCCGCGCGTGCTAAACGACAAGAACGCGACGCGCGCCGCCTCGCCGGTGAACTTCTGGTGATTCTGCGCAGTGGCAAACGCAATCGTCGCGAGCTGGCTGCTGTCAGGATCTGGCACGACGCCGCAGTCCGCGTAGCTGATCGCTTGGTCGCCGCGAACCATCAAGAACATCGAGCTGACGAGCGGCACGTCGACCGCCGTTCCGAGGCAATGGATGCCGGCGCGGATCACGTTCGCGGTCGCGTGGCATGCGCCGCTGACGGCGCCA
Organism: Planctomycetota bacterium; assembly: GCA_041168165.1. GTDB lineage: Bacteria > Planctomycetota > UBA1135 > UBA1135 > UBA2386 > SXPK01. The sequence goes on along the minus strand of JBEELK010000045.1, from coordinate 16,741 downwards.
TCGGCGTGGCCGAGTGCCACAAGCGACGCCGCGAAGTACAGCGGATCGCGCGCGAGGCTCGCTGCCTGCACCGCGTCGACGCCCTTCTGCCGCCGCCGCGAGTAGATGTGCTGCGCGACCTCGTCGTAGCGCGGATGCGCAGCGGGATCCTCGACCCACACGACTTGCGCGAGACCGTCCTGTTCCAACAGCGCGCGCGCTTCGATCGTGCGCGGATCGTGCACTTCGGGCAGGACGATGCGGGCGCGACGCGCGCGCGCGCGGTTGCGCAGGCGCTGGAGGATCAGCGATTCGGTCATAGTGGTGCGGGCGGTGAGGATGCGACGGGCACATGGCGCGTCGTCGGCACGATGGTCGAGCGTGGAGACCGAAGGGGCCAGGGGTCGATGCGTTGCGAGGCCTCGTCCAGCCACCTTGAAGATTGAACACTTCCTGTTCGGATTTCGAGGTGAGATCGAACGGCCGCGGGAGCCGCCCGCGGCCCGATGACCTCAGCGCTCGACTTCCATCTCCAGCAGCGCGAGCCCGTGCGTCTTGCCCTGCGCGTCGGTCTTGAGGCTCTCGCTGCCGCCGCCGCCGAGCGAGTCGCGCAGCAGGAAGTTGAGCGCGAGCATGTTCTCGGCTTCGTAGCGCGTGACCTCGCCCTTGCAGATGCCGTGGAAGTGGCGCTTCACGGCGTCGACGGTGAGAGCCTTCTTGATCAGTTCGTAGTCGGCCTTCGTCTTCACGAAGATGCCGACGTTGCTGCCATCGCCCTTGTCGCCGCTGCGAGCCCAGGCAAACGAGGAGAGCTTCACCTTCGCCATCACGTCACCTCCACGCGAACGCGCGTCTTGACCTGGTCCTTCTGCAGCAGCGCCGGCCAGTAGCCGACGATGTCCGTCGCCTTCGGGCGGCCGCCGGCAAAGCCGGTGACGCCTGGCGGGCCGCTCGTGACGAGCGGCACGATCTCCATGCCGAAGCGATCGACCTTGTCCTCGTCGTTGCACTTCACGCCCATGCGCAACACGACCTCCGGCGGGTCCGTCGGCTTGGCGATGCCTTCGTGGCAGACGCCTGCGCCGACGATCTCGACGATCTTCTCGTGCTCTTGGAACGTGCAGCCATCGAGGGCGAGACGGCCCCAGACGATGTCGGCGCAGAGTTTGGCCTTCGCGACTGCGTCGGGTCCGCTGACGGTGAGTTGGCCCGTCGTCTTGAAGCCGTTCTGGTAGCTGATCGAGACCTTGTAGGTCGGCGTCGCGGGGCCGCCCTTGATGCCAGACAAGCGCACGCGGTCCTTGCCGACTTCTTCGATCTTTGCGCTCGTGAAGTCCGCCGTGCAGTCGGGGCCGAGGTAGCGATTGGGATCGCCCATCTCGTAGAGCAACTGCGAGATCACGGTCTCGCGGTTGACGAGGCCGCCGGTGCCTTCGTGCTTCGTCACGACAAACGAGCCATCGGGGCTCGCTTCGATCACCGGATAGCCGATGCGCACGAAGTCCTTCACGTCGCGCCAGCCGGTGAAGTTGCCGCCAGTGCACTGCGCGCCGCACTCGGCGATGTGGCCCGCCATCGTGCCCGCCGCGAGCTTGTCGAAGTCCTGCGGACCCCAACCAAACTCGTGGATCATCGGGCCGGCGACGAGCGCGGGATCGGTGAGGCGGCCGCCGATCACGATCTGCGCGCCTTGGCGCAGACACTCGGCGACGGCGAATGCGCCGATGTAGACGTTGGCCGACAGGATGCGGTCCTGCACGGCGGACAACGCGCGGCCGTCATCCATGTTGGCGAGCATGTGGCCGCTGCCAACCAGATCGGGGATGCGCGTCAGGATGTCGTCGCCCTCGATGATGCCGACCTTGAGGCCCTTGATGCCTTGCTTCTTCGCGAGGTCGAGCACGGCGTCGAGGCACGCGCCCGGGTTCACGCCGCCGGCGTTGGCGATGACCTTGATGCCCTTCTGGTGCACCTCAGGCAGCACGCGCGCGAGCATCGCGACGAAGTCCGTGGCGTAACCCGCCTTCGGATTTCGCCCCTTGAGCTTCTGCATGATGCTCATGGTGACTTCGGCGAGGTAGTCGAGCGCCAGATAGTCGAGGGGGCCTTCGCGGACGAGACGCACAGGGCCCAGGATCGAGTCGCCCCAGAAGCCCTGGCCGTAGCCGATGAGAACCTTGTCGCGCATGTTGGAGGCCGAGCAGGATAGCCGGGGGAGCCCCGGATTCCCCAGGCGCAGCCGCTGGGCCGCATTCCTTTCGCCCGGTGGCGGTGGTGCGAATGTGTGGCGCCCGGAGTCCGACGCAGCATGATCCTGTCACGGCGGATCCCGCCGTGCATTCCTGACCCTCGCCATGAACAACAACCTTCTCAACATCCTCGCCGTCGGCATCGCGGCGGCCCTTTCCACCGCCTGCGCCGCAGGCCCGCACCAGCTGGCCCGCACGGTCGACGACTGGGACAACCGGCTCTACGTCCAGACCCCGGTCATGAATGGCGTCTTGCACGTCGTGCTGGTGATTCCGTTGCTCACGGTGTGCGCCAAGGTTGGTGACTTCTGCATCACCGATGCCGCGTGCTTCTGGTTTGACGATGCGTGGGATGGCCACGGCACGGGCTTCCAGCACCTCAAGGTCGAGCCGACCGACGGCCAGATGCAGAGCCTTCTGATCGAGGGCTCGGGCTGGATGGCGATCCAGGACAAGTGAAATGAGCGCGGCCCGGATGGTGCATCCGGGCCGCATCACGTTTCGCGCAACCGCTCGGGTCAGCCCTTCTTCGCGGCAGCGCCCATGCGCTCGCGATCGGCGCCGCTGATTACCGTGGCGCCAGGGATGCCCGAGAGATCGGGACCCGCGAAGCCTGCCGCGGCAGGTTGCTGTTGAGCAGGCTGCTTCTGTTGCGCCGAGCGCGCAGCAGGCTGAGTGCCGACCTTTGCCGCAGTGGGCTTGCCAGCAGTGGGCTTTGCCGTCTGCGGGCGAGCTTGCGCCGGCTTCGGAGCGCGGCCTTCGATCCTTGCGGTGGGCACCGAGGGCTTCGGCGCAGGTTGGGCTGCGGTCGTCGGACGCACGGCGCGCGGTTGCGCAGCAGCTTGCGGCTTTGCTTGCGCAGTCGGAGCGACGCCAACCGGGCGCGCGCCGCGCATCGGCTTGTGCTGCGGAGCCTGTGCCACGCCGCGCGGCGTTGCAGCAAGTTGGATCAGCACGCCCAACCGTTCGCGATGGGCATCGACGAACGTGCCGAGCACGCGCGCCGTGCCAAACGCAGGCAGCACCGACAGCGGGCCAACGATCGCGAGCTGGATCCACGGCGCGTTGCCGAGGGACGCGAGGAACGCGATGGCCGCCGGCAAGAACGCGAGCCAATACAGGCCTGCGATGCGCAGATAGCCACGGCTGCTGCTGATGCCGCGCACGATGGTGACGGGCGACAGCGCCGACACGTCGCCGCGATGCTGCCTCAGGATCAACGCCATCGGCGCCAAGAACATGCCGAGCAAGAGCGCCGGCAGCATCGACATCGACGGCACGCCCAGCATCAGCGCGACCATGGCAGGCGCCACGAACGCGCCATACACGGCGAGATGGTCGAGCAAGAACCGCTTGCCCTCCTGCAGCGTTTCCGCAGCCGAAGGCCACTCCGGCGGATCGCTCTCGCCGTCCGCGCTGCGCAAGTAGACCTTGCGCGCAATCGCGCCGACGAGGCCAAGCACGCACAAGGATGGCGGAGCAGCAAGCGCAGCGAAGAGCCACGGCGAGCCGCCGGTGAGCATTCCGCCAGCGCTCACGAGGATCGGAAACGCGAGCATCGTCGACAGCGACGCCGCAGGCATGATGCCCTGCGCCATGTATTGCACGGCGTCGAGCGCATGCTCGCGCGCATCGGATGCCGCTGCCTCAGGCCCGCGCGCCGTGGCGCTGCGAGGCGACTCGGCTGTGGATGGAGCATGGGCAAGAAGGCCGTGTCGCTTCAATCGCGATGCTATGTGATCGCGCAGAGGCCCAGGCTCCATGCCGTCATGGACGCGCACTGCTTCGTCCTGATGGCCGAGCTGCAAGCAGATCTCGGCGAGCTCGCGATAGACGTCCTGCGACGCCATTCCTCGTTCGACGGCGCGATGGAGCGATGCATAGCGCAGCTCCGGCGTCGCCTCTTCCTGCGGTGTTGCGATGTTCCCCAGTTCCACGGTGCTCTCCTGATCTTCCTTGTCGAGATTGCCACCAGTGTTTCGGCTCGCCGAGCGGGCGTCTTGACGCAGTGCGTCTCGCTGCGGGATCGGGTCGCGCACGCTGCGTAGCGATCTGCATCAAGGCGCGCACGGCCCCGCGTCGATCTGTGCGTTCGAGGATCGGCTCATGGCATCGACGTTGCGCGCACTCGTTTGCATCTCACTCTTCGCCATATCGTGTGGCGCGCAGAACGTCACCGTGCCCGCTGCCCTCAACGGTCTCGAAGGGGGATCTGCAACGAGCATCCCGTTCGGCACCAACCAGCCCGTGCGCGTGCAGTACATCTACGACGCAGAGGAGTTGCCGTGGACCGGGCCGCGTGCGATCACGCGCGTTTCACTGCGCGCGGACAACGCCGACCCTGGCGTGACGACGTTTCTTCAGAAGGGCTACGTGTTCGTCACGATGCTGCTGTCGACGACGTCGTTGCGCGCAGGCGAGACGACCGCCACCTACGCGGACAACTACGGCGCCGACGCGATGGTCGTGCTCGACAACGTGCCGATGCTGCTGCCTGCGCAGCCAGCTGTGATGGGCGCGCGCGCTGCCAACATCGACTTCGTGCTGCCGCAACCATGGGCCTATGGCATGACGCCGATGCGCCCCAACGTGCCTGCGCCGCGCAATCTGCTCGTCGAGTTGCGCATCCATTCGCAACCGACCGGCGTCTATCGCATCGACAACGTCGGCTCGTGCTCCAGCGCGCCCGTGCAGTTCGGATCGCTTGGGCCAGCGTGCGCGTCGAGCGGGCTGCAGTTGCAACTCCAGCCTGGCGCATCGCTGCTCGCTGGCTCGACGTTCACGTGGACGATCCGCAACGTCGTGCCAAACGGGCCCACGCTGCTGTTCGTCGCAACGCAGCAACAACCGCTTCTGTTCGGCGCGCCGGCGCTGCCGATACCAGTGCCGCTGTTCGATGCGACCAATCCGCTGTCACCCAACGCAGCTCTCGCGCAGATCGCGCCAGAACTTCGCTACGGCGCGCCCGACTGCTTCATCAACGTGCAGCCCGAGGTGTCGTTGTTTGCGCTCGCGGACGCCGCCGGCAATGCGGCGATGAGCGTGTCGCTGCCGGCGGATCGAGGCCTTGTCGGCGCGTCGGTCTACGCGCAGGCCGTCGGTTACTCGCAGACCGCAAATCCGATGCAGATCGTCACCAGCATCGGTCAGCAGTCCACCGTGTGCGGCCCGCTCGGAGTCGCGCGCATCTACAACTTCGGCAGCATCACGGCGACGAGCGGTCAGCGCTCGCTCGGCCAGGGCGCAGTGCTCGAGTTCTACTGATCCGGCGGGACGCTGCGCGCAGCGCCTCGCCGCGCTTGCCGCCGCGGGGTCGATTGCCGACACTCCCCGCCCCCCATGAAGGTCCTCCTCTGCCGCCCGCGCGGCTTCTGTGCTGGCGTCGAACGCGCGATCGAGACCGTCGAACGCGCGCTGGCCAAGTTCGGTCGGCCCGTCTACGTCCGCCACGAGATCGTCCACAACAAGGTCGTGGTCCAAGACCTCGTGCAGAAGGGCGCGGTGTTCGTCGATCACCTCGAGGACGTGCCGACTGGCAGCCACGTGATCTTCTCGGCCCACGGCGTCGCGCCGGACGTGTTCGCAGAGGCGCAGCGCTTTCAGCTGCACTCGATCGACGCAACTTGCCCGCTCGTGACCAAGGTGCATGTCGAGGCCAAGCGCTTTGACCGCAAGGGCATGACCATCCTCCTGATCGGCCACGAAGACCACGTCGAGGTAGAAGGCGTCGTCGGCGAGGCGCCGGAGCGGACGATCGTCGTCGCGACCCCCGAGGAGGCCGAGCAAGTGCAGGTGCCGGATCCCGACAAGGTCGCGGTGCTCACGCAGACGACGTTGTCGGTCGACGAAGCGATGCGCGTGATGACCGTGCTGAAGCGCCGCTTCCCCAACCTGCACACGCCGCGCAAGGAAGACATCTGCTACGCGACGACCAACCGCCAGATGGCGGTCAAGGCGCTGCGCGGCAAGGTCGACGCTTGGCTCGTCATCGGCGACAAGATGAGCAGCAACAGCAATCGCTTGCGCGAGATTGGCGCCGATTCGGGAGTGCCTGCGTATCTGGTGCTGCAAGCGAGCGAGATCGATCCGGCATGGCTCGTCGGCAAGCAATCGGTCGGCATCACGTCGGGCGCGAGCACGCCCGAGAGCAGCGTCGCTGCCGTAGTGGATCGCCTTCGCGCGCTGGGCGCGACGTCGGTCGAAGAGGTCGAAGGCGAACGCGAGACGATCGAGTTCAGCCTGCCTCTCGAAGTGCGCTGAACGGAGTCATTCGATGCGCGTCGCGCTGTGCCAGATCGACACCACCGTCGGCGACCTCGCCGGCAACAGCGCGAGCATCGTCGCGTTTGCGCAACGAGCGAAGGAGCAAGGCGCGCAACTCGCGGTGTTCCCTGAACTCGCGCTCTGCGGCTACCCGCCAGAAGACTTGCTCGTGCGGCCCGAGTTCTTGCGCGCCCACGATCGCGCGCTGCAGAGCCTCGCGGCGGCGGTGCCGCAGGATCTGCCCGTCTTGCTGGGCTGCGTCGCAGCCAACGAGCATGCGCGCGCGACTGGTGGTCGCCCGCTGCACAACGCCGCGGCGTGGCTCTTTGGCGGCAAGGCGCGCATCGTCGCGCGCAAGAGCCTGCTGCCGACGTACGACGTGTTCGACGAAGGCCGCTACTTCGAGCCGTGGCGCGAGCCGAAGCAGAACGTCGTCGAGCACGCGGGCGTGCGCATCGGCGTCGTGATCTGCGAAGACGGCTGGAACGACGAAGAGTTCTTCGCGGAGCGGCAGTATCCGATCGACCCCGTGCAGGAGGTCGTGCGCGCCGGCGCGGAGTTTGTCGTCAACCTCAGCGCGTCGCCGTGGAACCTCGGCAAGGACGCGTTCCGCGGCCGCATGGTCGCGTTTGCAGCGCGTCGCCACTCGGTGCCGATGCTGTATGCCAACCTCGTCGGCGGCAACATCACGTTGCAGTTCGATGGCGGCACGCTCGCGGTGTCGCAGAACGGCTTCGCGTTCGTGCCGGTGCAGTGGGAAGAGGCGATGCACGTCGTCGACACGAAGGAGCACCTTTCGTGGACTGAGCAACTCGTCGAACGGCCCGCGCCCGAGATGCACTGCCGCGCGATCGTGCAAGGCGTTCGCGACCACGCGCAGAAGTTCGGCTTGCCACGCGCCGTGATTGGATTGTCGGGCGGCATCGACTCTGCGGTCGTTGCGACGTTGGCAGTCGATGCACTCGGCAAGGACAACGTCGCGGGCATCGCGATGCCGTCGCGCTTCAGCAGCGACCACAGCCTCGAGGACGCAAAGGCGCTCGCGAACAACCTCGGCATCGAGTTCCACGTGATGCCGATCGAGCCGATGGTGGCGGCATACGAGTCGACGCTCGCGCCCGTGTTCCGCGGCGGCCAGCCGGGCTTCGCAGAAGAGAACCTGCAATCGCGCGTTCGCGGCGCGCTGCTGATGGCGTTCTCCAACAAGCGCGGCCACGCGGTGTTGACCACGGGCAACAAGAGCGAGTGCGCAGTTGGCTACTGCACGCTCTACGGCGACACGAATGGCGCGCTCGCGCCGATCGCGGACTTGTGGAAGACCGAGGTCTGGGAGCTTGCGCGCTTCCTCAATCGCGACGGCGAGCGCATTCCGCTGCGTTCGATCGAGAAGCCGCCGTCGGCTGAGCTGCGCCCCGGCCAACTCGATACCGATAGCCTCCCGCCGTACCACGAACTCGACCCCGCGCTGAAGCTGCTGGTGGAGCAGGAGCTGTCCGTCGCCGACGTCGCGTCGCGCACGGGCATGGCGCGCGAGCGCGTGGCGGAGTTGTTCGCCAAGGTGCAAGGCGCGGAGTTCAAGCGCTACCAGTACCCGCCGACGATTCGCGTGAGCGGTCGCTGCTGGGAAGGGCGCTGCGTGCCGGTGTCGCACCGCTACCGCGAACGCTGACGCGCGGCGGCGGCGCGCAGCGTGTCACTGCTTCTTGTCGGGCGCGTCCTGCTTCTTCTTCTTGTCGCCAAAAAGGCGGTCGAGGCCCTTTTGCAGCAGGTCTTGGCCGCGTTGCTCCAGCAGTTGTCGCGGCGCTGCTTGCAACGCTTGCTGCAACAGCTTGCCGAGGTCTGGCGTCGCGAGCTTGGGCGCATCGACCGTGCCCGCGATGGACGCAGTGAGTGGCGCATCGCCGAGGAAGCCAGCGATCGCCTTGCCGTCCTTGTGCTGCTGCAGCAGCGACGTGAGGTCCATGCCGAGCTCCATGCTGCCGTCGAGGCGCACCTTGCCGGATAGACCGTAGTCCTGGCCCTTGCTGATCCACTTCATCGCGCGGTGCGTGATCGCGCCTTGCTGCAGCGCGAACGTGCTGGAGAGGCGGTCGATCGCGAGCTCTTGCGGTTGGCCCAGCAGCGACAGCAGCGGCTGCAACGCGGGCGCTGGCACGACGCGGCCGTTGGTCAGCGTGATCGATCCCGTGCCGCTCCATCGATCGAGCCACTGCAGCGCATTCTCGTCGCCGCGTCGCTGCGCAAAGCCAGTCAGCGAGATGTCGAGATCGCAGACGCTGCGGAAGTCCGCGGCCTTGCCCGTTGCGCCTGCGAGCAGCGGCACGAGATAGCGCAGCAGCTCCGCAGCTTCGCCAGCGACGGCGCCGCCCTTCCACGCGAGCGACAACTCGAACGGCATCGCTTCTTTGGTCGCGTCGGCGCGCAACGCGATCTGCAGTGGGCCTGCGTTGACGCGCGTCGACTCCGCGGATTGCGCGGTCAGTGTGCCGTTCTCGAGTTTCGCCGTGACGCGAGCATCGAGCACGTCGAGGCCCTTGTAGGAGCGCGACAATCCCGTGAGCTCCGCGTCGGCGCGCAACTTGGACACATCGCGCAACACGGCGAGCGCGGACTCAGCGTCGCCTTCGAACAGTTCCTTGGGCAACGCGATGACGCCGCTCGCCATGCCGGTGGTTCCTTGCAACTCCGCGCACGGGCCGCCAAGTGCGCCGATCGCAGCGAGGTCGCCGCGGAACTCGAGCGCTCCGCCATCGCGAATGCCGCGCTGTTCGCGCGCTGCTGCATCGAGGCTCTGCACGCGCAGGAAGCCGAGGTCGAGCGACGTCTTGCCGAGGTCGATGCGGTTCTTGCCGTCGAGGTCTGGCGCGAGCAATCGAATCGACGGCGAGAACACGAAGCGCTCCGCGCGCACCGAGGCGCCGCGCAGCAGCGCTCCCTCCAATCGCGGCGCTTCGATCGCGACGTCTCCGTTCACGTCCACGCGACGCGCGCTGCCGAAGTCAGCTTCGAAGTCGATGCGGCCCGACAGCGTGCCATCGGCGCGCGACAGGTCCTCAGCAGAGATCGCATCGCCTGCAAAGCGACGCCACTCCGCGATCTGCACGTTGGCGATCTGCAGCACGCCGCGCGTGAACTTCGTGGTCGTGTCCGACTCCGCTGTGCACAGCAGCGAGGACTTGCTCTTGCCCGGGCTCGCCATGCCTTCGAGTTCGAGCAGCGTGCGCAGCTTTGGCGATCCTTGTGACTTCGAGGCGGCGATCTTGATCGCGTCGAAGCGATCGATGCGTTGGCCGTTGCGATCGATCGTGACGTCGCGCGCATCCATGCCGAGGTCGAGGCTCGACGCGGCGAGCGCCATGTCGATCGACGGTTGCGCGGCATTGGCGACGGTGCGCGTCGTGCGACCGCTCGGCCGCAGCGTGCACTGCCGCGCGCTCACTTCGAAGCCAGAGAACAAGTCGCCGGCGAGCGCGAGGTCATCGATCGTGAGTTCGCCGGAAGAACGAATCGCGGGCTCGTCCCGACTGTCCGCGGCATCGACGCGCGCTTCGATCGCGCCATCGATCATTCCTTGGAAGCGCGTGATGGCGCCCGTTGGAAGCAGCGCATCGAGCAGCGGCCGCCGCTGCGCGAGGTCGACGCGCTCGGCGCGCAACGAGAGGTTGCCGAGCTTCGTGGCCGCATCAGCTTCTGCAGTGAACTGCAGCGAAGAAGGCCGCGCGCCCTGTTCGCGAGCAGGCGCGCTCGCTGCGAGGCGCATGCGCACCGTCGTGTTGCCTGGATCCTTGTCGATCTCCGCCGTGATGCCCTGCAGCGACTCGATCAGCGTGTCTTGCTTGCGCAGTTCGAACGAGCAGTCCGCGATCAAGAAGTGCAGGCGCAGTCGACGGAACTCCACCGGCAACCCGCGTTCGGTGTCGTCGCGTCGCGTCGCCGATGGCTTGTGCGTTTGCGCCGTCGGCTCGACTTCGAGGTCTGCGTCCATGCCGCTCTGCGCGAACAGCGCATCGAAGTTGGTCTTGCCGTTCTCGTCTTGTTCGACGGAGACACGCAAGCCATGCGCTTCGAACGACATCGAATACTCGCCGGCGAACAGTCGGCCGAAGTCGATGTCGAAGCGTGCGCTCTCAAGTTGCAGCGCAGGCCTTGCCGCTTCGAAGCCAGGCGCGTTGCCGATCTCGACGCCTTCGATTGCGCCGCCAGAGAGCCAACCAAAACGGACCGTATCGATGCGGCATGGCGTACCGAGCTGACGCGTGAGCTCTTCGCCCGCGTTCTTCTCGATCCACTTCGCGGCTACGTAGGGCGCGAGCGCCACGAGGATCGCAAGCAACACAAAGATCGTGAACGCCAGTCGCAGCGGGCGCTTCCAGAAGGGCCGCTTGGCCGGAGCCGGTGCCTCGACGTTCATGTGCTACCTTGCCTGTGGTCCCGAACTGAGACGTATATATGAGTGAAGCAGCAATGCCCGGGTCGCTGATCGACCGCCTCGACATCGCGCTGGTGCAGCGCATCGCAGGATTCGACGGAGACATCGAGCAAGAGATGCTGCAGAGCGCACATCTATACCACGACAAGCTCTTCCGGCCTTCTTCGGTCGATCCGCTGTTCATGGCGGCACTTCTTCGTCTGCGCGGCTTCACGGTCCAAGACAGCGATGCCATCGAAGTGTTGGAAGGCTCGAGCCGCCGCCTGATGCCGGCGAGCCAGGAGAGCCAGCTGCTGTTCGGCCTCGTCGATGTGCTCGAGATGATGCGCGATCGCGCGAGCCAGGGTCGAGCGCCCGACGGGTGGTTCTTGGTGGAGCTGTTCAAAACGATGACACGGGGGCTTCCACGCTTCCGCAACAACGCGCTCCGCATCGACCAGCCGTGGGACGGAATGCTCTACGTGCAGCATCCGCGGCCTGCAGAACTGACCGCGGCGCTCGATCGCTTCGACTACGGCAATCGTTACTTCGACGCGCCGTCGGCGTTTGATCGGCTCCACCCGTTGCGCCAGGGCTTCCGCATCCTGTGGCGCTTTGCGCGCATCGCTCCGTTCCCGGATCTCAACGTGCCCATGGCATGGCTGGCGATGTGCAGTTGGCTGCTCGCGCGCGGCTACCCGATGCTGATGCCAGAGAGCGCGGACCGCGAAGCGATGCCTCGCTTTGTTGCGAGCCCAGCGCCGACGCGAATGGCGCCGTGGGAAGCCCGCATGCTCGACTGCATCCGCGAAGGGCGCTGAGCGCGCTGAGCGCTCTGGCGCAGCGCAGGCTCACTCGGCGCGCAACTCGGTGATTTGCGCGAGCGAGAAGGCGCGGCCGCCGTCGAGCCGGAGCCCATCGAATCCAATCGACTCCAGTACGCCCGTTGCGATGTCGCCGGCGCGCACGAGCACGCGCTTGCCGACGAGGCCGAGGCCGTCGGCGTAGCGCTGCTCGAACTCTGCAGTGCGGCCCTGTTGCAGCGCCGTCACCGTGCGGTCGATCGCGCGCGCGAGTCCTTCCAGCAACGCGCCACGGTCATGCAGCGCGCCCGTCGCCATGCGCATCGAGATCGCGACCTCCGGCACTTCGACGGGCGGCAGATGGCCATTCACGTTGATGCCGACGCCGATGCGGTAGCGCATCGGGCGCTGTGCATCCGCGTCGATGAGCACGCCCGCGAGCTTCTTGCCGTCGAGCAGTAGATCGTTGGGCCACTTGATGCGCAGGCGCGAGGCTGCAGCGCCGAGCATGGGAGCGACCGCGTCTTTGACGCAGAGCGGCAGGATGACGGGCAGAGCGATCGGAAGCGGCAGGTCCGCGTGGATCGAGAACGTCGCTGCGATGTCGAGCCCCGGTTGATCGTGCCACGGCCGCTGCTGCCTGCCGCGACCCGCTTCCTGGTGATCCGACCAGAAGATCATCCACTCCTTGCTGTCATCCGCGGCGGCGAGGTCCTGCGTCGACTTGCACGTCGGCACGTGGACGAGCCGCAAGAATCGCGTCGTCGAGCGAAGTCGCGACGCGAGGCCTGAGTCGGCTGCGGAAAGCGGGGGATATCGAAGCGGAGGCACGGGTGCTGGAGCGGGATGATACGCACAACACCGCGTCTGTGTTGGCAAGTTGCCCGTGCCGTAGTCGCGCTCAGATCAGCGGCGCGCCTTCGGCTGCACGATCTCGCGCAAGAAGATGTCGACGCGTCCCGTCTGGCTCGTCTGGCGTTCGACGTCGAACAATCCGGTCGCTTCGACGAGCTGGCTCAGCTTTGTGAAGCCGTAGCTGCGCGAGTCGAAGTCCGGTTGCTGCGACATGATCTTGGCTCCGACGGCGCCGAGGTTGGCCCAGCCGTCTTCGTCTTCGCTGGCTTCGACAGCCCAACGCAGTAGGTCCACGAGCTTGCGGTCGTGCTTGAGCTCCGTCGCGGACTTCTTCGGCTGCGCTTCTGGCTCCGGCGCTGCGCCGCGAAGGATGTCGGTGAACACGAAGCGATCGCACGCCGTCACGAATGCGCGCGGCGTCTTGCGTTCGCCGCAGCCGATCACCATCAGGCCTTCTTCGCGGATGCGCGAGGCGAGTCGCGTGAAGTCGCTGTCGCTCGACACGAGGCAGAAGCCATCGAGCTTCGCGCGATACAGCAAGTCCATCGCGTCGATGATCAGCGCGCTATCCGTCGCGTTCTTGCCCGTCGTGTAGCGGAACTGCTGGATCGGCTGGATCGCGTGCTCAAGCAGTTGCTGTTTCCACGACTTGAGGTTGGGCAGCGTCCAGTCGCCGTAGATGCGCTTAACCAGCGCGACGCCGTAATTGGCGATCTCGGCGATCAGGCCTTCGAGGGCGGACGCCGAGACGTTGTCGGCGTCGATCAGCACGGCGAAGCGGCGCTGCGGGGTTGCTGGTTCCATGGGGCGCAGAGGGTATCGGGTTGGCCTCCCTGTCGCGCTCCGGATGCTGGATGGAAGGACGAGCCGTTCGCGCCAGACGGCCTGTGGAGACCTTCGCGGGCGTCGATGCAAGCCAATCGGCCCCTGCCCAAAATCTCCACGATTTCGTCCGCCCGCCCCAGGAGACGCGGTCTCGAACTGAAGTTGTTGGCGCGGATCTGCCGATGACGCCGCGGCATCCCGTGCATTCGCCGGTGATGCGGCAAAGGACAGTGGCAGACGCAAACGTACAACCGACCGGCTTTCGCGGCGCGGTCCCTGGCTTCCCCGCGATCGCGGCAGGCTCGGGGTCTGTGCTGCGGCTGCCCGCCAACCTCGCCTCGCTGGCGAACTCGAACGGCTCGATCGAGGCGATCGAGGTGTCGGCGTTCACCGAGTCGATGGGGCCGATCGAAGCGTTCGCGCGCCGCTTGGCTGCGATGTTGACCGATGGCGGGCAGCTCGTGCTCGACATCGACAACGAGCAATCGGTGCGTCAGCTGCGTTCGGTGGTGGAGGGACGTCCTGGCACGTTCGATCCCGCGGGCAGCCCGACGGATCCGACGCGTCCGATGTCGCTGCAACGCGCGCTGCTCGCGTGCGACGCGGCGGGGCTCGTCATCGACGATGTCGTGCGCGTGCCCGCTGCGAAGGGCGAAGTGCGCGACGGCTTCTCGACCGCGATGTTCGAACAAGGCCTCGTGCCGCTCGCGTGGCTCGATGGCGCTCCTGCTTCGCGCTTCTGGATCCGCTGCAGCAAGCGGCAGTCGCTCGCTGGCACTGTTCTGATCGGCATCGGCGATGCGCGCATGCAGCAACGCACGGCGTCGTGCGTTTGCGCGTTCTTGCCGAGCGATTGGGAAGTCGTCGTCTGCGACGGCGCGTCTGAGGCAGAAGCATGGTCGCGCGGCATTGCGGATGCGCGCGGTGAAGCGGTTTGGTTCTTGCGCGCTGGCGCCACGGCGTCCGCCGCGATGTTCCTCGAGTTGTCGCTGCAAGCGGCGCTCGGCATTGCCGTTCCTGCTGTGAACGGCGAGCCAGCTCTGCCTGGCGATCTTTCGGGCGCGATGATGCCGCGGCTGTCCGCGCTGCTCGCTGGCCCATTGCCGCGCCGCGCCAACACGCGCGTCGCGTTGGAAGAACACTGGATGCGGCTCGAAGCCGCGTCGCAAGGCATCGCCGTCGTCGATGGCGCATTCGCGTCGCCGGCTTCGCCGATCGAGGCTCCCGCTGAGTTCGAACGCGAAGCCCGCGCGATGATCGCGCATTGGCAACCGATCGAAGCCGCCAACATTCGGCCCGCAGCCGCCGCGAAGCATGCGGTGGCGACGCCGCCGTGGAACGGCCGCAAGCCGCGCGTGTCGCTGTGCATGATCGCGCGCGACGAAGAGCGCTTCTTGCCGGAGTGCCTGCGCCGCGCCGCGCCGTGCGTCGACGAGATCATCATCGTCGACACGGGCAGCAAGGATCGCACGGTCGAGATCGCCAAGTCGTTTGGCGCGAAGGTCATTCATCGCGCGTGGGACGAGGACTTCTCCGCGCCGCGCAACGCAGGCATCGAGCAAGCGACGGGCGATTGGATCCTCGTGCTCGACGCCGACGAGTTCTTGCTCGATGGCAGCAAGGAGCAGATCGAGACGCTCGCGCAGGACCCAGCGGCCGCTGGCTACCACATGCGCTTCGTCAACGTCTACTCCGGCGGCAAGACCGCAGGCGTGATGATGGTGCGCCTGTTCCGCAACTTGCCGGACGTTCGCTACCAGAACGTCATCCACGAGCAGGTCACGCCTTCGCTGGTTCGCATCGGCGCGAAGCAAGGTCTCGCGTTGTCGACGTGCGAACTCGAAGTCGAGCACCACGGCTACTCCAACGAGGTCATCGACAGCCGCAACAAGAACGAGCGCAACGAGCGCCTGTTCAAGAAGCAGCTCGCGGTCAGCCCTGGCGACATCTACTGCCTCTACAAGTACGGCGACTTCTTGCGTCGTCTGTCTGGCCGCGAAGCGGATTCGCGCAGGTTGCTCGAAGAGTGCCTGACGCAGATTCGCATCGGCGCGCCGTCGCTGCCGCGCGAGTTGCCGTATGCCGCCGAAGTCGCGGCATTGTGCGCTCTCGAAAGCGCGCGCGTTGGCGAGACCGATCGCGCGCTCGCGGTCATCGATGAGGCGCTGCGTCGCTATCTGCCGACGCCCAACCTGCACTACATCGCTGCCAACCTGATGCTCCAACAAGGGCAGCCGGATGCGGCGATCGCGCACTTCCGTCGCTGCCTCGCGTATCGCGGCCAGACCTTGGTCGTGCCCGTCGAAGAAGGCGTCACGAGCCACGTGTCGCTGATCGGCATCGCGCAAGCGCTGTGGCAGAAGGGCGATCTTGCGCGCGCCGAGCGCATTGCGCAGCGCGCGTGCGAACTCGCGCCGGACTACGAGGTCGGCCAGATGGCTCTGTCCAAGATGCAGCTCGGCAAGGGCGACGCTGCGTCGGCATTGCAGACCTTGACCAGCTACCTGCAGCGCCGCCCCGACTCCGCGGGCGCGTGCCAGCAAGCCACGTTGATCCTGCAGCGCATCGGCTGCGCGGATCAAGCCAAGCGAATGGGCCGCCGCGCGGCGGACCTCTTGAACAAGAAGGGCGCCGTCGACGAGGCGGCGCGCATGGAACGAATTCTGGCCGCCATCTGACGGCCCCAACCGACGAGGAAAGAACGATGACGATCACGACGCAGAACACCAAGACCCAGAGCGGCGCGACTCCGCGCACTGGCTTCCTTCCGATCCCGACCCGCATCAAGGACCTGCGCGAGGCGCAGGGCGTGCCGCCGCTCGTTGTCGAGCCGGTGAGCGATGCCAAGAAGCGCGAGCTCGAGGCGTCGCTCGGCGAGCTCGATAGCAAGCTCGCGGAGATCCACCGCACGTCGGCCGAGGCCTACATGACGCAGGGCATCTACGAGAAGGCGCTGCCGCACCTCGAGGCCGCTGTCGCGATGGCTCCGACGGAGACCGAGCACTGGCACCAACTCGGTGTCGTGCGCTACCTGACGGGCAATGACGGCGGCGCCACGCAGGCGTTCCAGGCGGTGCTGAGCGCCGAGCCGGGCAACGACGAAGCGTGGTTCAACATGGGCATGGTCCTATTCGGCCAGAGCCAGTTTGCCGACGCCGAGACGTGCTTCGGCCGCTCGCTCGCGATCCGCGCAACGGACGCGCAGACGTGGAACAACCGCGGCGTGTGCCTGTGGAAGATGGGCCGCGGCGCGGACGCCAAGGTCTGCTTCCAGAAGGCGCTGCAGATCGACGCCAACGACGTCGATGCGAAGTTCAACCTAGAGACGTTGGCCTGAGCAGCGTGCGCGCGAGAGCGCG
>JBEELK010000044.1:0-2757 GCA_041168165.1 Planctomycetota bacterium | reverse complement strand
CGAACGCCACGTCGTTGAGGTCTTCGTCGAGCACATGCGCGCGACTGCCCGGCACCGCATCGCCGATCGTGACCGGCTGGCCGGGACGCACTTCGGCGCGCGTGACGGTGACCGTGCACTCCGTCGGGCCATAGCCGTTGACCATGCGACGACCCGTGGCCCACAAGTCCGCGAGCTCTTGCGGCAGCGCTTCACCGCCAACGTAGAGCAAGCGAAGCTCCGGCAACGCAGCGAGCGGATCCTTGCAGCCCGTCGCGCGCAGCAACGTGGGCGGCGGGCACAGCACCGTGATGCGCTCCGTGCGGAGCCACGGCAACAAGTCGGGGCCGCGGCGCACCACTTCGTCATCCATCGGCACGACCGTGGCGCCGACGGCGAACGCGAGCCACGTCTCCTCGACCGACGAGTCGTAGGCCGGCGACGAACCTTGCGCGATGCGATCCGACGGCCCGAGTTGGAACTCGCCGACGTCAGACAGCACGAGGTTGACGACCGAGCGATGCTCGATCATCACGCCCTTGGGCTTGCCCGTCGTGCCCGACGTGTAGATCAGGTAGGCGAGTCGTTGCGGACTGATCGGCTGCGACGAAGCCGCGGTCGCGTTGCCCGGAGCCTCGCGCAATGTCGCGATGTCGAGCAGTTGCACCGAGTCGCCGACCAGGGGGCGAAGTCGACCGATGCCTTGCGCGTCCGTGACCACCGCCTCGGCCGCGCAGTCCTCGAGCACAAAGCGAATGTGCTCATCGGGAAACCGCGACTCCAAGCCCACGTAGCATGCGCCGCTCTGCAGCACGCCGAGCTGCGCCGCGTAGAGCCACGGCGTGTCGCGCGACAGCAGGATCGCGACCGTTCGTTCGCCGCGGGCTGCCAAAAGTGCCGACGCAACCGCCGCTGCGTCGCGTTGCAGCTCCTGGTAGGTGCGAGTCTGACGCAACGGCCGGCCGATGCCGGGCGTCACGTCGACTGCGATGCGGCTTGCGTGCTGCTGCGCCGTTGCGGCGAAGATCTCGTGCAACAGGCGCGGCGCCGAGGCGGCGTCCATGCTGCTCGTGTCAGAGCAATCCGTGGCGCTTCGCAAGCTCGATCACGTGCGGAGCCGCGCGCGGCGCGAGCCGCTTGCGCAGCGTCTTGCCGAGATGGCGGAAACCACGGATCTCGCCCATGCACTGCTTGCTGCCGCAACCGCAGTGGAACGGCGTCGCCATGTCGAACTCGTTCGTGAGGTAATCGAACGTGATCTCCTCAC
The DNA here is from genome assembly GCA_041168165.1 of Planctomycetota bacterium. GTDB lineage: Bacteria > Planctomycetota > UBA1135 > UBA1135 > UBA2386 > SXPK01. Next base: position 1,511 of record JBEELK010000044.1, on the reverse strand, counting down.
CGCGACGAATCGGACGCAGCGCGCGCAGTTCGCGATCGATCAGCATCGCGTTGGGCTCGCACGAGTGGTTGAGGAAGCGCCACTGGTAGCGCTGCTCCTCTTCGTCCTGCGTCACCTCAGCGGGACGCTCGATGTGCTCATCGGCGCCGACTTGCACCGAATAGCGAGACGGCGTCGTTTGAACGACGCCGTCGATTTGAAGGATCGTATCGCCTGCCGCGCATGCGCGACTAGCAACGAGACGATGGCAACCAGCAGAAGTCTCGACTCGTACACGACTCGTCGAGGAAAGGGCTTTGGTTGATGGCATGGGCAGAGAGTTCGCGAAGCCTAGCAATCGTTTGCTCGCTTGCGAATCTCTCGTCGTCATTCCTCAACGCGTTTGATGAGTGATCTGCATGCATGAAGTGAGTGCTTCATCGCTTCATGCATGCATGGTGATCATCATCATGCGTTGGTTGAGGAGTGCTTCATGCGTTGCTTGAGGTGTTGCGTGACGTGTTGATGCGATGCGATGCGTTGGGGAGAGGATTCCCCAACGCGATGGTCATCGATCACGGGTTGGTGATGGGCAACGTGGGAGCGAGGACGATGCGGAAGCCGTTCGCGGCGCTTGGGAACAGCGGGCTCAGACCACGAACTGCGCTCGCCGTTGCCGTGCCCGATGCGATGTAGTTGCCACCTCGACAGATCGCGAAGCGGCCGTTCTGCACGTAAGGATTCGTGACCGGCGTCGATGGATACGACGTGGTGATGTCGGACTTGTCGAGAACCCACTCCCCGACGTTGCCGTGCATGTCGTGGAGGCCAAACGCGTTGGCCGCATAGCTGCCGACGTTCGCGGTCGAACCGACGCAGGGCGTGAGGATGTCGATGCCCACGTTGGCCTGCCCGCAGGTTGGCGCCACACTACCCGTGTTCCATTCCGTCGTAGTGCCTGCGCGGCAGCAGTACTCCCACTCAGCCTCAGTCGGCAGACGGAAGGAGTATCCCGCTGGAATCTGGCCGGCGTAGGCCGTGTTAAGTGCCGCACAGTAGGCCAGCGCATTGCTTCGTGACACCGTCTCGACAGGGCGGCTGGTCCCAATGAATGTCGAGGGGTTGGCTCCCATGCGCGCCTGGTACTCAGCCTGGGTCACCTCGAACTTGCCCATCCAGAACGGCTGAGTCAGCGTCACCTGGTGCACTGGAGTTGCCGGGAGACCCTGCCCAGCAACCGCAGCCGACCCCATCGAGAATGGCGCCGTCTGAATCGGAACCATGTTCAGGCTTGCGGGGGGCACGTAGGGCGCGAGCGTCGGCGCCAACACAATGCGGAAGCCGATGTTGATGTCCGCGTAGGTCGGGAAGCCATCCAACCGGCGGTGGGCAGACCGACACTCATCGGCGGTCACCTGCCAGCTACCGCCTCGGAAGACCCGGTTCGAGCCATTGGTCTCGTAGGGATCGTTGACCGGCGACGTCGAGTAGTTGACCGCTCCAACATCGGCGCACCACTCCCACACGTTGCC
>JBEELK010000043.1:0-12437 GCA_041168165.1 Planctomycetota bacterium | reverse complement strand
TCGGCAGCGACGAGCTGCCGCGTCTTCTTCTTGACCACCGTGACCGCCTTGCCGCGCGGCTTCGCCACGCCCTTGTCGTCGTATTCGAGCGGCGGCAGCTCTTGCGACTTCTCGTCGACCTCGATTGGCGCGTGGTCTTCGAGGAAGTTGATGAGGTGGTCGTGCACGTCGAGCGTGCGCGACGCATCCTTGCAGTCGACGCGAACGCGCGGATCGCCAGGGATCGTGAGTTGAAGGCGCGGCCGCGGCGTCACGTCGGGCAACCGATCATTGGGCGTTGCGCCATCGCCGTCGTTCCAACCGGTGCCCTTCTCTGCGCGCGCCGCGTAGGAGTCCTGGATCGCGAACGCGAGCGCCAACTGCGTGTAGTCCTTGCGCACCACCTGCTCGCCGAGGTCGATCTCCAGCGAACGCAGCATCAGCAACACGGGCAACGGGTCCTTGCGGCAGCCATAGACCGTCGTGCGCACGATCGGATCGGCGTCGACCCACTCGACGAAGTCGTTTGGCAGCGCGATGCCCTTCTCCTTGCAGCGCGCGAGCGTGCGATCGCGCATCGTTGCGAGGTGCGAGTCGACGACGCCGCGGAACGGATCGGCGCTCTCACTCTGCGCGTGCGCGAGAGTCGCGAGCGTCAGCGCAAGCCAAGCGGCAGCGCCGCGAACGCGGGCGGTGGACAGCGACGTGGAAGGGACCATGCGGAGATCGGCCATGAGAGGGCGGCGCATCCTACGCAGTTGTGGGAGCGGCATGGGTTTGGACGGCGCGCACAACGCCCATCCACCCCTCCCCACGCTTCCCCGCCCCCGCGGCCGTCGCTACCCTCTTCGCCTCGATTCGCGGCCGAAAGCCCGCGCAACCCGTCTGGTTCCACAAGCGAACGCCCACTCCATGACCTTCACCCACCTCGGCAAGTCGATCCAAAAGGTCGCCGTCATCGGCTCTGGCCAGATCGGCCCGGACATCGCGCTGTTCTTCACCAAGGTCCTGTCGCCGTTTGGCGTCAAGACGATCGTCGTCGACGTCGCGCAGGCCGCGTTGGAGAAGGGCAAAGCCAAGCTCGAGAAGAAGGTCGCGAAGGGCGTCGAGAGCGCCGCGTTCACGCAGGAGCAGGCGGACCAGATGGTCGCGGGCGTGGCATTCACGTCCAACTATGACGACCTGAAGGGCGCCGACCTCGTCGTCGAAGCCGCGACCGAGAACAAGGAGCTGAAGGCGAAGATCTTCGCGCAGGTCGAAGGCCTCGTCGCAAAGGACGCGATCCTCGTCAGCAACTCGAGCCACCTGGAGCCCGAGGTGATCTTCTCGAGCGTCGCCGACAAGGGCCGCACCGGCGTCGTGCACTACTTCTTCCCCGCCGAGCGCAACCTCATGGTCGAGGTCGTAAGCGGCAAGGACACCGCGCCGGCGACGGCCGCGTGGCTGATGTCGTTCTACGAGGCGATCGGCAAGGTGCCGATCCCGGTGAAGTCGCGCTACGGCTACGCGCTCGACCCGATCTTCGAAGGCCTGTTCTTCGCGTGCGCACTGCTAGCAGAAGAAGGCGCGGGCTCGACGAAGCAGATCGACGTCGTGTGCAAGGAGACGTTCAAGATGGGCGTCGGGTCGTTCACGGCGATGAACCTCGCCGGCGGCAACCCGATCACCGCGGTCGGCCTCGACCAATACACGACCAAGATCAACCGTTGGTTCCGCACGCCGCAGTCGCTCAAGGACAAGGTCGCAGCGAAGGCCAACTGGGAAGTCGCGGGCCGCGACGAGAAGGTCGAAGTCAGCGACGCGCAGCGTGCGCGCATTCGCGATGACCTGATGGGCGCGTACTTCGGCCTCTGCGGCGAGATCGTCGACGCGGGCCTCGTGTCGGTCAGCGACTTCAACATGGGCATTGAGATCGCCCTCGTGATGAAGCCCGCGTTCTCGATGATGAACGAGATCGGCACCAAGAAGGCGCTTGAGCTCGTGCGCGCGTACGCGCAGAAGCACCCGCACTTCCCGGTGCCGAAGTGCATCGAAGCGCACGGCGCCGAGAACAAGCCGTTCCGAATCGACAACGTGCTGCGCCACGACACCAACGGCATCGCGGTGCTGACGATCCGTCGGCCCAAGGTGCTCAACGCGCTCGATCAGGGCGTGTTCGAGGAAATCGCCGCGCGCTTCGTCGAGTGCGACAAGGACCAAAGCGTGAAGGGCATCGTGCTCACGGGCTTTGGCAAGAAGGCGTTCGTCAGCGGCGCTGACGTGCACTTCCTCGCCAAGATCAAGACGGTCGCGGAAGGCGAAGCGACCTCGAGCGGCAGCCAGCGTTGCGTCAATGTCGTCGGCGCGGTCAAGAAGCCGACCGTCGCGGCGCTCAATGGCCTTGCGTTTGGCGGCGGCATCGAGCTCGCGATGGCGTGCGAAGCGCGCATCGCGCAGAAGGGCTTGCGCGTCCTCGCCGGCCAGCCAGAAGCCAACCTCGGCATCATCCCCGGCGCCGGCGGCACGCAGCGCCTGCCTCGCCTCGTCGGCGTCGAGCGCGCAGCGGAGATGATCCGCACGTGCAAGCCGATCAGCGGCGAGAAGGCCCTCGCATACGGACTCATCAAGGAAGAGGTCGATGGCGACCTCGTCGGCCGCGCCGTGCAACTCGCGAGCGACCTCGCGTCGGGCAAGGTCGCACGTTGCCGCATGGACGAAGGCGCGATGCACAACGTGCCCGCGTCGCTGCCCGCCGTCGAAATCGGCCACCTGTCGAAGGCCGTCGACGCGATCATTCAGAAGGCGCTGCTGCAGGGCTGCAAGATGCCGCTCGCGCAGGGCATCGCGTTTGAAGCGAAGTGCTTCGGCGAAGTCTGCGGCACCGAGGACATGAAGATCGGCACGCAGAACTTCATCCAGAACGGACCGAAGTCGAAGGCCGCGTTCGTGCACCGCTGAGCACGGCGATTGCGCGCAGGCGGGCACGACCCGCCTCGCGCGTCAGGCTCAGCGACCACGGTCCGCGCGAGCTCGCAGACGTTCCAGCGCGACGCGCTGCACGATCTTCCCGGGGTCGACGCCGGCGCGATTCGTCATCACGATCACGGACAGCTCTTCCTTCGGGAACCGCAGATAGAACGTCGTGAACCCCTGCCAGGCTCCACCGTGCGAGATGGCCTCTCGCCCTTCGATCGGGTGCACGGCCCAGCCGCAGCCGTAGTGCGAGAGCTTCCCGTTCGCGAGCCGCGCTGGCGTGCGCATCACCGCCTGGAGTTCTTCGCCGATCGGCGTCCCGCGCGTGAGGGCCATGTCCCATGCGGCGAAGTCGAGGACGCTCAGGTAGATGCTGCCGTCACCGGTGGTGCAAAGGCTCGGCGAGACCCAGCTCTGGTTCTTGAGCTGACCGTCCTCGAGCTCGTAGCCCGCCGCGCGATGCGGAACGAGCGCGCGCTCGTTGATGATGCGCGTCGTGCGCATTCCAGCCGGCGCGAAGATGCGCTGCGCGAGCTGCTCGCCGTAGAACACGCCGCCGACGTGCGAGCACAGGAAGCCAAGCACGTGGTAGCCCATGTTGGAGTAGGAGAACTTGGTGCCGGGCTCGAACAGCAACGGGATCTGTCCGTCGATCGCGAGCAGTTCTGCTTCCGTGTAGTCACGCGTGACCTCGAGCTTCTCGTAGGGATCGGCGAGTCCCGAAACGTGCTGCAGGAGCTGGCGGATCGTGACCTTCTCCCAGCTCGGCGGCGTGCCCGGGAGATGCTGCGCGATCGGATCGTCGAGACCGAAGCGACCGTCGTTCGCGAGCAACAGCACGAGCGCCGCAGTGAACTGCTTCCCCGTCGAGCCCGACTGGTAGATCGTGTCCTTCGTCGCGGGGACCTCGTGCTCCAAGTTGGCGAAGCCGTAGCCCTCGGCATGCACAAGACGCCCGTGCTCGACGATCGCGACGCTTGCTCCAGGGATGTTCTGGCGCGCGAGTTCCTCTCGAACGATCGCAGCGATCGGATCCGGCGTGGTCTCGCTCGCGCGTTCAGGGGCGGCGCAACCAGTGGCGAGGAAGATGACTCCGGCCAGGACCAGTTTGTGATGCTGCATGGGGGCGAGCGATGCTAGCAGCCCGCCGGAGCACGGCTTCTTCGCCGAGAGCAATGCAGCAGGTCGAGGTCGAGGAGTTCTTACGGAGTCGAATCCATCGACTCGACGTAGCTCGCACGAGGAACTCCTCTCTTCGAAGTGGAGACGGTTTGTCCGACCTGGGTCGATGCACCGGCGACGTCGCTGACCGCTGGAGATCGTGGAACACAGCCTCAGCGGCCCATCGCTTCGGCGTAGTCCTTCACACCGACATCATGAGGTTCCGCGCGTCGGCCTCCGTTCCGGGCGGTCGACTCACAGTCGCACGAACAACCCCTGCCTCTCCATACCGCGCAGCATCGCCCACGTGATCGCGAAGAACACGGCGAACATCGCGAGCGCCCACCACAGCGGCGAGTCCTTGGGCGCATAGGGGCGCACGAAGTCCTCGACGAGGCCGTGCAGCACGTAGCCCGCGAGCGCGTTGCAGCCGAGCGTGCGGAAGAGCGGCAGTTCGCGCGCGCGAAGGTCCGCTTGCTGCACAAAGGCCGCATACGCGAGCAGCGAGAAACCCGCGCCAAACACGACGTAGGACGCGCTCGCCGCCTGCTGGCTCATCGTCCACATGTCGCGCGGGTGCCATGGCTCGCACAGTGGCGGAGCCGCGAGCGCGCCGCCGTTGGTCAAGCACGACAGTGCATAGCCGATCGTCATTGCGCATGCGCCGACCGCGACCAGCTGCCGCGCGGCCGTCGCGGCGCCGACATGCTGAATGCGCATGCATGCGAGCGAGCCCGCGAGCATCGGCGCAGTCCACGCAAGGAACCCAAGCGCGCCGCCATCGATCACCGCGTTGTCGAGCAACCACGCGTGCCAACCGGCGGCCGATACCGCGACGTGCAGCGCGATCGACATCGACAGCCACGCAACTTGCGCGCGCCACGATCGCCCAATCACCGGCAACGTCCACAGCGTGACGACACCAATGTGCACGAGTGCTTGGAACGGCGACCTGCGCCAGAAGCTCGAGACGAAGCCGTCGATCCCGTGTTGCTGCAGCGCGTCCCACGTCGCAAAGCGGCCATCGATGCCATGCACCACGAGCCCCAGCAGGATCAATGCCAACGCGCGCCGCACCGCCATGCGCATTGCTGTGCTGTGGCCAGCCCTCTCCGCGTGACGCAAGAACGCCATCCGCATCGAGAAGCCGACCGCGAACATGAACATCGGCATCACGAGGTCCGCGAGGCTGCACCACGTCCGATGGTGCTGCAGCCACGGATGCACAGCCGAGAACCCAGCCAAGAAGTTGACGGCGAACATCGCCGCGACGGTGAAGCCGCGAAACTGATCGAGCGACCTAAGGCGATGCGGCTGTGAAGGCTCCATGAACGCGCGACACACTAGGCGAAGACGCACAACTCACTAGCGACCTAGCCTGCGGCAATGTCGCGGGCTGGGGCGCGCACGCTGCACGCGAGGAGCGCGTGGATCTTCCATCCTTTCACACGGCACCCCGTATGCGCTTGTCGCACGAGCGGAGGCTCGCGCACTTCCGTGGAACCAGGTTGCACACAGACCTTGCTCGCCAAGGGACCGGACGCCGACGAGCGCGCCGAGTCGATTGCCGAGCGGGACAACCGCAACGCTCGCTCCAGCTGACTTCCGCGCACGAATGGCGCTCACGTCGAGGCGCGGACGCGACCACCAGAATCCTCTGCACCCTCCTCACATGCCAAACCCTCGTCGTTCTTCGGCTCAACTCGCGATCTCTGCAGCGCTGCTGGCAACCACCGCAGCCGCGCAAACTGCGACCATCATCGGGCTCCCCGACACCCAGAACTACAGCGAGTTCTACCCGCAGATCTTCAATGCCCAGACACAGTGGATCGCACAGAACGCGCAGGCGTTGGGCATCCGCTACGTGTCGCACTATGGCGACGTGGTGAACCACGGCGACCGGATCGCGGAGTGGAACAACGCTAACGCGGCGATGGCCATCCTCGACGCGACGGACATCCCTTACGGCGTGACCGCGGGCAACCACGACATCACCCCCAGCGGCTCGGCAGGCTCGGCGTACATCCCTCAGAACTTCCGCTCCTACTTCGGACCCTCTCGCTTCGCAGGTCGCGACTGGTATCGCGGACATTCGCCGAGCGAGATGAGCAGCTACCAGGTCTTCGACGCTCATGGTGTCCAGTTCCTGGCCCTGCACATCGAATGCGACGGTGCCTTGCGAGAACTCGAATGGGCGCAAGGAATCCTCGACGAGAATCGCGACAAGCCGGTCTTCATGACCACGCACCGCTACCTGCAGGATGCACAGGACTACACCTCTGGCGTCCCACTGGTTCCTTCAGGGCGTTACCCAGAGATCTGGTATGGCATCGAAGGCGTTTACGCCACGGGCGGCATTCGGAGCGAAGAGATCTGGGATTGGTTCATCCGCCGCAACCCCAACATCCTTCTCGTCCAATGCGGTCACTTCCACGAGGAGTATCGCCAAACCAGCGTGAACGCATATGGGCTCCCCGTCCATGAAGTGCTCGCGGACTATCAGGATGATCCCAATGGTGGCGACGGCTGGCTGAGGATCATGACCCTGGACCTGGGCAACAAGCGCATCGGGGTCCAGTCCTACTCGCCGACGCTCAATGCGTTCCGCACCGCAAGCGAAAGCGCATTCTCGCTGGCGTGCAACTTCAGCGCGTATCGCAGTCAGGAGCCCGTTGTCGTGCTGCAGCAGGGCATCAACGGATATCAGGGAACGCAGGACACCTGGATCAACCAGGATCAGCCCAACACTTCGTACGGCGGGTCCGGCATCCTGGTCAGCGACGACGACACGACCAACTCGATCTTCAACGATCGCCGTGGTCACGCCCTGGTCCGTTTTGATGGTCTCGTCGGCCCGGCGGGCGTCGGCCGCATTCCGCAAGGCGCTCAGATCCTCTCGGCAACGCTGACGATCCAGGTCACCGACGACATCGACGCGCCTTCGCAGCCCGACTTCTTCCTGCACCAAGTGTTTGTCCCATGGTCCGAGGGATCGACCTGGAACTCGCTCGGCAACGGCCTTGACGGGGGAGACATCGGACCTGCGATCGCGCGCATCGACGGAGACAACGTGCCCAACACGGATGGCATGCGCCGCATCGATGTCACTGCCGTGGTCCAGGCATGGGCCAACGGCGCTTCCAACAACGGCTTCGCGATCCTCCCTGAGATCGTGTCGCTCAAGGACGATGGCATCGAGATTCAGTCGAGCGAGTCGAGCAATCCGCTGCTGCGGCCGCGACTGGAGATCACCTACGCGTCAGATTGTGGCTACTCCGCCTACGGAGAGAACCTCGGCGGCGCGAACACGACGCAACTCGTCGGCCTCGGCTTCCCGTCGGTCGGCGGAACGATCGAAGTGACCAGCCTCAATGTCGCATCGAATCTCGCGGTCACCGCTGCTTCGCTCGCATCGACGAGCGCGCCGCTCCTCGGTGGCTTCCTCTTGATCGATCCCGCGTTGATCATCGATGTGCAGTTCGGAAAGGCGCACCGTGTGCTGCCGGTCCCAGACTCGCCAGTGTTCGCTGACCTGGAGCTGTTCCTGCAGTCTGCTGTTCTCGACGCAACGCAGCCGTCGGGACTGGCCTTGTCGAACGGTGTCCGGGCCAAGATCTGCCGCTGAAACAGAACTGCGAGCCACGCCGGCGAGGATCTCGTCGGCACTCGCGCACGGTTGATGTTGCGCGATGCCATTCGGCGCTCCCTCGGTCTCGATCACGGCTCGAGCATCGCTCCCTTGCGACAGGTTCTCGCTGCCGCTCGACAGCAACCCTGGGAACGTCGATCCGACCACTCCCCTCGGTGCGCGCGCCCGCTCGGCGCGCTCGCTTCTCTAGTCGATCCACGCTGCTCCACCTATGTTCGTGCCGATGAACCAGAAGCCCCTCGCGCTCGCCCTCTTGCTGCCACTGTGCTCCTGCGGAGCGCTGACCTACGACCTCACCGACGTGCCGTTCCCGGTGAGCGCGCGGCCCAACAACGAGCTGAAGCAGGAGTCCTTTGAACTGACCGGCAAGTCGGTGCTGTGGGTCCATGGCCTCGCTGGCAAGGACCAACCGGACGTCGGCGCGATGCTGCGCGAGCACTGCAAGGACAGCGTCGGCGTGTCGGACTTCCGCGTGTCGATGGGCGCATCGTTCCACGATTGGTTGCTCACGCATCTGTCGCTCGGATTCGTGCGCATGAAGACTGTGCGCGTGACGGGCCAGAAGCTCACGCGGAAGTAGCAAGCGCGCGGCGCACAGCATCGAAGTGTCGGTGCGCCGAACACCATTGACGCAACCCCCCGAGTTGACAGGTCGCGTGGAATACACGACCCTGTGGTATGTCCATTGAGCCCGACTCGGCGCCTGAGGCTGAGAATCCTGAATCCGCGGCGCCTGCCGTTCATCCTTTTGCCGCCGTGCCCGACACGCTGCACGCGGCCCTGGCGCGCAAAGGCTTCGAGAAGCTGACGACCGTCCAACAGGCGCTGCTTGCCGCCGACGACGGAGTTCGCGATCTGCGCATCAGCTCCCAGACGGGCTCGGGCAAGACAGTTGCGATCGGCTTTGCGCTGGCGCCCAACCTGCATAACGACCAACGCCGCGGCCCGACGACGCTGATCGTCGCGCCGACGCGCGAACTCGCGGTGCAAGTGCGCGACGAGCTGTCGTGGCTGTTTGCCGACCTGCGCGGCTGCGTGTGCGAAGTCGTGATCGGCGGCGCCAACATCGCGCGCGAACGGCAGCGGCTCGCAAAGCGCCCGGAAGTGCTCGTCGGCACGCCGGGTCGTTTGCTCGACCACATCCGCAACGGCGCGCTGGACCTGTCGTCGGTGCGGCAACTCGTGCTCGACGAAGCCGACCAGATGCTCGACCTCGGCTTCAAGGACGAGCTCGACGAGATCCTGTCGCACCTGCCCGCAGAACGTCGCACGCACCTCGTGTCGGCGACGTTTGCGCAGGCGGTCGTTGAGTTGGCGGATCGCTTCCAAAATCGCCCGATCCTCGTCGCTGGCCAGAAGCCTGGCGCGGCGCACGCGGACATCGAGCACATCGCAGTGCGCATTCCAGCGCGCGGCCACTTGGCTGCGCTCGTCAACTTGCTGCTCGTCGCTGGCGACGATCGAACGCTCGTGTTCGTGCGCACGCGCGAAGACACGGCGACGCTCGCGGACAAGCTCGCAGCCGACGGATTCACTGCGCTGCCAATCAGCGGCGACCTCGCGCAGGCGCAGCGCACGCGCACGCTCGCTGCGTTCAAGCGCGGCGCGGTGCGCACGCTGATCGCAACCGACGTCGCAGCGCGCGGCCTCGACATCAGCGATGTGACGATGGTCGTGCACATCGATCCGCCGATGGACGCGGAGACCTACGTGCACCGCAGCGGCCGAACGGGCCGCGCAGGCCAAAAGGGCAAGAGCGTGATGCTCGCGCTCAAATCGCACGAAGGAAAGCTGCGTCGCATCTACGCGCAGGCGCGCGTGCAGCCGACGTGGGCGTGGCCGCCGAGCCCGGATGCCGTGATGAAGCGGCAGATGGAGCGCGCGGAGAAGCACGCGACAGCTGCGATCGCCGCGCACACGTTGACCGAAGAGCAACGCAGCGTGGCGCAGCACTTGTTGCGCGACCGCGATCCAGTGGACGTCGTCGCCGCGTTGCTGATCCAGGCAGGCCAAGGCCCGCGCGAGCCGTTCGCGTTTGCCGGCATGCCGATGAGCGCGCCGACCGCACCGACGCCGATTGCACACGTTGCCAAGGCGCCGAGCGCGCCAGCGCCCGTTGCAGCGGCTCCTGTGGCAAAGCCCTACGTAGCCAAGGCCCCTGTTGCGCAGCAATCGATCGATCCAGAGCCCATCGAACAGCAACCCGTTGCTGAGGCAGCGATTGGCCAGGAGCCCTCGAACCAAACGCCAATGGCCAAGGCACCTGCAGCGGGCAAGCCCGCTCGCGAGCGGAAGAAGCCTTCGCTGGCCGAAGTCGGCCTGCACGAGACCGAGCCACGCGTGCCCGAAGCTCCCGTTGCGCAGCCGCCGAGCGAACTGATGCAGGAGCCCGAGCAGCGCGTCGATCGGCGCCCGCTGCCGACGCGCGGCAAGGCGCTCACGCAACCAACGTGGAAGCGCGAACGCGGCCCCGCGGAGGAGCAAGGCGCTGGCGAAGGTGGCGCGGAGCAGGGCTTCTTGCGCTTCTCGATCAACTGGGGCCTGCGCGATGGCGCAGACGCGCGGCGCATCCTTGCGCACGTGTGCCGCCGCGGCGGCATCGACAGCCAGATGATTGGCCATATCGAACTGCGCGGCACGTTGAGCCTGTTTGACGTTCGCACCGAAGCAGCGATCGGCTTTGGCCGACGCGTGCAGGCGCGCGATCGACGCGATCCGCACCTGCGCATCACGCGGTGGCATGAGCGTCAGAAGCCCGATCGCCCGGGTCGCGCGCACGACGCGGGTGACGGCGACTTCGGTAGCTGACCGACGGGATGTGCCAAGTTCGTTGCAAGGCCTGCGTGCGCGCCGCGGCGCAGGCCTGATTGCACCGCGTACACTAGGGAGAGCGCGTCGTTCGTCGACGAATTCGCTGCGTCGCCCGTGCCTCCGACGGTTGACGGCCTGCGAGGATCCGCCGAGAGTTAGTCGGTCCTCCCCATCCCACCGCTCTCCCATGAACCGATCCCTGGTCTTCGCGCTGCCGGCCATTGCCGGAGCGCTCCTCTGCGCGCCATCTCTCGTCGCGCAGCGCAATGCGATCGCTGGCCGCGACATCCAACTCCAAGACACGTGGGCGCTGCGCGGTTACGTGCGCTCGGGTGCCTACCCGACTGGCGCGTTCGCTGTCGGCGCATGGACGACGTGCTGCAACCCGGGCACCAACGCGATCCCGTTCCAGGCCGCGATGAGCCCCAACCACGGCTACATCCACTTCATCATCGCGCGCGAAGCGAACGGTCGCCTCGAGCAGATCTCCAACTGGAGCTTCGTGAAGCACACGTTCGGCTCGAGCAATGACCCGAGCCCGTGCGGCAACTGCGCAGGCCCAGGCAACTTCAGCCTCGTCGAAGTCGGCTGCTCCGACACCTACGCCAACTCGCAGGCCGTCAATCACTTCGACCTGGGGCCGCCATCCGAGATCGACCCGTGGCTCGGCACGTGGGATCCGCAGTGCTCGATGTTCGACGCAGGCAACCCGGTGGTGAGCCCAACGCAGGCTTGCGACAACGCGCGCAGCCTCACGAGCCAGCAAGCGTCGCAGCTCAACGCGCAGCTCAACAACCAGATGCGCATCTACGACGCGGACCTCATGGTCCCGGGCGCCAACTACTACTGGCAGGCCGGCTACCTGATCCCGTCGGAAGCGGAGAGCGTGCGCGACAACAACCTCGGCTCGCGCGGCTTCACGCCTGCCTGGAACGGCTCGTCGTGGGCCTTCACAGACGTTCCCAACTTCCAGCAAGGCACGATCCTGCAACGCTGGAGTGGCGCCACGATCACGAGCGCTACGAACGGCACGAGCGACGGCCGCTTCTACGTCGCGGTCAAGGTGACGGGACCGGTCAACGGCAAGTATCGCTACGAGTACGCCGTCCACAACCGCGACAACAAGCGCGGCATGGGCTCGTTCCGCATCCCGATGTGCCCCACCGCCCAGGTCACCAACATCGGCTTCCACGACGTCGACCAGAACGCGCTCAACCAGTGGACCGCAACGCGCGTCGGCGGCGAGATGGTGTTCAGCACGCCCAACAATCCGCTGCGTTGGAACTCGATCTTCAACTTCTGGTTCGATTGCGACGCGGGTCCTGTGACGGGCTCGTCGTTGTCGCTCGACCAGTTTGACATCGGCACTGGCGCTGCGAGCGTGCTCGTGACGGGCACGGCTCCCGGGACGCTCTACAACGAGTATCTCGGCCAAGGCTGCGGCAGCCCGGTCACGCCCAACCTGTTCGCGCAAGGCGTTCCGTTCCGCGCGACGCTCGGCAACGCGACGTTCCAGATGCGCAGCCTCGGCAACCCCGTTGGCGCGCCGTGCGCGATCGCGTTCAGCACGATGCCCGGCACGACCACGGCTGGCGGTTGCACGATCTTCGCCTCCGACGTCGGTGGCATGAACGTGATCAACGTGATGGCCGCGGATCCAGGTGGCGCGATCACGCAGAACCTGCCGATCCCGAACGATCCGTTCCTCGAAGGCCTCAACCTCGACCTGCAGGCCTTCAACATCACGTCGGGCGGAGCATTGCTGGGTACGTTCAACCTCAGCAACGGCATGCGCCTGCGCATCGGCAACTCGACGTCGGCCTGCCCGTGACCTGAGCGCTCCGCAGCGATCGCTGCGGAGAGGCCACTGCTACGCGGCGGCGCG
>JBEELK010000042.1:0-3647 GCA_041168165.1 Planctomycetota bacterium | reverse complement strand
AGGTCGACGCGCTCCAACATCCACGCCGCCATCTCGGCGGTCTTGGGCATGCTGCGATCGTTCATCGCGAGCAACGCCGCGCGGCGAATCTTGGACAACGGTTCGCGCCGCAGCGTTTCGGCCAGTTCGTACTCCGTCAGCGTTGGCGCAAGGTGCGTGAACGCGCGCAAGCGAATGCCCGCGAACTCCGGCGGCAGCACCGAGCCGTCCTCCGCCTTCTTCTGCTTCTGCTCCAAGTTCCACAGTTCGCGGTACCACGCAGCATCGTTCGCGTCGGCAAGCTTCTTGTGCTGGTCGAGCGCGCGTTCGCGAACGTGATCCTCGACGCGACTGTCGACGATCTGCTTCAGCAAACCCTTGCCGAACTGCGCAGAGCGACCGAGCCCCGCCACCGCGGGATCGCGCACTTCGTCCTCAGGTGCGTTGGCTGCGATGCTGGCGAGCTTCTCGCACGCAGCGGGCGCCGCGGCCTGCTGCTCCGCGAGCAACGACAGTGCGCGAACGAACGCGCGCCGCATCGCGATCGTGCGGATCTGGTCATAGACCGACGCGAGCCCTCGCGCCGCGGCTTCGCTGCCCGCCTTTGCCGCTTGCTCGGGCATCGACAGGTCGGCGTCATCGCGCTTGCTGCGCAACTCGTCGAGCGCTTGCTCTGGAGTGAGTTCCTTCGCGGCGTCGTTCTGCGCAACCGCAAACGGGGCACAGACAAGGAACGCACAGAACGCAAGACAACGCGCAATCGCCGATGGGGAACGCATGGGAGGTCGCGCGATGGTCCCGCCGCGACGCGTCGAGTCAAGGAAGCCCGTCGCTCACGCCTTCTTGCGAACGCGAATCGGACCCTTCGCCGTCGATGGGTCCACCACCCGGCCGCCTTGCGTCACCTCGGCAAATCCCTCGGCAACGAGCCGCCGCGCCGCCATGCGCGCATTCTCCATCAGCGGCCGCCAGTCCTCTTCGAGAGCGCGCACAACGTCCGAAGGGCAGATCGACGCCGTCGCAGGCCGCGCAAGCAGCATCGCGCGCATCGCCTCTTCGATGCGGCGGTCGAGCGGCGAGACGCGACCCGAACGGCACGCGTCGCTGCACCACTTCACTTCGTCCCAGCAGCGCTCCCACTTCTTGCGCCACGCAATTGCGCGGCCGCAACGGGCGCAGGTCTTGTCTGTGGGCACAGGCACTCCGCGCCGTTCGCGCGAAGCAACCGGCGGGATGCGCACGGCCCACGCCGCTCCTATCCTGTGCGGCCCATGACGCCCTCTCCCACGACGCGCGCGTTCCCTGCGATCGCTTCGGCGCTGCTCTGCGCCGCAACGTCTGCGCAACACCCGACGGCCGCTCCATCGCAAAGCGACGATGCCAAGAAGCCGATGTATGTCGCGAAGCGCAGCGAGGACGGCAAGGCGTCGATCCAAGCGCTGCAGCTCGCGCCGGGACTGCAGGCGAGCCTCGTCGCGTCGGAGCCGGACCTTTGCAACGTCGTCGCATTCTCGATCGACGAGCAAGGCCGCGCGTTCGTCAGCGAGACCTTCCGCATCCACGACGGCGTGTTCGACACGCGCGAATACATGCGGTGGAAGGACGATGACCTCGCGCTGCGCACCGTCGAAGAGCGCGTTCGGAAGTACGAGAAGCACATCGCGAACGACATCCCCAAGTACGCGAGCTACAGCGAGCGCATCAAGCTGCTCATCGACGAGAACAACGACTTCGTCTTCGACAAGAGCGTCGTGTTCGCCGACGGCTTCGCCGAACTCGCGGACGGCATCGCGTCGGGCGTGCTGCGCGTCGGCAAGGACGTTTGGTTTGCCAACATCCCCAAGCTGTGGCGCATCGTCGACGCAGACGGCGACGGCGCGCCGGAGTCGCGCGAGGCGGTGTTCGACGGATTTGGCGTCCACACCTCGCTGATCGGCCACGACCTGCACGGATTGCTCGTCGGCCCCGATCGCAGGCTCTACGTCTCGATCGGCGACCGCGGCTTCTCGACGCGCACGAAGGAAGGCGAACTGCTCGACTTCCCGCACGAAGGCGCGGTGCTGCGCTGCGAACTCGACGGCAGCAACCTCGAAGTCGTGCACCGCGGCCTGCGCAACCCGCAGGAACTCGCGTTCGACGACTTTGGCAACTTGCTGACTGGCGACAACAACAGCGACGGCGGCGATCGCGCGCGACTCGTGCAGATCGTCGATGGCGCCGACAGCGGCTGGCGCATCGGCTTCCAGTGGCTCGATGACCGCGGCGCATGGAACCGCGAACGCATGTGGATGCCGCTCGACGAGAAGAGCCCGCTCGCGACGTTCGTGCCGATCCACAACGTGGCCGACGGCCCGTCGGGCCTCGTCTACGACGTCGGCCATGGCATGCCCGCCCGCTATCGCGACTGCTTCTTCCTCTGCGATTTCCGCGGCGGCAGCAGCTACAGCGGCATCCACGCGCTGCGCTTATCGCCAAAGGGCGCGGGCCTTGAGATCGCATGGCGCGATCGACCGGTGTGGAATGCGCTCGCGACGGACGTCGACTTCGGACCCGACGGCGCGATGTATGTGAGCGATTGGGTCAGCGGTTGGAACAAAACGGGCAAGGGCCGCCTCTATCGCATCGAGACCAAGGAGATGCGCAGTGACTTCCGCGCACGCCAGACTGCGCGATTGCTCGGCAGCGACTTTTCCAAGATGCAGGAGCCGCAGCTCGTCGAGTTGTTGCGCCACGAAGATCGACGCATTCGCCAGCACGCGCAGTTCGCGCTCGTGGACAAGAACGCGCGCGGCGCATTGCTTGCGGTCGCCAAGGACATCGACGCCGGCAAGGCTCGGCTGTGCGCAGTGTTTGGCCTCGGCATCCTCGCGCGCAAGGACCCCGCCGCGGCGGAGCCACTGCTCGCGCTCGCGGACGACGGCGATGCCAACGTGCGCGCGATCGCAGCGCGCATGCTCGGCGAGAGCCTGCGCGACGACGGCAAGCCCAAGTTGCTCGCGTTGCTGAAGGACCACGTGCTCGCGGTGCGCCGCGAAGCCGCGCTTGGCCTTGCGCGCCACAAGACCGAACTCGGCGACCGCGCCGTCAACGCGCTGCTCGAGATGGCCGAGGACAACCAGGACCGCGACCCGGTGCTGCGCCACGCGGCGGCCGAAGCGATCGCCGCGTCGCTCGGCGCGCGCGGGATGAGCAAGCGCGGAGAGTCGGTTGACCTGGACGCGCGCGCCGAAGCGCTCGTTCGACGCGCGAACGACATGCAAAGCGCGTCCTTCCGCATCTGCGCCGTGCTCGCGCTGCGCCGCGCGAAGAGCGCGCGTTGCGCTGCGTTCCTCGCCGACGCCGATGCATCCGTTCGCCGCGAAGCCGCGCGCGCGATCTACGACATGGAGATCGACGCCGCGATGCCCGCGCTCGCCAGCGCCCTCGCGAGCGACGCGATGCGCGATCGACTGCTCGACGAACCGTTCGCTTGGCGCGCGCTCAACGCCGCGCGCTTGCTGGGCGGCGCAGCCAACGCCGCGGCGATCGCACGTGCAGCTGGCGACGCGAACCTGCCGATTCGTATGCGCGAAGAAGCGCTGTCGATCCTCGCGGAATGGCGCGCACCGCACGGCCAAGACCGCGTGCTCGGCAACTGGCGCCCATCCACGCGCAGTGACGAAGACCGC
>JBEELK010000041.1:0-2569 GCA_041168165.1 Planctomycetota bacterium | reverse complement strand
AAAGGCGCAGCATCGCCGCGCTGCCTTCGCGCGCCGCGACGAGTCGCATGTGGCCATGGGCCTTCGTCGCGATGGCGTCGTTGTTTGCCGCTGCGACGCTGCTCGGCAGCGGCCGCGCGCGAGGCGCTGGATTGGCGATGTCGTCGAACCTGCTGCCGGAGTCGTGGCTGCTCGCTGCGCCGATGTGCGCGCTCGCGCTGCTCGGCGCGATTCGTTCCGTTGTGCGTGCTGGGCGCGGCATCGGTTCGCGCGGTCGACCCGGGCCCGACACGGCACTGTTTGCCTACGCGGCTGCGATGTTGCTCACGAATGCGATGGGACGCGACGCGGATGCGCTGGTCTCTGCGTTGCCGCTGTCGTGGTTGCTCGCGGACGGCGTTGCGTACCTCGCCCTGCTCGTGGCTGCGCGCAGGTCGCGCTGACGGACAGCGTCACTTCGCGGTCGCGCGCGCGATCGCTGCGTCGAGTTCCTGCTGCGCTTCCTTGTTCTCGGCGTGCAGGTTGAGCCCTGCGATGTTGCCCTTCGTGTCGATGGCGATCACGGTCGGCGCCGCCTCAACGTGGAAGCGAAGCAGCAGGTCGGAGTCCATGCCCTTGCCGTCGCAGACGACGAGCGCCTTGCTGCCGAACTGCTCGGCAGAACGAGTCGCGACTTTGCAGTCCGCGTCGGTGGCGATGACGACGATCGCGAGGTTGGCATCGCTCTCGGCCGCGCGCAGCAGGCGAGCCACGAGTTCCTTGGACATCGGATCCTGCGTGTCGCAGAACGCGAGTGCTACGGCGCGGCCGCGCAGCGATTCGCTGCGCACCTCAGCGCCGCCCAATGCCGTCGTGCGGAACGCGATGCATGGCGCGCCGATTTGGAACTGCGACGCGGTCGATCGGTCCTTCGCGACGCCGCCCCAGTAGGTGGCAGGCAGGTTCTTCGCCAGTTGGTCCAGCGCGTCGTAGTAGCTGTTCTCGGGCAGGTCTTCGCGCTCGCGCACGGCCTTGCACCAGAGCCAGCCCACGTAGGCGCGCTGTTCGTCGTCCTTCGCAGCATCGAGTTCTTGCTTGTGGATCGCTTCGCCGCCCGGAACGTCGCGGAGCGCGGTCGCGAGCACGCGCGCGAGGTCCATGCGGTCTTCGACGTTGGCCGCTGCTTTGCGCGCGCGCAGTGCGAGCCGCTGGCGCAGTTCGGCATCGCCCAGTTCGGCTGCGAGCTCCGCGCCGCGCAGCACGACCGAGAACGGTGCTCCATCTGCGTCGATCGCCGACAGCGCGGCGATCGCGCGTTCCTTCTGGCGCATCTGCACGCACATCTGCGCGAGCATCGAGCGCGCAGGCCAAAGGTCGCTGCCCGCCGCCTCGTGCTGCACGAACGCTTCCATCTCCGCGAGTTGCGACTTCTTCAGCGCGGACTCCTCGTCGCGCGTCGGTGCCTTGCCGTCGCGGTAGAGCTGGTCGATCTGCGTTTCGAAGGCGCGCACCAAGGTCTCGAGCGAGCGGCCTTGGGGCGGCTTCTGGGCGATGGCCGTGGAGAGGATGCAGAACAACGCAGTCGCGGCGATGCGCATCGGCGCAGCATACGTTCTTGGTCCAGCGGGGCGCGATGCGCTCATGGGCCAGAAACGACGCCGCCGCGCCGTGGCACGAGGCCAGGGCGCGGCGGCTGTGCGCAGCCTTGGTGGGCCGCTATCGCTGCATCAGTAGAGCAGCATCGAGCAGGGCTCGCCGGCGAACGGCACCGCGAGCGTCGTCAGGTCGACGACCGCGACGAGGTGCTTCAGGTCCTGCGGCGCGTAGATGAAGATGCCTGGCGGGCAGGTGAACGAGGCCGTCGCCTTGCCCGTCGCATCGAGCAGGCCGAACGTGCCAGCCCACGGCGCCGTGTTGAGGCTGTTGAACGCGAAGTCGGTCCAGACCGGGTCGACGTTGAGGTCGATCTGGCTGCCGCCGAACGCGAAGCCCGGACGCGTGCCCGCGCCGCCGCACAGCACCAGGTAGATCTGGTTGGCGTTCGCAGCGCCGGCGTCGAGCTGCATCGTGTGGACGCCGCCGACGGTGCCGCTGATCGTGCTCGGCGTGCACTGGTTGCTGCCGATGTGCGTGCGCACGATGGCGCCGCCGGTGGTGAAGTTGGCGCGCTGGACGATGTCGCCATAGTTGTTCATGCCGAGCGGCGTGCCATCCCCGCTCGGGAACTGGACGCCGCCGGTGCTGTTGGCCGCGACGCCGCCGAGCGACGTCTGGATCAGGTCACCTGGAGCGAGCTGGAGCTGCAGGCCCTTGATCGGATCCCACGTGTAGGTGCACGAGATTGCTGCGCCGGCCGGGTTGGCGGCATCGACGAGGGTGACCGATGCTCCGCTGAAGTTGACTTGACCGCGCGCGTTCATCTGGACGCTGCCCGCGGCGATCGAGCCAAACGTGGCGCTGACGAAGCCTGCCCTGTTGGCAAAGCCCGGCGCTGCGTCGCCTTCGCGGGCGATCATGCGCAGGTTCGTGCCGTTGCCGATCCAGAGCGCCTGGTCATTGGCCGTCGTGATCGTGCCGCCGCCGCCATCGGTGAGCGTGCCGTAGAAGGCGA
>JBEELK010000040.1:0-2630 GCA_041168165.1 Planctomycetota bacterium | reverse complement strand
GCTTTCCGGGGCGGTCCCTAGACTCTTCGCCCCCTATGACTCAGACCCTCCGCGTCGTTTCGTTCGGACTTGGCCCGATCGGCCTCGCCGCTGCGCGCCTTGCCCTTTCCAAGAAGTCGATTCAGCTCGTTGGCGCGATCGACGTCGATCCCAACAAGATCGGCAAGGACCTTGGCGATCTGCTCGAACTCGGCAGGAAGACCGGCGTGCTCGTCCGCGGCGATGCCGAAGCGGCGCTGAAGGAATGGAAGCCAGACGCGATGCTGCACTGCACGTCGTCGTTCATGCCGGTGGTGAAGGACCAACTGCTGCTCGCGGCGAAGTGCGGCGTCGATGTCGTGTCGTCGACCGAGGAGCTGCTGGTGCCCGAGATGCAGCACGCGCAGATCGCGAAGGACATCGACGCGGCGGCCAAGCAAGGCGGCATCTCGGTGCTCGGCACCGGCGTCAATCCGGGCTACGCGATGGACTTCGTCGCGATCGTCGCGAGCGCGGTCACGTTCGACGTGACGGGCGTGAAGTGCACGCGCGTCGTCGACGCGGGCACTCGCCGCTTGCCGCTGCAGAAGAAGGTCGGCGCTGGTCTGTCGACCGCGGAGTTCGAGCAGCAGATGGCGACGGGCCGCTTCGGCCACATCGGCATGCGCGAGTCGGTCGCGCTCGTCAGCAAGGCGCTCGGCTTCGAGGTCGATGCGATCGAGCAGACCGTGGAGCCGGTGATCGCGACGGAGCAGCGCGTGACCAAGTTCTTGACCGTCGAGAAGGGCCAGGTCGCGGGCATCCGCAACCACGGCTACGGCAAGAAGGGCGGCAAGACGATCGTCCACCTCGACCTGAGCATGTACGTCGGCGCGCCGGATCCGCGCGACGAGGTCGTGCTCGACAGCACGCCGCCCGTCCACCTGAAGTTCCACGGCGGCATCGCCGGCGATCAGGCGACGGCTGCAATCCTCGTCAACAACCTGCACGGCGTCGCGGCTGCTACGCCAGGGCTCAAGACGGTGCTCGACGTCGCGCCGCCGCGGCTCTGCCGCTGAGGCGCGCTACTTCGCTGCGCGCACGCGACGGAAGTCGAGCGCAGCGAAGTCGAAGTCCGCAATCGGGCAATCGATGCGGAACCCGCTGACCTTGCCGTCCGTGCCGAGTTCGAAGCGGAACAACGCGAACGGCAAGAAGCGATCGGGGAAGTCGACGCGGAACGTGTCGTGGTGCCAGTGCGCCATCGCGCCGTGCAGGCGGCGCTTCGACGGCAGCAGCGTGACGCGGAGCGCATCGCCATCGACGACGACCTCTGCGGGACCGTAGATCGCGTCCTCGTAGCGGCCCGCGTAGTCCTGCAGCGAGAGCGACGGCTTCGTGCCTTGCGCGCGCTGCGATTCACGCGCGGCCTTTTCGTTCTTGTCCCGTTGCTGGACGCGCTCGTAGATCGTCGCGAAGCGCTCGATCTGCGCCTTGCCATCTTCGCCTGCGTGCGCCGCGAGCAGCGCTGCCTTGATCGCTTCGTTGAGGACGCCGTCGTTGCTGTTGTTGAGCACGACGAAGCCAAACTTGTCGGCGGGCAGCAGCGACACCTTGCTCAAGAAGCCGGGCATGCCGCCGTCGTGTTCGACGAGCTTCTTGCCGCGTTCGATCGCGAGGAACCAACCGAGGCCGTAGCTGCGGAAGTCGCGCGTATCCGCGCCGCCGGGGCCGCCGCCGAGGATCGTGTATGGCCGCCACATCTGCGCGAGTGCAGTGGCATCGAGCAGCTTGGCATCGCCGTGCGCGCCGCCGTGAAGCAGCATGCGCATCCACAGCGTGAGGTCGTGCACCGACGACATCATCGACGCGGCGGGCTTGCACGCAGTGAACTCGTGCTCCTCGACAGCGTGACCTTCGATGTGCGGCGTCGCGCGTTCTGCGTCGCTAGCCAAACGCTGCGCGCTCGCGCGCGTGCTCGCCATTCCGAGTGGCTTCGTGATGCGCTCTTCGACGAGGTCTTCCCATGTGCGGCCCGTCGTGCGCTCCAGCACGATGCCCGCGACCATGTACATCAGGTTCTGGTAGCCGAACTGATCGCGGAAGCCCTGCACGATCGGCAGTTTCTCGAGCCGCTTGAGCACCTCCGCATCGGAGTAATCCGAGCCGTACCACAGCAGGTCGCCCGCGAACGTGACGAGCCCGCAGCGGTGGCACAGCAGGTCGGACAGCGTCATGTGCGCCGTGATCCACGGGTCCTGCATCTTGAACTCGGGCACGTGGTCGACGACGCGGTCGGACCACTTCAGCTTGCCTTCGCTCACTTGCTGCGCGAGCAACGCGGCGGTGAACGCCTTGCTGCACGACGCGATGTTGAACACCGTGTTGGCCGTCACGGGCGCGTCGTCGTGGCGCACGCCGCGGCCGAGTTCGACGAGCGTCTCGCCATTGCTCACGACTGCGACCGCGATGCCCTTGGGCTGAAAGCGCTCGACCGCGAGGTCGACGATCGCTTCGACGGTCTCCCTCGTCAGCGCGGGTTGCGCGTTCTGCGCGCTCTTCTTGGCGTCCTGGGCAAACGCGCCGCAGACGAGGAGCGAAAGGGAGAGCGACGCAAGGAGTGTGTGGCGCATGCGCAGATTCGAGCGGCGTGATCGCCAGCGCTCGCAGCG
>JBEELK010000039.1:0-6226 GCA_041168165.1 Planctomycetota bacterium | reverse complement strand
TCGGCCTGCAGCGCAACCAATACACCGCCGAGCAGAAGAGCCAGATCAAGCGCGTGTTCCGCTTGCTGTTCTGGCGCAATGGCACGCTGCAAC
The DNA here is from genome assembly GCA_041168165.1 of Planctomycetota bacterium. Taxonomy (GTDB): domain Bacteria; phylum Planctomycetota; class UBA1135; order UBA1135; family UBA2386; genus SXPK01. The sequence continues at coordinate 6,133 of JBEELK010000039.1, read as the reverse complement.
AACGGCTCGAAGCGGTCCGCAACACGCCGCTCGCGAATGAGCCCGCGTGTCAGAAGATCCTGGACTTCGTAGCCAAGAGCCAACGCGGCGTTTGTTCGCCGCGAGGCGGACGCCGCGTAGAAGGCGGCGATAGCAAAGACAGCGCGTCGCACGCAGCATCGGATCGACGCCCCGGAGACGAGAATGCACAAGACCGTTGAGGGGCACGCCGCCGCGCGCCGTCCCGCCATGTTGACCGGGTTCGGCGTGGCGCTCATCGCCGCGTTTGCCACCGCCCAGTCCCCCATCGAGTTCCGCACCAAGGACGGCACCCGCTTTCTGCTGCTGCCGCAACCGGGAGCGCCGATCGTGCACTGGTGCATCGCGTCTCCGATCGGCCCGCGCGTCGATCCGACCGATTCGCCCGGCCTCGCCGAGGCAGTCGTTCGCGCGTCGATGCGCGGCACATGGACCGTCGGCAGTCTCGATGCCGCGCGCGAACGGCCGGTCCTCGCAGAACTCGATGCGCTCGAAGCCGAACTGAGCGCGTCTGCGACCAAACCGGCGGCAGAACGTGATGCCAAGGTTGCGCGCACAGCAGAACTGCGCGCGCAGGCTGCGCAACTGAGCGACCTGCTCGCGTTCCGCCGCGTGCTCGCAGCAACGCCAGCAAGCAGCGTCCAACTGCGCTGCGATGGCAACGTCTCTACGCTGAGCTTCCGCACCACGCCGCTCGGCGTGCCTGCGGCCGCGAAGTTGCTCGTCGATCGCCGCGATCGCCAAGCACTGCGCGCGATCGACGCGGAGTTCGCCTCAACGCAGCAACGCGCGTCGGACGCGTGGGACCAGAACCCACTCTCGCCGCTCTACGCGGAGTTGCTCGCGCTCGCGTTCTCGGGTCACGCGGTCGCGCGTTCGGGCGATCGCCCGCAGGCGCAATCCGTGAGCCGCGACACGGCGCTCGCAATCTGGGCGCGCACGCAGCATCCCGACATGACCGTGCATGCGCTGGTCGGCAGCTTCGACGCAGTCGCCGTTCAGAAGGAACTGGAGCGCGCGTTCTCCTCGACGCAGTTGCCTGCCGCGCAAGCGATCGAGCCGATCACGCCGCGGATGCCGACTGCGATCCGCAAGGCAGTGGTCCCTGGCGCTCGCTATCCCGCGGCGCTCGTGGCCTACGCAATGCCAGCAGGAATGGACCGCGCATCCGCGACGACGATCGCGCGCTGGCTTGCCGATGGGCCCGAATCGTGGCTCGGCAAAGAACTCGTTCGCCGGGGCCGCCCGACGGCGAAGACCGCCGTGCTCGCGCCGTGGCCGCAGGCCGCGACCGCCGGGTTGCTCGTGATCCAAGTCACAGACGAAGCCGGGACCAAGCAGGGCCTCGCCGACGAAGCGCTCTCTGCGCTCGCGGCCGCCAGGAGTGCATCGCCGGAGCCAGGCCAGTTGCCGATCCGCTTCGCTGCGATACTGCGCGAATTCGAGTTGGCCACCGGCAGCGGCCAAGACCTCGCCGTGTTCGCAGCGAGCGCTGCGCTGCGCGGCGAATCCATCGCGCCGCCCGCGTCGCCGTTGTTCTCCGAGCTGGCCGCGCAACTGCACGAAGCGCTGGCCACGAGCCCGATCGTCGTCGAATGGAGTGACGCATGACCCGTGATGCACTGACCGTGCGCCGCTTCCCTTCGCCCTCGTTGCTCGCCGCGGCATCGCTGCTTTGCGCATGCGCAGGCAGCAAGCCAACGCCGACCGCAGTGGATCCCGCAGTCCAGGCGAACGCGAAGCCTGCGGCCGCCGCAGAACCCGTCGCCGCGCAAAGCCAACCCGCGCCACAGACGCAGACAACGCAGGACGCGCCGCTACAGAAGCGCTTTGCGCTCGAGAACCGCCTCGACGTCGTGGCTCTGCGCCATGCGCCGGACGTGACGCAATCGGCCGAACTCGCGCTGCTGTTGCCGGGCGGATCGGAGACGAGTCGACCTGGCTCTGCCGAACTCGCGGCGCATTTGCTCGCGCACGCAGCGGACGCGACATCAGGCCGCCAAAGCCTCGCGCGCCAACTGGAGCGCATGGGCGGCGTGCTGACGTTCGACATCGGTCGCAAGTCGACGTGGGTCCACGTTCGCGTTCCGCAATCGGCGTGGCAACGCGCTGCACAGGCGCTCGCAAACGCGCTCGACGCCAAGACCTCGGCGCGCAGCCAGCTCGAACGCTCGCAAGAGGAAGTGGTCGCACACGAGACCGCCGCGATCGCAGCCGACTCGGTGCGCGTTGCAGCGACGCGACTCGTGCTCGGCATCGAGAGCCCGGCAGCGCATCTGCAGAACCTCTCCGAACGCGATGCCGGCGAAGCGCTCGCGTTCCAGCAGCGCTACTTCCGCCCCGACCGCGCCGTTCTGGTAGTGCGCACGCAGTTGACGGATGCGCAGATCGAGACCGCCGTCCGCGCGAGCTTCGGCACGTGGGAACCGGGCAATCCGACGCCTGAGGGCGAGATCACGACGAAGGCTCGGCCTGCCCCGCGCGGAATCGCGTGGATCCAGGACCCGAAAGCTACAAAGGACTCGCCTTGCGACGCGGCACTGCTGCTGCCGTGGCCCGATGCACTGGCGCCAGACGCGGCGGCGCTGCACATGTTTGCCAACGCGACGACGATCGAAGGAGTCGGCGGGCGGCTGGAACGGCTCATGCAAGAGGCGGGACTCGGCAAGGTCGAGTTGCGCGCCGAGACGCTGCGTTGCGGCGAAGGGACCGCGCTGCTCCTTCGCGGCACGATGACCGCACAGCAAGCGTTGCAGCTGCATGCGACTGCAATCGCAGCGCGCCAATCGATCCGCGACATCCCACTGTCGTCGAGCGAGCGCACGCAGGCGCGCGCTGCCGCGTGGCTCAGCCTGCGCGAGTCGGAGGCTTCCGCTTCCTCGCGCTTGCGCAACGAACTCGAGCGCATCCTGCTCGACACCGACGCCGCAGCGCAGATGCGCCAGTTGGCCGCGCTCGAGATGCCGACCGCCTCCGACCTGAAGGCGCTCAACGCGTTCTTGGAGATGCCCGTGGCGATGGTCGTGCGCGGCGGTCCTGCGCCTGCTGGCGCAGCTGACGTTCGCCCATGCCCCACCACGCTCGCAGCCGCAGCGATCCCGATCGCCGGCGCAGCCGACGAAGCGATGCGCGCAGCCGCGTTGCCGTGGCGCACGCGCGCGATCGAAGCCCTCGGCGGCGACAAGGCGCTCGCGGAGCTCGATGGCTTCACGGCAACGCGCCGAGTCGCCACCGTCGACGCACCGGAGATCGAAGAGACCACGACGTGGAAGCGAAGCGGCGACGTGATGCGCGTTCGCAAGGCGCTCGGCGCCACGGTGGAGACGACGCTCGCGGGCTCGAAGTGGACTGAGACCGCCAACGGCAAGGCGGCGCAACTCTCGCCGCAGGAAGCCGCATGGCGTCGCGCCGAAGCCGCGAGCCATCCACTCGCCATCGTGCTCGCGTGGCAACGCGGCGACCTGCAGTTCCGTTTGCTGACGAGCCGCAACGTCGGCGATCGCGTCTACGAAACGCTGGAGGCGATCGGCGACCAGTTCGAGCGCTTGCGCATCGAGCTCGACCGCGAGTCAGCGCTCGTTCGCACCGTGGAGCGTTGGGCGACCACGCCCGAAGGCTCGGCGACCCGCGCCGTGGAGACGTGGGCGGACTACCGCACGATCGATGGGATTCGCGCCCCGTTCCGCTGCACCACAGTCGTGGACGACGGCCAGAGCGAGCGCACGAGCGTCTACTCGAAGTTCGCCCCGCTGCATCTCTAGCGCGCGCGGTGCGCGACGGCTCTAGCGCGCGTAGCGCGACGTCTCTAGCGCGCGCGGTGCGCGCTCAGCGGCGCGAGCCGCCGAAGCGCAGGATCATCCCGGCGTAGAACATGTGCTCGCCGTGGATGTCGTCCTGGATGCTGACCGACGGACGGCTCTCGTTGTCGAGATACGAGTACCACGCGTTGAGCGAGATGATGTCGCTGAAGTGCAGGAAGGCCTCGGCGCCGCCGCCGTAGAAGAACTCGTCGCCGCCGCCTGCCCCGTCCTCGCCTACGGCCTGCACGTATTGGCCCTGCACGAACGGCGAGACCGACATCCAATCGCCGAGCGCGATGCGATAGCGCAGCTGCACGTCGCCATAGATGTCGCCCTGCGGCCGCGTCGCGTCGTAGTTGACGATGCGGTCTGACTCGTCGGCCATCGCCGCGGTCACGAAGATCTCGAACGCGGATTCGCCGCCAGACGCGATGTACCACTCCATGCGACCGCGACCGCGGAAGACCGCGGACGGCAACTGACTCGACCACACCGTGGTGCCGAACTCGTCGTTGCTGTTGTTCCATTCACGTTCGAGCACAGCGGTAAGGATGAACCCATCGCGCGGCGCATGGCTGCGACGATCGAGCTGCACCGTGTTGTGCTCAAGGAAGATGCGCAGGCCGTAGGACGCGTAGTCGCCTGGCACCACATAAGTCGGCGCAGTCAGGTCGCTCTCGTTGAACTGGTTGCGGCGGTAGTAGGGACCGAACTCGACGAACAAGTCCTCCGCGGGCTCGCGGCCAAAACCGAGATACGCCTCGTAGTCCGTCGCTTCGTATTGGCCCGTCGGCACGAACGACTTGTCGCGGTAGAAGCCCTCGCGGAAGAACGGCCAGATGCGCGTCGACAGCTGCAGCCGACTCACGGTGTCGTTGCCCCGCGGATCGCCCTTGCGCAAGCTCGCCAAGAAGCCGTCGCGACCGCCGTAGAGATCGATGCCGCCATCCGCGACCGCTTCGTCGTGGTAGAGCACGCTGCCGTCGAATGCGATCTCGTCATCGAGACCCGTGGCAACGTCCTTCTCCTTGGCCTTCGATCCCATCACGCCCGACTCGATCTGCAGCAACTGCCGATACGGAAGCCGCGGATTGCGGAAGGTCGCGAGATCGTCGTAGGACTGAGCCCAGGCCACTTGCGAGATCGCGAGTAGTACCGCAGCACGGATGCGAAGTGCGTTCACGCGACGAACGGTAGCGAACGAACCAGCCCCGGCAACGACGAGACCGCGCGCGATGCGCCGCGCAGCGGCTTCGATCACGCGGCGGCGTAGGAACTGAGCAGGCCGCGCACTTCGGCGTCGACCGAGAATCGCCGCTGGAAGTCCTCGCGCACGCGCACGCCAAGGGCACCCGCTGCCGTGCGATTCCGATAGAGCGCGAGCACTTGGCGCGCGAGCTCCTCCTCGTCATGGAACAGCAGTGCCGTCTCGCGATGACGCAGCAAGTCGTCGTTGCCCGGCGCGGCGGCGGCGACGATCGGCCTGCCGAGCGCGCCGGCTTCGAGCAGCGTCGGCGAGCAGCCCTCGCGCAGCGACGTGTTGAGCACGACATCGGCGTCGAGGTAGGCGGCGCCCATACGATCGCGCGCGAGCGCTGGCAGCACGCGAACGCCGCCCGCCTCCGCCGCCTCCTTGCGCACCAAGTCCGCGTAGTCGGGATCTTGATCGGGGCCCGCGAGGATCATCTCGACGTCCGCGCCAGCCGCGCGAAGCGTGCGCACGAGCGCGAGCGCGCGTCGTTGCCCTTTGATTGGCCGCAGCCCACCGGGCAAGAACACGAGGAAGCGCTGGCTCGGAATGCCAAGCGAGCGACGCAAGTCGGTGCCGTTCGTGTCGAGCTTCACTGCGGCACGGGGCACCACATCGACCTTGCCGACGGCTTCGGGAATGCGCTGCTCGACGAGTTCGGCGGCGGCGGCCGATGGCGCGAGAATGCGACGCGCGCGTCGCAACGTCTCGCAGACGAGCGGCCCCGCAGCGTTGTCGGTCATCACCGAGTGCACATCCTCGCCGCTCAGCGACACGACCCATGGCGTGCGCAGCCCAAGCAACTGCACGCCGGTGCGCGCGGCGTCGTGCGCGTGAACGATGTCGGGCCGGAAGCGTCCGATCGTGCCTTCAAACGACTGCTTGATGCCGCCTTCGCTCGTGCCGCCAAATAGCTCGCAGAGGTGCCCGCAGCGCTGCAGCCCCTCGCGATAGCGCGCGACCGTCGCCGCGTTGCCCAAGAAGAGGTGCGCCGGAGACGGGGTGAGCAGCAGGACCTTCATGCTGCGGCTTTTTCGGCCTTCGCATGGGCCCGACCTTTGTCAGC
>JBEELK010000038.1:0-7122 GCA_041168165.1 Planctomycetota bacterium | reverse complement strand
CCGCGAACCCCGACATCGAGACCCGCTACCAGGCGCACGTCGGCAATGACGCGACCTACGCGGAGGGGCAGTTCGTCATCCAGCAAGGGCTCGTCGCGATGACGCTGCCGGCGTTGTTCGGTGCCTCGACGATCGTGCTGTTGTTCTTGATCGCGCAAGCGCTCGGCGCGAGTTCGCGCGAGTCGCTGCTGTGCGCGCTCGCGATCGGCGTCTGCACGCAGTGTGTCTCGTTGTTCCACGAGACGTTGTCCGACGGCCCCGGGCTCACGTTCGTGCTCGGCGCGCTGCTCGCGGTCGTGCGCGCGCTCGGCAACGGGCCTGCGCCGTCGTGGCGCGCGATGGTCTGTGGCGGCCTCTGCGCCGGCGCCGCAGTGCTCACGCGCTACCAGCATGCGTTCGTCGTGATCGCGCTCGGCGCATGGCTCGTGGTCGCGGCATTGCGGCCTTCGGCTCCTCGGCAACTGCGCGCGCGCCTCGTGCAGTTCGCGCTCGGCGGAGCGCCGATGGCGATCGCGCTGTTCGCGGCCAACATCGCGCGCTTCGGCTCGCCGATGACGACCGGCTATCCGCCGCCGCTGTCGTGGTTCGACACGCCGCCGTGGATCGGTTTGCCCAAGATCCTGTTCGCCGCAGGCAAGGGCATCCTCTGGCTGTCGCCGCTGCTGTGGCTCGGCTTTGTCGCCGCGCGTCGTTCTGCGTCGGTCCCGCGGTTCCGCGCGCTCGCGTGGACGCTGTTCGCGATCCCCGTGCTGATGTTCAGCTGCACGAACGGCTGGCAGTCGGGCCAGTGCTGGGGCGTGCGCTACGTGACGGCGGGCGTCGTCGCGTTCTTGGCGTTGGTTCTCCCGCAGTCGCGGCCGTGGGCCAACTCGCCGCGCGCGTTCCGCTTCCTCTGCGCAGTGGGCCTGTTCTGCGCGGTGACGAGCGTTGTGGCTCCCACGCGCGGCCATAACCAACTCGCGGGCCAAGCCGTGCTCGCGCACTACGAGGAGATGCACAAGAAGGGCATGATCGACGACGCGGACCTCGCGTCGGTGCGCGCCGACCAGGCCGACAAGTTCTTCACGATGCCGCGCTACAGCCCGCTCGACGCCAACTGGCGCTACGCATGGCTGTGCGCGACCGGCGGGTTCGAGGACGAGAACGGCAACCCGAGGCACGGTGCGTCCGGATCGGTTGCGCCGCTGTTCTCGCACACGAGCCAGGACCCTGCGCGCTTGCTCGCGCCGATCCACTTCGAAGATCGCGGCTTCCGTTGGCTGTGGTTCGTGCTTTGGGGCGAACTGCTTTCCGTGCCGTGGTGGGCGTTGCTCGCTCCGCCGCTGATCGCTGCGCTGCTGTTGCTCTGGTCGTTGCCGCGCGCGCTGTCGAAAAACTGATCAAGTCTTCGGCGCAGCGGATCGATATGGGACCACCCCCGGTTCCCTCGGTCCCCCCGATGACGATCCTGCCGCTGCTGTTCGCCGTTCCGTTGGCTGCTTTGCTCGCGCAGGATCCTGCGCCGCGCAGGGACTTCATTGAGCTCGTAGGCGGCGAGATCCTGACTGGCCGCATCCTGCAAGAGCGCGGCAACTACGTGGAGATCGAACTTCAGCAGGGCTGCATCGTCGGCTTCCGCACGGCGCAGATCGCTTCGATTCGCCGCGGCGAGGCCCCGGCTGCCGTGCCCGTTGCGGCTGCGATCCCGTCGCGCGACGAGTGGTTCTTGCTGCACGACGGCTCTGGCGCGTCGATCGGCACGCTGCACTGCACGGTTGCGACCGACAGCAAGGGGATCACGCAAGCGCTCGAAGAGTGGGAGTTCGCATCGGGAGAACGCACGACGCAGTTCACGTCGATCGCGCGCACGGACGCTGCCATGCGGCCGATCGACTGCTACTTCCGCGAACGCGTTCTCGAGAACGCGCAGATCGGCTCGCCGCTCGATCCGATGGCCAAGCAAGTGCGCGTCCGTTCCGAGCGCATTGTCGAGGCCCGCGTCGAAGGCGACCGCCTCGTCGTGTCGCGCCTGTCGCCGACCGACAAGAAGGAGCGCTCGATGCCCTTCCCGTCGGACGCAACGTTCTCGCTGCTCGCGCGCGAGTTGCCGCGGAGATCACGCCCTGGCCAGCCTACGGAACACGTCGTGTTCGACCCTGCGGCTGAGGATCTGCGCACGGTGACGTTTGGCGGCTCGCTGCGTCGTCTCGTCGAGATCGGCGGCGAACAGCGCCATGTCGAAGAGATCACGGAGCAAGGCCCCGACGGTCGCAACGCCACGTGGTTTGATCCTGCGCAGGGCGCGGTTCGTCGCGAGGTCAGCGGTCCAGCACTCGTCGCCGTGCGATGCGACGCCGCAGTGGCAAAGAACCAAGTGGGCCTCCAACGCGTGGACCGGCCGTTCACAGCGGAGTCGGGCCGCGCGTTCGGTCTCTGGATTCCCAATCCTGCATGGCAGAGAGAGGCCGCCGAGCGTGGCGTGGCGCTGCGCATGCGACTCCGCGACGCGACGATCACGCTGTCGCGCCTCGATGCACTCGATTCCTCTTCGTCGCTCGATGCAGCAGCGCAGGCCGTGGAACGCTGGTCAGCGCTTGCGCATCCAAAGCTCGTAGTGACGTCGCGCGCCGAGCGTGCGTTGCGTTCGAATCGCGCCGTGCAGATCGAGACGAGCGGCGGCAACGGCAACAGCGAGTTCCGTGCGCGCATGGTCGTCGTCGAAGGCGCAGACGGATACCTCGTGCTGCGCTGCGCTGCGCCGAGCAGCGCGTGGGACGAACTCGAAGCCGACTTCGAAACAGCCGCACTGCGCATCGAACGCACGCGCGAAGCGGTCGCAGCGCTCGAAGGCAAGAAGCCAACTGTCGAGGATGCGACCGACGTATCGGTTGCGCCCGCGACTCCGGCTGTGGAGTCAGCGCCGATGGAGCCCGCGCCCGCCGCGTCTATGCCCATCGAGCCCGCGCCTTCGCGCGCGGACGTTCGCGATGCGGCGATGCGCGGCAAGAAGGGGCGCGTGCTCGTTCCGAAGCAAGACGGCGACCAGCGCTGATCGATCGCGCGGCGACTACGCAGTCGCCATCGCGCGCGCAAAGCCTCGCAACGACGCCGCGTCGAGCAAGTGCTCAGGGCCAATGCGTTCGCATGCGTCGAGGTCCGCCAACGTCCTCGCCACGCGCAACAGGCGAACGCGTGCGCGACCGCCAGCGCGCGCAAGCCGCAACGTCTTCTCCAACACGTCTTCGGCGGAGTCGTCGAGCGCGCACGCGCGTTCGAGCTGTCGATCGAGCAAGCGCGCGTTGCACACCGCAGGTCCGCCGCAACGGCCGTTGCGATGCAGTTGCCGCTCGCGCGCCGCGACGATGCGTTCGCGCAGCGCTGCGCTCGACATCGACTCGTCGCGCGGCGCGCGCAGCGCCTTGGGATCGAGCGCAGGCACTTCGACTTGAAGGTCCATGCGATCGAGCAGCGGGCCCGACAGCCGCGACCGATAGCGCTGCGCCGCGAGCGGAGTGCACGTGCATGGACGCGATGGATGGCCCGCGAATCCACACGGGCATGGGTTCATCGCGGCGATCAGAGTGAACGCAGCCGGCATCGTCACTGCGCCGCGCGCGCGGCCGATCGTGACGATGCCGTCTTCGATCGGTTGGCGCAGCGCTTCCAACGCATCGCGACGGAACTCGGGCAACTCATCCAAGAACAGCACGCCGCAGTGCGCGAGAGTGACTTCGCCGGGCCGCACATCCGAGCCGCCGCCGAGCAACGCGGCGGTCGAACTCGTGTGATGCGGCGCGCGCAGCGGACGCAGGTCGTGTTCGGGCACGCGCAGTCCTGCTGCGGCATGCACCTGCAAGATCGCGATCCGCTCGTCAGGGCTCGGCTCTGGCAACAACCCTGGCAAACGACGGCATAGCGCGCTCTTGCCGCTGCCGGGCGGGCCCGCGAACAGCAGGTTGTGTCCGCCAGCGGCCGCGGCCGCGAGCGCGCGTTTGGGCGTGTCGTGCCCGCGGATGTCAGCGAGGTCGACGTAGGCCTCGCGCGCTATCTGCTTGGGCGGGGCGCAGCGCTGCAGTTCGCGCCTGCCTGCGACCCAGAGGATCGCATCTGCGACGGTCTCGGCTGCGAGCACGTCGATGCCGTCGATGCCCGCGCACAGCGCCGCATCGTGCGAGCCGCACAGCAGCGTGCGCAGTCCCTTGGCGCGTGCCATCAACGCGATGCTGACCGCGCCGCGCGCGGGCAGGATGCGCCCTTCGAGCGACACTTCGCCGCATGCGCATAGTCCTTGGGTGCGACTCGGAGCAAACGCACCGGCCGCGCCAGCGAGCGCGATCGCGAGCGGAAGGTCGAAACCCGAGCCACTCTTGCGTACGGCAGCGGGCGCGAAGTTGACGGTGGTCACGCCGCGCGGCGGCGGCAGCGATAGGCAGTAGAACGCGTTGAGGACGCGGTGGTAGGCCTCGCGGACGGCGGCGTCGACGAGGCCCAGGATGCGCGGCGTGCCGTCGCTCGCCGAGCGAGCCGTCGCCTCGATGGTGACGGGCTCGGCGTCGACGCCGACGACCATGCCGGTCTCGATGGTCACAGTGGGTGCATTCACGCTCCCTCATTGCGCGGAACCCATCACGGGTGACGGGTTTTCCAATCGGCCGCCACCTTGTGGCGTCTTCGTCGGTCAGCCGCGCTCGGGCAATTCGCGCAGGAAGCGCAGCAGCGCGCCGTGGCCTGCGCGCGAACTCGGGTGCAGCCGCAGCGACTCGGTGCGGCTTTCTTGGCCTTCCGTTTCGACCTTGGGGCCAAACGACAGCGCCGGCAGCGCAGGATCGACTTCGCGCAGCGAACGTGCGATCGCATGGGCGACTCCCGGCGTCACGTCCGGCCCGAACACGACGCAGTGGTGCCCGCCCGACGAGAAGAACACGTCGCGCGCGGACTTGGCGTCCTTTGCCACGTCGATCGAGAATCCCTGCTCCGACAGGCTCGACAGCAGCGACTGCATGGGCCGTTCGTCGCCGAGCACGGCGAGCAGGTCGAATCGGCGTTCTGGCGGCAAGAGCACGCGGCTGGATCGGTCCGCGATGGAGCCAGAATCAAGCGGCGGCAAAGCTCGCGCCGATGATGCGCTGTCATGGCCTGCAAGAAGCTGCTCGTCCTCTGCGCCACAACGGCGCTCGCCTCGGCGCAGAACGCGCTCGTGCTGCCGGCATCGCATGCGGCGCTCGAGGGCACGACCTCGACGAACGTCCCGTTCGGCCGCAGCTCCGCGGTGCGCGTGCAGCAGGTCTACGACGCGATGCTGTTCTCTGGGCCGCGCTCGATCACGGCGCTGTCGTTTCGCATCGACGGCATGGCGACCGCGGCGCAGAAGCAGGTCGATTGCGAGATCCGCATGTCGACGACTGCGCGCCCGCTCACGCAGACGAGCCCGACGTTTGCGCTCAATCGAGGCGCGAACGAGACGGTCGTGTTGTCCCGGCGCGTGTTGACGTTGCCCGCATCGGGCACGGCAGCGCAGCCGTCGCCGTTCTTGCCGCAGATCGCGCTCGCTACGCCGTTTGCCTACGACCCTGCGCAAGGCTCGTTGTGCGTGGAGATCGTCGTGCATGCGCAACCGCCGGGCGCCTATCCGCTCGATGCGACGTACGTCTGCGACAGCCAGGAGCAACCGATCGGCCCTGCTGCGTGTCAACCGTCGCAGGGATTGCCGCTGCGCATCGAGAATGCATCGTCGGGCGTGATGTGGGGGCGGCCATGGCTCGTGCGCGCGCTCGATGCCGCGCCGGGCTCGCTCGTTGTGCTCGCGCTCGGCAGCAGCGAGACGGGCACGTGGAACGGCGCGCCGTTGCCGGTCGATCTGACGCCTGCGGGCGCGCCCTCGTGCTTTGTCTCGATCGACATCGTCGACACGTTCTTCCAGGCGGCGCTCGGCGACGGGTCGGCGGCATTCGGTTTCAACGTGCCCAACGATCCGCGCCTGACCGGCGTCTGGCTCCGCTACCAAGCGGGCGCGCTTACCAACGGAGCCAACGCGCTCGGCGTGCTGACGAGCCAAGCCAAGAAGATCGAGATCTGCGGCTTCGAGCCCGTCGCGCGCGTTTGGTCTAGCGGCACAACTGCTACGGACGGGTTGCGTGAGATAGGCACCGCGCCGGTCCTCGTCGTGCACGGTCAGTGATCTAGCTCGGCGAGGCGCGTCGCGCGCCTGTCTCGGAGTCTTCGCGCAGCGCCATGCCGCGAGCGGACTGAGTTCCCTGCCCTAGTTCGGCTGCGATTGCGGACTGCGCCATCGCGCGGTTGCTGCCCCGTCGGGAGGATGGCCCCGACTCTGCTGCGGGTTGAACCAAGGCCTCGCCCGTTCGTTGCGAGCTAGCCACATCCCGCGGAACTCTGGCTTCGCCGGTTCGTTCGCGCTCGCCCCGCGCCCGATCCCAACGCACCCCTCAGAACCTCCTCCATGACGACGACTCGTCTTCGGTTCGCTCTTGTCCCGTTGTTCTTCGCGCTACTCGCTGCCGCTGCATTCCTCGGCACGCAGAAGGAAGGGGAGGACCTGCTGATCCAGCGCCGCTATGCCGAGGCGGCGAAGTCGCTGCAGCAAGCGCTGCAAGAGCAGAAGCCAGAGGCCCACGATCGAATCCTGCTGTTGCTCGCCAACGCGCAGTGGCTCGCGGGCGATCGCGACGCGGCGCAGAAGACGATCGCGCGGTTCGAGCAAGAGCAGCCCGCGTCGACGCTGCTGCCGCAAGCTCGATACCTGCGCGCCAAGGTCGAAGAAGGCAGCGGCAATCTGCGCGCAGCGGCGGAGATCCATCGCGGCGAGGCGGAGCGGCTGACGGGGTTCTTGCGCAAGGAAGAGGTCGCGAAGGTCTACCTGGAGTTGGCAGACAAGGCGGAGCAGAAGGAGCCCAAGGAGTTCGCGCGCGTGGTGCAGTTCTGCGATCTCGCGTTGGACCTCGGCTTGCGCCCCGACACCGCAAACGCGGTGCGGTTGCGCGCGGCTGCCGCGCAGAACGCTGCGGGCAACGTGGCGGACGCGGCGCAGCGACTCATGCCGCTCGCTGCTGAACTCTCGATCGACGCGGGCAAGCGCAAGGCGATGCTGTTGCTCGGTCAGTCGCTGCGCCAAAGCGGCGACAACCA
>JBEELK010000037.1:0-2875 GCA_041168165.1 Planctomycetota bacterium | reverse complement strand
CGTCGCCATGCGCTCGGCGTAGCGCGAGCGCCACGGTTCTTCTGCGAAGATGCGCGTGATCCACTGCGAGTAGGCCGCGTCGCTCGGGTCCTTGCAGAACGCAGCGATGTCGGCGGGCTCGGGCGGGAGCCCCGTCAGCGCCAAGAACAAGCGACGCAGTTGGATCTCCGGCGCAGCGCGTTCACTTGGCTGCAATCCGTGCGCGCGCCACTCCGCTCGCACGAACGCGTCGATTGCATTGGGCGCATCGGCAGGCGTCGCGGGGCGCGTTGGTGAGACGAAGGACCAATGCGGCTCGTACGTCGCACCTTGCTCGATCCATGCGCGAACGATCTCGCGCTCGCGCTGGCTGAGCGGCGGCTTGCCGCTCGACTTCGGCGGCATGCGCTCGTCGTCGTCTTCGCTCGTGATGCGACGCCACGCTTCGCTTGCGTCGGCATCGCGGGCGACGATCGCTGCTGCGTGCTTGCGCAGCAGCGTTGCGTCCTCGCTCAGGTCGAGCCGCAGGTTTGCCTTGCGCGACGTCTCGTCGGGCCCGTGGCAGGCAAAACAGCGGTCGGCGAGGATGGGCCGGACATCGCGGTCATAGGACACCGCGCGCGGCAAACCTGCCGTGTGCTCGGTCTGCTGCGCCGTGAGGGATACGGCGAGGCAGGACGCGAACATCGCGGCACGAACCATGGGAGTGGAGTTCATGCGCGCTTTGCATCATCGACCTGCCTTCCCCGTGTGTCCACGGCCAGTGTCGCAGGATGTGCGGCCGATTGCGCTGGTCCGCGATGGCCCGCGGGGGAGTGCGATCAGCGTCCCAGTTGGAGCGAGGTCAACCCAGGCTCGCCGCGCGCGGCCTCGACGGTGAACGATCCCTGCGCTCGTTGATTCTGCACGCCAAGCGCGAGCGCCTGATACTCCCCGTCCGCGAGGAATGCGCGGAACTCCGCGACGCCTTGCGTCATCGGGAGGTTGGCGATCCATGCCGCTTTGCCGCTCGCATCAAACAGCACGAGCGAGACCTTGGCGTCGCGGTCCTCTGCTCGCGCAGCCTGAACGCGAATGCGATGCAGCGAGCCAGGCAGCAGTTGGATGTCGAGTTCGGTGTCCTGACCGCGCGCGATCGTCAAGGCGACGCGTGCAGGCGCGAGGCTCTCGGCTTGCACGATCATCTCGTAGCGGCCCGCGAGCAGCGTCTCCGTGCGGTAGCCAAGCGCATCCGTCGCGATCGGCCCGAGGTCGCGGTCGCCGCTGCCGAGGAGTCGCATCGACACGTTGGGCGCTGGCGATCCGTCGATGGAGAGCAGTTTGCCGAACGCGGCTCCTCCCGTCGTCAGCGTGAGCGCTCCGAGATCGCGCGCTTCGTTGCCGCGCAGCGAGAACGGCGGCAGCGTCAACGCTGCTGCTCCATCGCGTCGCAGTTCGACGCGCACCGTTCCTTGCGGGATGCCCTCGATGCGGAAGGAGCCATCGAGTCGCGTGGCTTGCTGCGCCGAGCCGCTGCGTTCGTGCACGACGCGCACCGTCGCGGCGCACGGCTTGCCATTCTCGTCCTGCGCAGTTCCCGTGATCTGTGCGCGCGATCCGTCTTTGGCCATCACGCGGATCACAACGGCATCGCCATCGACCGCGACTCCTTCGAGCAGCGCCGCCGGAAAGGACTGCCATCCCGAGTCAGGCTTGCGCACCGCGATGTCGACGATGCCCGGCGACTGCAGGCCCTGCATCGCAAACGAGCCGTCGGCCAGCGTCTCCGTTCCGAGCCCCTTGCGTTGGCCCCGCGGCGTCGCGAGCACGAGCCATCCTTGCAGCGGTGCGTCGTTGTCGTCGCGCACGATGCCCTGCACCGCGCCACGCCGGATCTCGGCGAGCGTGGGGTTCCACTCCGCGTCTTGGCCTTCGCGAACGATGAGGCGCATCGTCGCGCGTTGTTGCGTGACGCCGTCCGCTGCGAGCGCGAGCGCGGTCAGTTCGACTTCGTCCAACGGCAATCGGTCGAGCACGAATGCGCCCGTGTCGTCGGTCTGCGCGAGCCGCGATCCGATCGAGCGCCGGACGCCGCTGTAGACGATGCCGAGCTTCGCGGGGCTGCCGTCCGCAAGCTGCGCGATGCCGCGCACGCGGCCGCCGCCGTCGAGCGCGATGGCGACGCGCGAAATCGCAGCGGGGCTCACGCGCGCGCTGAGCGTGCGCAGCGAATGGCCCGCAGCGGTGGCGCGGATCTCGATGGGGCCTTCCGGCAGCGCTTCCGAACGGAAGGAACCATCCACGGCCGTGCGCACGACATGCGACGGGAAGGACGGTGTGCGCGCAGCGTTCGCATCCGGCTTGTCTGAATTCGCGCGAGCGCCAAACCAGACGACTGCATTGGCGATCGCCATTCCCTCGCGCGTCGTCACGAGCCCCTCGATATGCCCGTGCGGCCGCTGCATGCGAATCGTCACGGTCGCGGCGGTCGCGTCCGCGAGTTCGATGCGTTGTGGCGCAGTCGGCGCAAACAGCGCGTGCTTTGCCGCGACTTGGCGGCCAGCGCCGATGCCCGGCAGCGAGAACGCGCCGTCCGCCGCGCTGCGCGCGCTGGTGCGCGCGGTGCCGACGCTGGTGAGGCCCAGCACGAGGATCTCCGCGCCTTCGATCGGTGCGCCCGACTCGTCCACGACGAACCCGCGCACGATCGGTGACGCAGGCAACGTAAGTTCGAGTTCGTGCTCGTGGCCGCTTTGCAGCACGACGTTGGCCGAGGCTCCGAGCGACGTGCGGCAGGCGTAGCTGCCAGCCGGCAGTGTGAAGCGCGCGGTCCCTTGTTCGTCGGTCACCACGTTTCGCTCCTCTTGTCGCGCATCCGCCACGAATGGCGGCGAAGCGACGACCGTCACGAATGGGG
>JBEELK010000036.1:0-12717 GCA_041168165.1 Planctomycetota bacterium | reverse complement strand
CTGCAGCGAACGCAGCACGGTGTTGACGCCTTCCGTCGCGTTGCGCACGAACACGAGGTCTTTCGGGTCGCAGTCCACGACTTCGCACAGCGCCTCGCGTGCCACGTCGAGCCTCTGTTCGAGTTCGCGGTGCAAGAATCTCACGGGCTCGCGTTCGATTTCATCCTGGATCGCGCGCTGCGCTGCGATCACGACGCTCGGACATCCGCCAAAGCTGCCGTGGTTGAGGAACGTGACGCTGCGATCGTGAGCCCAGTGGGACGCGAGCGGAGACGGGGCAGGGAGTTGCACGGAAGCAGTAGAGGGTTGCGCAGGCTGGTCGCAAGGCGGGCGACAGTCGTTGGATGGCCACCTTGCAATTCCTCAGTCTGCCTGAAGATCTGCAAGGTAGCCCCCAGGGCGCCTTCGCGCGGCCAACCCGCCTGCTAGCTCGACGCCAAGGGCGCGAGCAAGCGCTGCGCGAGCGTGGCGCAGCGATCGACCAGTTCGCGCGTTTCCTCGTGGAGCGTCTCGCTGCGTTGCACGGCTTGCACGTTGTGCTCCATGTCTTCGGCGGTCCAGCCGCGGCTGTGACCGACGAGCGGGAATGGCGGGAAGTGCACGCCGAGCTCGCCGAAGAACGTCAGCATCTGGCCAGCGACCGCTTGGATGTTGTCTTGGCCGCCGGTGATGACGAGGCCGCCGACCTTGTTCTTGAGCAATGCGCGGCCCTTCAACGTCAGCTGGTTTTGCACGGTGTTGAGCCGTTCCGCCATCTTGAACCACAGCGAGCTCGCTGCGCCCCAGCGGATTGGCGTGCCCACGAGCACGACGTCGGCCCAGAACACGAGGCTCTCGTAGACCTGCGTCATCTCGTCCTTGGGGTCCATCATCGTGATGGAGCACGGCCACGTGCAGGCTTCCTTCGCCTTGCTGTAGTAGCCCTCGCAGTGACGGAACGTGAGGTCGCGCAGCGCGATCATGCGCGTCTCGGCTCCGTGCGCTTGCTGCGCGTGCGTAAGCGCGAGCTGCAGCATCGCTTCGCTCGTCGAGTAACGCGGGAACTTGGGGTCCATCGCGGTCGTCGAGATCGCGAGCACGCGCAATGGGCCCGCTTCGCGGATCGGCTCGCGCATCAGCGGATGCTTCTCATGCGGCGTCTTGTGGCGCGCGCTCACGGGCTCTTCGCGAACCCACAGCCGTCCATCGCGCTGCTGCAACTCGAAGCTCGGTACGCAGTCTTGCTCGTAGCCAGGTTCGCCCTTGCCGGTGGCGAAGTGGAACTTCCAGTTGTGCCACGGGCACACGACGTAGTCGCCGTCGAGCGTGCCTTTGCCGAGCGGCCCGCCGATGTGATTGCACGCATCGTGGATTGCGCCAAAGCGCTCGCCATTCCACGTCAGCGCGATCTTGGTGCGGCCGATCGCGACCTGCTGCACTGGCGCCTTCTTGAGTTCCTCGATGGGGCCGAGGTCGATCCACTTGGGTTCGGTCATGGGGTGAGTTCGTTAGAGCCTGCGGATCAATGCGGGGTCGATGCGAAGCAACAGGATGTCGTCGATCTGCGTCACGTCGCCATCCATCTCGACGGGATCACCGACCAACTCGACCACGCGATCGTTGACGGCCCGGCCGTCGAGGTCGACGAGCAAGAGTCGGCGCACGTTGCCGTCCTTGTCCTCGCACCACAGCATCGGCGGGATTCCGCCGCGAATGCACAGCTTGGCGCACGCGCGGTGCGTGCGGCGTTCGCCAGGGTTCATCACGCCAAGGTGGCATTTGCTGTCGACGATCTCGCCGCGCAGCGTCATGCGGCCGTGACGTTGGATCTGCACCGAAGGGATTGCGGACGACGCGGCGGCGTCGAGCGGGGTCACGGACCCCGGCTCCACTTCGATCATCGTGCGCTCGCCTTGATGGATTAGCGATCCACGCAGCGTGATCGCGCGGCCGGCGAACTGCTGCACCAAGTCGTCTGCGCCGTGCTTGCCAGGTGCTACGAGCATCCATGCCGAAGCACCGCCATTTGGCCGCGCAACGCGAAGCACGGGATACGGCGTCATCTCGACCTTGCCGGTGAACGCGCGCACGACGCCGAACTCAAATCGGCTGTCGCGAAGTTGCCGCTGCGTCGCGGCGAGCAAGGCCAGCGCTGCGATGCACACGGCAAATGCGCGCACGACGACGCGGCGCGAGAAGCGCGATTGCGCAGTCGATGGCCCGCTGCCGTAGCCGACGTAGAAGTCGCCATCGGGTTGCTTCCCAGCACCTTCGACGCGCGCGGGCTCGACATGCGTTCCAGGCGCGTTCGGCTTCGATGCGACGAGCACGCGTCCCGCTTCGACCTTCACGCCAAACGTTGGGAGCGTCTCCGTGAACGGCGACGGCGCCCTGCCGTCTTGCGGCCGATACTGGTAGCCGTGCCACGGGCACACGATGCAGCCGTCTTGGATGCGCCCTTCGCCGAGCGGGCCGTTCTGGTGCTTGCACACGCTCGACACCGCGGACACGCAACCGTCGTAGCGAAACACCGCGACGCGCTCGCCAGCGACCATTGCCGTGCGCGCGCCCTTCTCGGGCACGTCGTCGATCGAGCACACGTCGACGAATGCGCCATTCGCTTGCGCGCGCGCAGGGCGATCGTTGAGGGCTTCCTTGCGGGCCGCGGCCAAGTGCACGCCGATCAACCACGCCATGCCGAGCAAGACGACGATGGGTGCCGTCGCGCTGTCGTTTGACTGCAGGTAGCCGAGGGCCACGTGCATGACGAGCATCCCGTACGCCGCGTAGACGAGCATGTGCAGCGTCTTCCAGACGGGCGCGGTGAGGTTGCGCAGCCAGAAGTCGTGACTCGTCGCCGCCATCAAGAACAGGATCGCGAGCGCGAATGCGCCGAGTGGCTGGAACGGGATGCCCGCGATGCCGACACCGCCTGAGTCGCCGAGGAACAAGCTCTCAAGCGGCGAGATCACGCCGAGCGCGTGGTAGAGCACGAACGACAACGTTCCGTGAGCGAGCGCGCAGAAGAACATCGTCACGCCCATGTGGCGGCGGTTGTAGAGCAGCGGCAGGAAGCGCGCGTCGAGTCGGCACAGCGGGCCGATCGACAGGATGACGTGCAGCAGCGCGAATGCGACGAACCCAAACGAGCGGATCAGGATCGTCTCGGCGGTCGAATCAGGGCGAAGCAATGCAGTGATGCCGCCGAACGTGACGAGGCCCGCGAGCACGCACTGGAGCAGCGTCTTGTCGTAGCGCTTCTTGGCTGGGTTCCAGCCAACGGCTTGGTAGGCGTGGCCCATGTCAGTTGCCCTCCGGCGCGCCATGCGCGAGCGTCGTGCCATGCGCGAGGCTGAAGAAGACGACTTGCCCGCGACCGCTCGGACGTTGGTATGCGCGCGGCTTTGGCCCAACGGGACCAAGCAGTTGCGCGTCCTTGGGCAACTCCGCGATCGCGCCTTCTGCGCCCGTCCAGTACGCGAGCGTGTCCGGCGCGGGTTCGCCCTTCTGCATCACGAGCAGGCGTTGAGCATCCGGCGCGGCGAGAACGAAGACCGTGCCGAGCGGCGAAGGCAATTCGCGCGCGCGCGCGATGTCGCTGACGCTGCCGAGGTCTTCGGTCGTTGCGCCGCGATCCTCCGCGGGCAGCGATGCAGCAATTGCATCGGGTTTCTTGCCGAGCAGTGCGATCGCAAACGCGGCGACCAGGAATGGCGAGAGCGCGGCGGCGATGCCGTGCACGCGACGAAGGCGAGCGATCATCGCTGCCCTCCACAACGTGCTGCATCTTCGTGCGCGTTGCGTTCCCGCGGCTCCGTCTTGCGCATGCAGGCGCGCAGCAACAGCGGCCAAAGCGCTACGACTCCGGGGAAGGTCACGATGCGGAAGCCGAGCGTCCCCTTTGCGGCGTCTTCGTCGAGGCGGCGCGCCAACGTGGCGAAGAACACGAGGGAGAACGCGATGCCGCACGCGAGGTATGCGAGCAGCGCAATCGAAGTCGCGTCGAACAGGGTCATGGTTGCTCTCCTTGCGCGCCGCCGCTCGGCGTCGCGTTCTTGTGCGTTGGATGCGTCGTCGCTGCGCGGCCGTATGCGCGCCACGCGCGCCACAACTCCCATGCGCTGGTCACCGGCGCGCCGCGATCCGCGTTGTGCTTGCCGATCGCATACAGAATGCGCCACTGCTCGGCGAGCGTTCGCCACGCGTGCACGATGCCGTGCTTGCGGTCGTAGATGTGCGTTGCCTCGCTCGTCGCGCCGTTGAGCTCGAGCACGCGGATGCCGACGCCAGCCTGGAAGCTCGCGACATCCTTTGCGCGCACGTCGAAGCGGCCGAAGTGAAACCCGTCGTAGCTCTGCGCGATGCGGTCGATCTCGGCTGTGAGCGCGGGCGTCAGTAGGTGGCGACCATCGAGGAAGATCGTGCCGCGGCAGTGATTGCCGATCTCCGCGAGTTGGATGCGCTGGCCCAGCGCTGGCACCGTATCGGAGTCGATCGACGCGGAGCGCACGTAGTGCTGCGCCATGCAGACCGCGCGCGGATCGCGCAGCACGAGTTCTTCGAACGTCGACACTCCGTCGCCTGTGACCGCGGGGAACTCCTTCTGCGTGATCGAGAAGATGCGGCCAGCCGTCGCGCCGGGTTCGCGCACGTAGAACACGCCGAACTCGTCGCCTGTGATGAACTCCTGCGCGATGCAGTCGACGTCGATGCGTTGGAGGTATTCGCGAGCTGCGCGTTCGTCGCGCACGATCGAGACTCCCGCGCCGCGTTGGCCCGCGTCGGGCTTGAGCACGACGGGATAGTCGAGTCCGTTTGCGCGCAAGAACGCATCGAGGGTCTGCGCGCGTTCGTCGACCGATTGATCTGCTCGCAGCAACGTGTGCTTGGCGATCGCGTCGCCGGCCTTCGCGAGGCCGCACAGGATCGCGGACTTCGACTCGCCGACGAAGCCGCCGGCGGGCATCGCGGGATTGACCGCCGTCGCACAACGCAAGCTGCGATGCCGCAACGCGAGCAGCAACACCACGACGAGGATCGGCGGATACACGCACCACGCCGGCCAGAATTCCCAATGCACGAGCCGTCGCCAGCGGCCGACCAGCATGCGGCGGCCCTTCCAGCGGAACAGCGGCAGCACGAGCCGCGTCGTGATCCAGAACGCGAGCCACAACGCGGGCAACGCAATCCACGCCGATGCGCCGACGCGATGCGCGAGTTTGAGCGCGTCATCGCCGAGCCAGAACGCGGCGAAGAACAGAAGCGGCGTCCATGCTGCGACGGCGAGCAGCGTCACGGATGCGAACCAACGAAACGGCACGTCGAGTGCGCCCGCGAGCACGTAAGTCGGCGTGCGCGTTCCTGGCAGCACGCGCGTAGCAACGATCCAGAGCAGGCGGTTCTTGGCGAAGCCGCGTCTGCATGCGTCGATGGTCGTGGGGTCGACGAGGCGATGGAACGCGCGGCGATCGAGCACGGCAGCCTTCGCGCCGCGGCCAATCCACCAGAGACCCAGATCGCCGAGCCACACGCCGAGGATCGCCGCCGTGAGCGCAAGCGGCGTGGAGAGCATGCCGGCTGTCGCCGCAAGGCCGGCTCCGATCACGGCGAGGTCTTCGCTGATGAAGCTCGCGATCACGATCGTGACGCACGCAAGCCACGGTGGCATTTGCGCGATCTGCTGCAGCAGCGCGTCGAGCGAGTCCATGGCTACGCGCGCGCGGCAGCGAGCTGCAGCGTCGCGGTCGTCCACTGGCGCAGTTCGCACGGCGGGCCTTGGTGGTGCTCGAAGCGCGCGATTCCGTTTGCGACGTAGACGCGAGACGCGCTCACCGTCTTCGCATCGTCTCGATGCATGCACGGGCTCAGTGGCCCGCGCGCAGGCTCATGGCTCTGGTGGAAGGTTGCGAGCAAGTCGAAGCGCGACGACGACGGCGCGGCGAAGCGCTCAAGCAAATGGCGAGCGCGCGCAGCCTTGGCAGCCTCGTGCACGAGCGACGAAGACGCGAGCAAGGACGGCGCGTCGGCGGGTTTGCGAGCGCGATGGTGGAGGTTGTTATCCAACGCGATCGGCTGCATTCCAGCATCGATTGCGAACACCGTGAACGGCTGCACGGACGCTGGATCGAGCGACTCGACAAACCGGATGGCCGCTTCGGCGGAGCGTTCGCGCAGTGCGTCCATCACGACGAGTCCGCGCGAACGGAACGGCCCCGCGCCGCGCGGCGCATGGGGATCGCCATTGAGCGCAGCGACCACGACGCCGTGTTCATTGACGCCGAGCCACGTGCCGCCGTGATCGCCGTCGCGCGGGCAGAGGATCTTGGTCCCGCCGTGGTCTGCGACCATCGGCGACAAGCCGGGCTTCCTCGTCAGCAGCTCGTCGCGGTTGAAGAGAACCGCGAAGCCGCCGTCATGCGGCGTCCACGTCAGCGTGCACACTGCGCCATCGTCTCCTCTCGCTGCGCCGCGTCGTGCTTCTGCGTCGACGGGGCGAGGCCAAAGCCTGATTCCACCTCGATGCCACGCGCGCGCAGCAGCAGCGCGACGATCGCGTAGTGGTGCACCGTGTGTGCGATGCAGAACTGCAGTTCGCGTTGCAGCGAACTCCTGCTGCGCGTGCGCATGCCACATTCGCCGCTGTCGACCAACACGAGCAGTTCGCAGTCGCGGCGCATCGAGTCCTGTGCGAGCGCGCGTTCGATCGAATGCAGCGCCGTGATTGCCGCAGAGCGGTTGTTCTCAAGCAACGCGTCGCGTGCGCGAAGGTCGTAGTCGACGATCCCCGTGGGCGCGCCATCGAGCAACGAGGTGAAGTGCTCCATTACGTGGCGCAGGTGCGCGCCGACGGAGCTGCGCGACAGCGCAGGCAGTGGCGATGCGTAGGCAGCGTCGTCGAGGCGCGCGACGAGGCGCTGTCCTTGACGAAGGTAGTCAGAGGCAAGCCGAGCGAGAGTTGCAGTGGGCACGGGATCAGAGAGGGGAATCGAACAGGGCCTGCACGTCTTGTTGCAGCGTGGCGGCGAGTTGCTTGCGGTCGCTGTCGCGACGCGCAGCGGGGGCGAAGTCGATCGTGGCGTCGATGCGGGTGACAGACAGCATCGCGGACGCGTGCGCCGCGAAGTCCATGTCGCCCCACCAAGCGACGCAGTTCATCGGGGCGGGGTCGCCCGTTCCTGTCGCGTAGCGAATGCACGCGGCGGCGACTGCGCTGCCGTGCTCTGCGGGCGGGCCGAGCAACGGCGAGCGGAATGGCAGCAGCCCTTCGCCCGACGAACTTGTGCCTTCGGGGAACATCACGATGATCTCGCCGCGCTCGAGGCGCTCTTTGAGGCCCGCGTTGACGGTGGGCAGATCGCGCTTCTTGCTGCGCTCCAAGAACACCGTGTCGAACTGCTTGGCGAGCCAGCCGATCACCGGCCAGTGCTCCACGTCGGCACGCGACACGAACGCGGCGTTGGCCTGCGCGCCGAGAACGAGGATGTCGATGTAACCGAGGTGGTTGGCGACGAGATACTGCGCGTCCTTGGGCAACGTGCCGCGCACCGTCACGCGCACGCCGAGCGCCGCGCAGCCGAGTTTGCACCAGCGGCGCATGAGCACGCGACGCCATGCGTGACGCCGTTCGCTGGACCAGAACAGGCACGCGGCGCCGAGAGGCCATGCCACGCAGATCCCGGTGGTCACGAGGACCATCGCAATCGCGCGGCGCAGAGCGCGAAGGCGAGCGATCACCCCCTTTCGCGCGAGGATGATGTCGCGGCGCGGCCCCGTGTCTGGGGTCGCGGCGACGGCGGTCGCGTCGATTGGCGCTGTGGGCTCGCTCATGAGCGGCGCGGAGCATACGGCGAGACCGCCGCAAACGCGCCGCGTCCGTTCATGGCAGAATCGTGATCCAGAGCCCGTTCGATGACGACCAGCCCGCGATGGGGTTGGCGCACGGCGGGTTCCAGATCCAGCCCGCCTGCGCGCAGATCGACTGGGCAACGAGCACGGGGTCGGCCGGGATCGGCAGCGCATACGTGCCAGCGCCTTGCGCGTCGCTCGGCATCAGCTGCAGCGACAGATACGGCGAATCGAGTCGGAAGTGCAGCGTGAGGCCGAGCGCGAACGGGTCGGAGCCGGCGATATCGGGCAGGCTCGCGATCGCCATGAGGCCGTAGCCACTTGGCACGCCGGCGCTGCATTGCAGCGCAAATGCGGCATTGCCTTGTTGCGGCTGCGAGGACGCGGACAGCGCATGCGGGCCGTTGCAGCCCGGCGTGCCCGTGCCAAACGGCGCGAGGCCAGGCAACGTCGAAGGGTTGGCGACGATCTTGTAGACGTCGCCCGCGAAGTCGCAGACATACAGTTCGCCTGTGGCGTCTTCGCCAAACGCCGTGATGCCGGCCCATGTGTTGGGCAATGGCGGCTGCAACTCGATCGTGCGTTCGCGCAATTGCGTCGCAACGCCGTTCTGCTGGCGAATCGACCAGATCTGCAGCGTGTTGTAGTCGCCGAAGAAGTAGGTGCCCTGCAAGTCAGGGATCGCAGCGCCGCGATAGACGTAGCCGCCGATGATCGAGCGGTTCCACGGGTAGGTGTATTCGAAGATCGGCAGCGTCAGTGCGGGCGAGTTGCATGCGCAATCCACGTTCTGCACGCACACCGTGCCCTGCATGCACGACCAGCCATAGTTGCGCCCGCCGGCGGTGCCTACTGGCTCGAAGTCGACCTCTTCGCGCAGCCCGCCAACGTCGGCGATCCAAAGGTCGCCGGTCGCGCGGTCGAATGAGAAGCGCCATGGATTGCGCAATCCGAGGGACCAGATCTCATCGAGCGGGTCGCCAGGTCCGACGAACGGATTGTCCGCTGGGATGCCATACGGCAGCGGCGGCTGTGGGTTGTCAACGTCGATGCGCAGCATCTTGCCGAGCATGGTGTCCCCGCGTTGCGCATGGTTTGGCGGATCCAAAGGGGACTGGGGAATCGCGCTGCCGCCGTCACCGATGCCGATCCACAGCTTTTGGTCGGGCCCAAATGCGAGCATGCCGCCGTTGTGATTGCCGTTCACCAGCGGCGTCGACAGCATCGTCACAGCCGACGCGAGGTCGGCGACGTTGGGATTCTGCGCGCTGACCGTGAACCGGCGCACCGTTGCGCGCGGGAACGGGAACGTGTTGTGGAACACGAAGAACTGACGGTTGCTCGCGAACTGCGGATGGAACGCGAGGCCCAGCAGTCCCATCTCGCCGCCAAAGCCGAACACGCCGGTGTTGGTCAGGTCGAGGAACGGAGTCGGCAGCACGACGCCGTTCTGGATGATCTTGATGCGGCCCGATTGCTCGACGACGAAGAGCCGCTGCGAGTCGCCGGGCGGCGCCGTGACGAGCACGGGGCGATGGAAGCCCGACGCGACGAGCTGCAGTTTGAGCGGCGTCTGCGCTGGCGAGGAGGCGGCGAAGAGGAATGCAGCGGCCGCCGCGGCCGCAGGGAGAAGTGCGCGCATGGAGGAACGAGGGTTGCGCGGCGTGAGGTCCGCGCGGAGAGGCTAGAGCCCCCGTTCGATCTTGCGTAGGGCCCGGTTGCGCGGTGGGGGGGCGCAACCGGGTGGGCGTCTGGCGTCAGCGCAGGCTCGCCGCCCTCCTCCCGCCCTCGCTCACACCACGTCGAAGCACGCCATCATGAACGCGTCTTCGTGCTCGATCGTGTGGCAGTGGATCACCCAACGACCCGTGAAGTCGCGGAAGTCGATGTAGGCCTCGACCGTGTCGTTGGCGCCGAGGTTGACGGTGTCCATGCGCGCGATGCCGTCGCGTTCGAACCGGGATGGCAGCCCGCCGTTGCGCTTCAGCACGCGCACGTGCTCGAGGTGCACATGCACCGGATGCCACCAGCCGCCGCTGCTGTTGCGGAAGGTCCAGATCTCAGGCCGGCCGCGTTGCACCGTGAAGAGCGGGCGTTCCAAGTCGACGGCTTCGCCATTGATGACCCACACGCCGTTGCTGCGTTGGAAGCGGATCTCGCGGCGCACGGCTCGCGCGATCTGTTCGCTGGTGATTGCCGCGAACGGGCGCAGCACGTCGGGCACTTGGCTCGGATCCTCGGCGGCGTCGCCGATGACGATCTGCATGAAGCGATCGCCGCGTGGCAACAGGCGCGGCTGGTCAAACGTGCCGCGCGGCCCGCGCCCATCGGGTTGGTCCATGCGGTTCTCGAGATAGAGCACCGTGCCAGGCGCGTAGCGCGAGAAGTCGATGACGACATCGAGGCGCTGCGCGGGGCACAGCATCAGCATGCGTTCGTTGCGCAACGGCGCGGACAGCAACCCGCCCTCCGTCGCGATCACGTCGATTGGGTCTGCGATCCCGTTCTCGCGCACGAGATGCATCGCGAGGAATCGCGCGTTGCAGCCGTTGAGCAAACGGAAGCGATACTTGCGGCCGCGCACGTTGAGCTTCGGCTGCACGGCGCCATTCACGAGCAAGAGATCGCCAAGGAACCCGTTGTGGTCGAGCGGGTCGTACCAAAGCTGACCTTGTGCATCGAGTCGGCGGTCTTGCAGCACGAGCGGGATGTCGTGCGCGCCAGACGGCAGGCGCAAGCCGGTCGTTTCGTCGCCGGTGTCGAGTTCGTCGAAGCACAGGAACATGCCAGCGAGCCCGCGCATCACGTTCTGCGCCGTGTAGTCGAGCAAGTGGTCGTGGTACCACATCGTCGCTGGACGATCCGACGTCTCGGGATGCCCCTCGATCGTCCCGGGATCGAGTGTGGACACCGCGTAGTCAAAGGTCTCGCCCGGCCCAATGACGGAGCTGTAGCCGTGCACGTTCTCGGGGAAGCCGTCGTACTCGGCTGGGATGTGCGATCCGTGCAGATGCAGGACCGTGTGCGTGAGCCCAAAGCCCTGATGGTTCTGCGGCAGCTCATTGCGATAGCGCAGCACGAAGGGCTCATTGGCCCGCGTGACGAGCGTTGGGCCGAGCATCAACGACGAACTCGGCGTGGCTGCGTCGCGGTAGCCCCAGACCATCGTCGGCGGCAACTGCGGGTGCAGGCGCACCGCGCGTTGCTCGGCGATCAGTTCGTAGTGGCGCAGCGGGCCTTGGCTCTGCGGAGGGAACTGCGCCGAGTGCGCGAACGGCGCCCGCAGCTGTGCCAGCGGCGGTATCGGCAGGTTCTGCACGAATGGCGTCACGCGCGGGCTCGGCGGCGGATCGCCGAACGGGCCCCGGATGAGAGGAAGCGAGCGCGCAGCTGCGGCACTCGCGGAGGCGAGAGAGAGTTTGATGAGGTCGCGACGGTGGAGCATGGGGTGCGGTGAGGGCAAACCAAGCGAAGGCGGGAAGCGTGCCCGGGTTGGCCGGGCAGGAAAGCCCCGCGCGTTGCATCCGTGTTGCGCGATTGCGGAGTGGGGAATCTGCGCGTCGAGACTCCAGTGCTGTCGGCGATTCGGCCGATCTCGACCTGCCGCCCCCGCACACCACTCTGCATCGACATGACCTGGCAAGCTTGGACAACGCTCGGCGTGACGATCGTCACATTGCTGAGCCTTGCTCGCGATTGGGTGTCGCCGGCGCACACCATGATCGGTGCGGCCATCGCGCTACTGCTCGCGGGCGTCATCACGCCAGAGCAGGCGTTTGCTGGCTTTGGCAATCCTGCGCCGTTCACGGTCGCTGCGCTGTTCGTGCTCGCGCGCGCGACCGAGTCGACTGGCGTGATCCAACCGCTCACCGAACGACTGCTCGGCGATGGACGCGGCGGGCGTCTTGCGATGACGCGCTTGCTCGTGCCGTCTGCACTCGCATCGGCGTTCCTCAACAACACGCCGATCGTCGCGATGCTGATCCCACAGATCCTGCGTTGGGCGGATCGAGTGCGTGTGTCGGCGTCGCTTTACCTGATGCCGATGTCGTTCGCGGTCGTGCTCGGCGGCGTGATCACGACGATGGGCACATCCACCAACCTCGTCGTGTCGGGCATGCTCGCCAAGGCGACGGGCGAGCCCTTTGGTCTCTTCGAGATCACGCCGATCGGCTTGCCGGTGGCCTTGGTTGGCGTCCTCACGCTGATCATCACGTCGCCGTGGCTGATACCTGCGCGCAAGGCGCCGCAAGATAGTGGCGCATCGAAGGGGCGCGAGTTTGCGGTGTGCATGCGCGTGGTGGCGGGTGGCCCGTTCGTCGGCAAGACCATCGAACAGGCAGGGCTTCGCGCGCTCGAAGGCGTGTATCTCGCTAGCATCGAACGCGGCGGCGAACAGATCGCGCCGGTACGGCCCGATGCCATGCTGCAAGGCGGCGACTTGCTCAACTTCGTCGGTTCGGCAAGCAAGGTAGTAGACCTTCATGCGCGTCGCGGGCTTGAGTCCGCGGAGAGTCATCACGTTTCGCACTTCGATTCCGCCAAGCACCGCTTCTTGCAGGCGGTCGTTGGCGCCAACTCACCGCTCGTCGGCCGCACGCTCAAGGAAGCGGCGTTCCGCGATCGCTACCAGGCTGCCGTCGTCGCGATCCATCGCGCGGGCCATCAACTCGATCAAAAGCTCGGCGATGTGCGTCTGCGCCTTGGCGACACGCTGATCCTGCTCGCGGATCCAGGCTTCCGCCTGCGTTGGCGCGATCGGCCAGACTTCTTGATGATCACGTCGATGGAGGGCTCCGCGCCGTCCGCGAGCAAGAAGGCGTGGCTTGTCGGTCTCGTGATGATCGGCGTCTGCGGCGTCGCAGGCCTTGGCGTGTTGCCGATGCTGCAGGC
>JBEELK010000035.1:0-8463 GCA_041168165.1 Planctomycetota bacterium | reverse complement strand
AAGGGCGAGTCCGTCGGTGCGACCGACGGCCGCCGAACTCTCATCGAGGAACAACTCCGCCGCCGCTTCGGCCAAATCCCCAAGCGCTTCCAGACTCGTCTCAATCAAGCCGCGATCCCCGAACTCGACGCGATCGGTATCCGACTCCTCGACGCCGCGACGATCGACGCTGTGTTCGAGATCTGACCCACGTGCCCTCCCCCCCACCGCGCGCTACGGTCCGCGCATGGATTGGAAACTGATCGCATCCGTCTTCACCACCGTGTTCCTCGCCGAGCTTGGCGACAAGACGCAGCTCGCGACGATGACGTTCGCGGCAAATGGGCAGGTGTCGAAGTGGTCGGTGTTCTTGGGCTCGGCTGCGGCCCTCGTGCTGTCTTCTGCGATCGGCGTGATGGCAGGCCAGGCGGTGACGGCGGTGATCAGCCCGAAGATGCTGCAGTGGATCGCGGGCCTCGGCTTCGTGGCGATCGGCATCTGGACGTTGTGGAAGGCGTGACGACCGCGGCCTGACCAGATCCGCGCGCCCATCACCCCCTGAGCGAAGGCGCCCGCCGCGAGTCATCCGGTGCCTCCTTTGGGCCCCTCCGCGGGCAACGGCCCCAGACCCCCGTTGCACATTCGCCGTTCGCGGGGATGATCCTCGCCCTCAAATCCCGGCCAACTTCGCCGCCGGGCCGACCCTCGCGCACTTTCATGGCCCAAGACATCCGCAACATCGCGATCATCGCACACGTCGACCACGGCAAGACGACCCTGGTCGATGGCCTGCTCCGGCAGACCGGCACCTTCCGCTCGAACCAGGAGGTGAACGATTGCGTGATGGACAGCAACGAGCTCGAGAAGGAGCGCGGCATCACGATCTTGGCGAAGAACACGGTCGTCTCCTACCAGGGCACGCGCATCAACATCGTCGACACGCCAGGCCACGCCGACTTCGGCGGCGAGGTCGAGCGTGTGTTGTCGATGGCGGACGGCGTGCTGCTGCTCGTCGACGCGGCCGAGGGCCCGATGCCGCAGACGCGCTTCGTGCTCGCGAAGGCGTTCCAGCACCACCTGAAGCCGATCGTGCTGGTCAACAAGATCGACAAGCCCGACGCGCGCCCGGAAGAAGTCGTCAACGAGGTCTTCGACCTGTTCATCGACCTCGACGCGGACGAAGACGCGCTGGAGTTCCCGGTGTTCTACGGCTCGGGCCGCCAAGGCTGGGCATGCAAGGACCTCGCGGAAGCGCGCAAGGGCGGCGAAGGCAAGAACCTGCACCCGCTGTTCGACGCGGTGTTGAGCTACATCCCGGCGCCGAAGGATGACCCGGCCGGCTCGCTGCAGTTCCGCGTCACGACGCTCGACTGGAGCGACTACGTCGGCCGCATCGGCATCGGCCGCGTGCACCGCGGCACGATGAAGGCGGCGACGCGCGTGGCGCACCTGTCGCGCACGGGCACGAAGAAGGAGTGCAACGTCCGCGGCGTGCTGCGGTTCGTGGGCCTCTCGCGCGAAGAGACGAAGGAAGTCAGCGCCGGCGACCTCTGCGCGATCTACGGCATCGAGGACCTGCAGATCGGCGACACGGTCGCCGCGGTCGACAATCCCGAAGCGATGCCGATCGTCTCGATCGACGAGCCGACGATGTCGATCCTGATGCGCGTCAACGACTCGCCGTTCGCCGGCAAGGACGGCGGCAAGTTCCTGACGTCGCGCCACATTCGCGAGCGCCTCGAGAAGGAGATGCGCGTCAACGTCGCGCTGCGCGTCGAGCAAGGCGACACGTCGGACAGCTTCATGCTGTCGGGCCGCGGCGTAATGCACTTGGGCTTCTTGCTCGAGACGATGCGCCGCGAGGGCTACGAGTTCTCGGTGGCGAAGCCGCACGTGCTCTTCAAGGAAGAGAACGGCGAGAGGCTCGAGCCGATCGAATACCTCACGGTCGACGCGCCCGGCGACAGCGTCGGCAAGGTGATCGAGATCCTGGGCACCCGCAAGGCGGAGCTGCTCAAGATGGACAAGAAGGGCACGTTCACGCGCCTTGAGTTCACGGTGCCGGCGCGCGGCCTGATCGGCGTGCGCAGCCGCCTGCTCAACGCGACGGCCGGCGAAGCGACGATGCACCACGTCTTCCACGGCTACGGCTCGTACCGCGGCAACATCGAAGAGCGCATCAACGGCGTGCTGATCTCGATGGCGGGCGGCTCGGCGACGTTCTACGCGCTGGACGGCCTGCGCGACCGCGGCACCTTCTTCGTGCCCGAAGGCACCGAGGTCTACGAAGGCATGGTCGTCGGCGAGAACTGCAAGGACAACGACCTCTGCGTCAACCTGTCGCGCGAGAAGAAGGCGACCAACGTGCGCTCCTCGACCAAGGAGACGTTCGTCAAGATGCCGCCGCCGCGCGCGTTCGGCGTCGAAGACGCGCTCGAGTACGTCGGCGAGGACGAATACGTCGAGATCACGCCGAAGGCCGTGCGTATGCGCAAGGTCTGGCTGCGTGAGAGCGACCGCAAGCGCAACGACCGCCAGCGCGAGACGGTTTGAGTCGCTGGGGCCGACAGGAATCGCCCGTTGCGACGGGCGGTTCCGAGCCGCCGCCCCACTGCAGGTCCGCCGGGAGGTAGCCAGAACGCGCCGCTGGCACTAGCCTGCCGCCCCTCACCTTCCTATGCCCGACCGTTCTTCTGCGCCCAAGGATGCTCGCCGACGACTGCTTCGCGCGTTGGCGAAGGAGCTCGGCCACGAGTTCACGGACTTGGACCATCTCGATCGCGCGCTGACGCACGCGTCGACGGGCAACGAAGGCAAGCGCAACTACGAGCGGCTCGAGTTCTTGGGCGACGCGATCCTCAACTTCGCTGTCGCCGACGCGTTGTTCCAAAAAGAACCCGAGATCCCCGAAGGCCAGCTGACCGAGACGCGCTCGCACTACGTGAGCCGCAAGCCGCTCGCGGCGATCGCGCGCAAGCTCGACCTGTCCAACCACCTGCTCGTCGGCAAGGGACTGCGCACCAATGAGCGCGACGGCGAACGCATCCTCGCCGACCTCGTCGAGGCGGTGCTCGGCGCGATCTATCTCGACGGTGGCGTGCGCGCGGCGCGCGCATTCGTGAAGCGCCACGTGCTCAGCAACGCGGCCGCCGAGCCGTCCGAGGACGCGCCGGCGATCGACAGCAAGACGGCGCTGCTGCACCACTGCCAACGTCACAAGCTCGGCCAGCCGCGCTACGACCTCGTCGGCACGAGCGGCCTGCAGCACGAGCAGCAGTTCCGCGTGCTCGCGCGCTTGCCCGACGACCGCTCGGCGGAGGGCTCGGGCCCCAACAAGCGCTCGGCAGAGAAAGCTGCGGCCGCTCGCCTCCTGCACAAGCTGCGCGACGAAACGAACGCCGCGCAAGCCTGAACCGCGCGACCGCACGATGCCGCAGCTCGTCGACCCATTGGATCGGCTTCTCGCCGAGTTTGCCGCGTTGCCAACCGTGCGGCGCGTGTTTGAAGCCGTCGAGCTCTGTAGCCATCGCAAAGTCGGCGGACTCTGGGGCGGCAGCGCCGCGCTGCTCCTCGCGTGCGTGCTGCAGCGGCACAAGGGCAGGACGCTCGTCCTCACCGCCGACGACGTCGACAGCATGCAGATCCAATCGGACCTCGCATGCTTCTCGATCGCGTCCTCCGTGCTGCCAAAGCAGGAGCTCGACGACGCGCAGCAGCCCGATCCGCAGACGCGCAGCGAACGGCACAAGGCGCTCGCCAACGCGCAGAAGCCGCGCTCGGTGACGGTCGGCTGCATCGAAGCGCTGCTGCAAAAGGCGCCCGCCAAGAAGGCGCTGCAGAAGGGCCGCGTCGTTCTAGTCGCGGGCCAGCAACTCGATCGCGACGCGCTGATGCAGCAAGCGAGCGCGGCGGGCCTCCGCTCCGTGCCGCTCGTGTTGGCGCCGGGCGAAGTGAGCGCGCGCGGCGATGTCGTTGACGTGTTCCCGTTGGGCGCCGACGCCGCTCTGCGCTTTGAGTTCTTCGACCGCACGCTGGAGTCGATTCGCTCGTTCGACCCGACGAGCCAGCGCACCGTCGAAGTGAAGGAACGCGTCGAGCTGCTATTCGGCGCGAGCGATGCGCTCGAAGACGACGCGACCGTGCTGTCGCACGTCGAACTGCGCGACTTGCTCGTCATGTTCTACGAGCCGCTGCGAATCGAACAGCGCACGTCGATGCTCGCGAGCTTCGACAGCGGCTTCCCGCGCGGCCTTGCGGCGCTCGACGAAGAGCTGCGCAACTGCGCGCAGTTGCGGCTGTCGGCGCTGCCGAGCCACGACCTCGACCTCAAGATCCTGTCCGCGGGCAGCGCGGTCGGATCCGGCGAAGCGGACCCCATCGGTCGATTGCGCTCCGTGCGCGGCATGCAAGGCCGCGTGCTGCTCGTGTGCCGCAGCGAGTCCGAGCAACAGCGCTTGCTGGAGATCTTCGCGCATAAGCAGATCGACCTCGACAAGGAGCAGGTCTCGCTGCGCATCGGCGCGATCTCGCGCGGCTTCCGCGTGCCCGACTTGTCGTGCACGGTGCTGTCCAACGTCGAGTTCGCCGGCGTGCCGCAGCAAGCGCGCGTGCGCGAACGCGTGGCTGCGCCGAGCCGCGCGATCCAGAGCTTCTTCGAGCTGGGCCCCGGCGACTACGTCGTGCACGCAGTGCACGGCATCGGCCGGTTCCTCGGCATGGAACTCGTCGAGCGCGGCGAGAGCGCCGAGGACCATCTGCGCCTGTGCTTCGCCGACGATGTGACGCTGCTCGTCCCCGCGAGCAAGATCCACCTCGTCCAGAAGTACGTCGGCAGCAAGGCGGGCATCCAACTCGACAAGCTCGGCGGCAAAGGCTTCTCGCGCCGGAAGGAACAGGTCCAAGAAGCGGTGTTCGACATGGCGGCCGACCTGCTCGAAGTGCAGGCCGCGCGCGCCAAGATCCAGCGGCCGCCGCACACGCAGGACCCCGTCGAGCGCGACTTCCTCGACGCGTTTCCGTTCCGCGACACCGAGGACCAAGCGACGGCGTGGACAGACATCAAGGCGGACCTGGAGAAGGCAACACCGATGGATCGCTTGCTGTGCGGCGACGTCGGCTTCGGCAAGACTGAGGTCGCGCTGCGCACAGTGTTCCGCGTGGCGCTGCACGGCCGACAAGTCGCAGTGCTGGTGCCGACGACGATCCTCGCGGAGCAACACGCGCGCACGTTCCAGCGCCGATGCGAGCCGTTTGGCGTGCGCGTCGAGTTGCTGTCGCGCTACCGCACGACGAAGGAACGCAAGGAAGTGCACGAACGCCTGCTGCAAGGGCAGGTCGATGTCGTGGTCGGCACGCACCAACTGCTCGGCCAGAGCGTCGAGTGGAAGGACCTCGCGCTGATCGTCGTCGACGAGGAGCAGCGCTTTGGCGTGCGGCAGAAGGAGAAGCTGAAGCAACTGCGCACCGACGTCGACGTGCTCACGCTGTCCGCGACGCCGATCCCGCGCACGCTGCATAGCTCGCTGCTCGGCATCCGCGCGATCAGCACGCTCGCGACGCCGCCTCCGGGACGGCAAGACGTCGAGACGCGCGTCGTGTTCCGCGACGACCATCTGCTGCACGAAGCCGTGACGCGCGAACTCGCGCGCGGCGGGCAAGTGTTCTACCTGCACAACCGCATCGCGGACCTCGAGCCCATCGCCACGCGATTGCGCAAGCTCGCGCCGGGCGCGCGCGTCGCGATCGGCCACGGCCAGATGTCCGAGGACGAGGTGGAGAAGACCGTGCGCGCGTTCGTGCGCGGCGAGTTCGACATCTTGGTGTCGACGACGATCGTCGAGAACGGCCTCGACCTGCCGCGCGCCAACACGATCCTGATCGACCGCGCAGACCAGTTCGGGCTCGGCGAGTTGCACCAGCTCCGCGGCCGCGTTGGCCGCAACGACCAGAAGGCGTGGTGCTACCTGATGCTCGACCACGACGCGCCGCCGAGCGAGGACGCGAAGAAGCGGCTCAAGGCGCTCGAAGAGCTGTCGCAACTCGGCGCAGGCTTTGCGATCGCGATGAAGGACCTCGAGATCCGCGGCGCCGGCAACCTGCTCGGGCCGCAGCAATCGGGCCACATCGCGGCGGTCGGCTACGACATGTATTGCCAACTGCTGCAGCAAGCGGTGCAGGCGCACAAGGAGAAGCGACCCGCGCTGCACACGGTCGTCGAAGTCGACGTCGACCTGCGACTGCGCGCGCACTTGCCCGAGAAGTTCCTCGCCGATCCGCGCCTGCGACTCGAACTGCTGCGCGAGATGGACGCGGCTGTCGACGACGAACAACTGCAAACGCTGCAGCAGGACCTGCGCGATCGCTTCGGCGCGTTGCCGGTGCCGGTGCAAAACCTGCTCAACACGTTCCGCCTGAAGCACGCACTGCAGGGCCTCGGACTTCTGTCGGTGCAATGGGTCGACGACGATCGCCTCGTCGTGCGGCATCCGCCGGGCGTGCCGCTCGGCGGCAGCTGGCTCGATTGCTTCGCCGACGTTCGTCCCGTCGAAGCGGGCCGCACGCACCTGATCCTGCCGCCGTTCCGCAGCAAGAAGCCGAAGGGCGAGGATGTGCTGCAGTTCTTGCTCGATGCCTTGTCCGGCCGCGCGCCCGCGCACAAGATGCGCCGCCGATGAACGGATCGCGCGCCCGCACGCTGCTGCTCGCTAGCTGCCTTCTTGCTCCGCTTTGCGCGCAAGAGGATCCGCTGCAAGGCGCCGTGCTGCTCGACCGCGTGATGGCGACGGTCAACGACGCCGTGATCCTGAACCGCGAAGTGCTCGCGCTGACGCTGGGCCAGATCCGCACGGCGGAGCAAGAGCGCGGCCGCCAACTGCCGCTCGGCGAGAAGCGCGCGCTGATGCAGCGCAACCTCAACAGCAAGATCGACCAGCACGCGCTCGCGCAGGGCGCGATCACGCTCGGCATCTTTCCGCCGGATCGCGTCGAGTCGATCTTTCAGGACCAGATGCGCGACGAAGAGCGCGAGTTGGTCCGCAAGCTCGGCACGCTGCAGGCAGTCACCGAAGAACAGGCGCGCCAAGGCCGCAACTGGGAGACCTTCGTGCGCGAGCAGCGCGTCGACAAGATGTCGAGCCTGACGCGCGCGATGGCGATCAACACGCGCTTCAACAACCAGCGCAACCTGTTCATCACGCCGCGGATGATGCGGACCTTCTACCGCGAGAACTTGAAGGAGTTCGAGCGCGGCAGCCTCGCGGTGCTCGGCTCAGTCGCGTTCTCGGGCCCCGGCGCGCGGCAGGCGGCGCAGGAGGCGGCGGAGGCGTGGCGGAAGGAACTGCTCTCGCCGGCAGAACTCGCGGCCAGGTTTGAGAAGGCCGGCGCACTCGCGCCCGAAGTGCTGCGCATCGACGAGGAGTCGAAGCAGACGCGCCGCCAGGACCAGGTCGAGTTCGCGCTCGCGGGCCCCAAGGACAAGGTGTCGGACCCGATCGAGGGCGGCAGCGGCTTCCGCGTCTGGAAGGTGCTCGAATACGAGGGCCCCAAGAAGGAGCCGTTCGATTCGCCGGAGGTCCAGAAGCTGATCCGCGACCTGCTGGAGCAGCGGATCCAGGACCGGCTCCTGGAGCAGACCCGCCGGCGCGCCAAGGAGCGCACCCACGTCTGGCAGCCTGCGGACCTCCGCAACGGCGGGGCCTGAGCGAGGCACGCGACTAGGTCGGCTCGCGCGGCCGCGGTCCTTCTGTCACAAGCGCCTCGCGACGCGCTTGCCCGACCCGCTCGCCGCCGCTCTACTTTCGCGCCCGCTGAACCCCCTCTCAGCCCGCTCCGTTGCACGGGCATTCGCTGCCGACTGACGCAAGCCGCGCCAGTCTGAGCATCGGAGAAAAGCGACGTCCCATGGCCCAAATAGACCCCACCAAGCTCCACGTCGACTCCAAGGTGCTCCCGATCTGGGAGCAGGAGCAGCCGTCGTTCCAGGACCTGATGGCCGAGCAGATTCGCCACGCACCGTGGTTGATCCTCTCGGCGGTCGCCCACGCTGTGGTCCTTCTTCTCGCCTACGTGCTGGTCCCGGCCAGCACGACCAAGACCGAAGAGATCAAGGTCGAGATGCAGCTCCAGGATCAGAAGCAGATCGAGGAGCCGCCTCCGCCTCCCCCGCCGGAGCCGGAGAAAGAGATCACGAAGGACGAGCCCGTGTTGCAGGACTCGGAGGTCACGGAGACCACCGAGAACAACAACAACGACGCGAGCTTTGATCCGACCAGCGACGCGACCAGCAAAGAGTCCGCGTTCGACAGCAACCAGTGGAACGCAGCCGTCGGCATGGGCGGCGGCGCTGGTGGCAAGTATGGCGGTCGTGGCGGTGGCCGCGGCGGCATGGGCGGCGGCGGCAAGCAGACCGCTGCGGCAATCGAATCCGGCCTCGAGTGGCTCAAGAACCACCAGGACGAGGACGGCAAGTGGGACTGCGATCAGTTC
>JBEELK010000034.1:0-11431 GCA_041168165.1 Planctomycetota bacterium | reverse complement strand
AGCACGCAGCACCAGAACATCGGCCACATGCCGCGCGCGAGATCGAAGCACGCGAACGCGAACACGCTGAGCAGCGACAGCAACACCACCATGCGCGTCGGCCTGCCGTTGCGATCGACGCGCTGGCTGAGGATTGGCCCCGCGAACGTGCGCGCGAAGATCTGCCCCGTCTGCGCCTGCGTCACTTCGCGATGCGTGAGCCCACCCACATCGTGCATCCAGACGGGGAAGAACTGCATGTAGATGCCCAGCGCCGCATAGGTCGCGGCGTAGAACGCAGCGAGGCGCGAGAACGTGTCTTTGGGCAAGCGTGCGGGCAGCGGGTCGATCGCGCGATCGGAGCAGCGCGCGCGCATTCGCGCCATGGTGTTGTCGGCGGCCCCGCGAGCCCCGATGATCCCGCGCACGCGTGGGGATGGCGAAATGGCAGACGCAGCGGCCTTAAAAGCCGCGGGCCCTAACCGGCCGTGAGGGTTCGAGTCCCTCTCCCCGCATTCTCAAGCCATGGCCGCGCGCGTGGCTTGCGCGCTCATTCGTCGCGGAAGCCGAGCGCAACGAGCACGCACGCGCCGTCGTCGATCACGTGGATACCCGCGCTGCGAGCTGTAACCGAAGCGGACGCTTCTTCGGCACCCGGCTGGAACCACAGGTGGCGGATGCCGCGCGCGATCGCGTCCTTCACGATCCCCATCGCTGCCGCTGGCGGTGCTACCACCGACGCCGCGCGCACCGTGTCGGGCACCAGCGCGAGCGACGCATGGCCCGAAGCGCCTTCGACGTCGGCACCCTTTGGGTTGACCGCAACGACCGGCAACCCGTGCTGCTGGTAGCACCGCAGACACTTGTTGCCGTACTTGGCGCGATCTTGGGACGCGCCGACGACGGCAAACGAGCCCTGCTCGAGGAAGGCGGCGATGTCGGGACGGTGGCTCTTCATGGCGAGCGGCACGCTACCGCAGCGACGAGGGCGCGCGCGAGCGGGTCGCTTCGCGTAGCGTGCGGCGCCCTCGTCGCGACCCGCCGATGCACGACCCCACTCCAGAGCCCGCCCCCGCCGCAGAGATTGCTCGTTCTGTGGCGAGACGCCCACGCCGACTCGCCGCGTTCGCCGCAGCGGCTGCGTGCCTGTTGCTCGCGCATTGCGTGAGCGCGCCGCCGCCGCGCGAAGGCGACGAGATCGTCGCGGCGGGGCGCATGTTCCATGTCGGGGCGCCCGTCGTGTTGTGGCATGACGAAGGCGGCTACGACGCGTACCAGACGAAGAAGCGCTTCAAGACCGAGGAGCCGCCCGATGGGCAAGTGCGCTACCGCAAGGTGCGCGCGGATCTACCCACCGAACTCGAACGCAGCGTCACGGCGCGCGGTTGGAAGCTCGACGAACTGCGTTCGGTCGTGCACCTCTTCGTGCTGCACTTCGACGTCGCGGGCACGTCGCGCCAGTGCTTCAAGATCCTGCAGGACGTGCGCAACCTGTCGGTGCACTTCCTGCTCGACACGGACGGCACGATCTACCAAACGCTCGACTTACAAGAACAGGCGCACCACGCGACCTACGCCAACAAGGCGTCGATCGGCGTCGAGATCGCGCATCCCGGCACGTATCCGCGCGCGCGCCACCCCGACATGATGCGGTGGTACGAGCAGGACGAAGTTGGCTGGCGCATGAAGTTCCCTGCGTTCCTCGGCGAGACGGGGCTGCGCACGCAGGGCTTCGTGCCGCGACCGGCGCGGCCCGACATCGTGTCGGGCGCGATCCACGGCAAGGAGCAGTGGCAGTTCGACTTCACCGAGGAGCAGTACCGCGCGCTCGCAAGGCTGTGCGCAGCGCTGCATCGCGTGTTCCCGCGAATCCAACTCGATGCGCCGCGCGGCAAAGATGGCGCAGTGCTGATGACCAACTTGCCCGAAGAACAGCTCATGCAGTTCGACGGCATCGTCGGCCACTACCACGTGCAGAAGAACAAGACGGACCCGGGCCCCGCGTTCCAGTGGGAACGCGTGCTGCGCGAAGCGCGCGAACTGAGTCAGTAGCAACCCACCGGCTCGTTGCGCGCGCATCGCGCCGGCGCGTTCACCTGCGGTTCATCGACGCCTCGCTGACCGCGGTCGACACGTCCCACTTCGGCGACGCGACGTTGAAGTGCTGGTAGACCTGATGGCGCAGCGTGTCGCCGGGCTGCTTGCCGTCGCGCGTCGCCAGATACTCCGGCGCGTTCTCGAACACGCTCTCCTTCAACGCGGTCGCGACCTTGACGTCGCCTTCCTTGCACGAGAGCCGCAGCATCGCATACGGCAACAGCCGAACCTTGGCAGCGACGCTGACCGCCGCAAACGCAGCTTCGTGGCTACCGTCGGCCTTGAACCACACGGTCTCCAACTGCAGCGGCGAAGGCTTGTGCTCCTTCTTGTCCTTCACGGCCTTGTTCGCCACGTCGAACTCTTCGCCTGGCAAACAGCACGCGATCTGCTTGCCGCAGACCTCGCTCATCAAATAGGCGCGCCGCTCGCCGGGCTCCTTGCCCACGAGCACGTGCTCCTGCTTGACGAAGTTCGGCAATGCATCGACCTGCTTGCTGTCGAGCTCGGTGACCAACGCCGAACGTCCCGCGTCCCAGCGCACCTTGTGCATCGACAACAGCCGCGTCTTCGCGAGCGCGCTGCCGGGCTTTGGCTCGACAACGATCGACTCGATGCGCCCCATCGCGGCTTCGATGACGAAGTCGCGCACGATGCCGACTTCTTCGACCTTCTCGGCCTCGCCTTTCTTCGGCGCGACCACATACCACAGGCTTGCATCGAGCAGCGGCTTGGCGGAGACGAGGATCGGCTCAGGCGCACGTTCGCGGGCTTCGTGCAGCGAGCCGGACGCGGACGGTTCCTGGGCAATGAGCAGGATCGGCGGGAACGTGGCGAACACGACGACGGCGAACGTGGAACGTACGATGCGCATGACGGAATCTCTGGGGTTGCGCCGCACCATCGCGGCGGGTGGCCGTTGTGGGCCGCGCATCGACGACGCACAGCGGGCTGCGAAGCCGCCTCGCAACGAGCAGCGGTCGCATGCGACAGCCGACGAATGCGCACGCGCCTTGACGCACGCGCCGGCGAGCCGATCGTTGCGCGCGTGCACGACGATTCCGCCTTTCAGATCCGACCGATCCAGGCCGCCGACAACGCCGCGATGGCTGCGATCGTGATTGGCGTGCTGACGGAGCACGGCTGCACAGGGCGCGGCTTTGCGCTGCACGACGCAGAGACGCACGCGTTGGCAGAGTCTTACGCAGCAACCGGATCGCGTTACTTCGTGCTCGAACACGAAGGCGCAGTCGTAGGCGGCGGCGGCTTTGGTCGACTCGAGGGATCCTCGACTGCCGACGCGACGTGTGAACTGCGCAAGATGTACTTCTTGCCCGGCGCGCGGGGCAAAGGCCTCGGCACCCGGTTGCTGCGACGCCTGCTCGACGAGATGCGCGAATGCGACTACCGACGCTGCTACTTGGAGACCGCAAGCCCGATGCAAAAGGCTCAGGCGCTGTATCGCCGCGAGGGCTTTCGAGAACAAACCTGCGCAGAAGGGAGCACCGGCCACCACGCATGCGATCGGTTCTTCGCGCGCGATCTTTGAGCATCTGCGATCGCCAGACGTAGCCCACGACGTCACTGGCATCGGAACTTCCGTAGCCCGCCCCATCGCATGGACTAGTCCTCCCCGGAACGCCCGCAAGACGGCGGCGGCGGACTGCCGAAGAACCCGCCATACCGGGTTTTCCTGCATCGCCGATGGACTGGCTCAACAACACCTACGGGGCGCTGTCTTCAGCGCCATCCTGGCTCGCGTATCCAGCAGGTCTGCTGCTCGTGCTGCTGCCGATCTACTCCGGCGCGCGCCTGTGGCAGTTCGCCGCGGTGACCGCCGCGACGCTGTGGCTGATGGGCGCGCCTTTGTGGCTCGGCATCGCCGTGATAGCGCCGCTCGCGTTCTTCCTCGTGACGCCGCTGCGCCGAGTGCTCAGCGCGCGCGTGATGAAGCTCATGCGGGACGGCGGCTTCTTGCCGCAGATCAGCGAGACCGAGAAGACCGCGATCGCCGCGGGCTCAGTGTGGCTCGACGGCGAACTGTTCTCAGGCAAGCCCAACCTCGAACGCCTCGCGTCGGCGGACTACCCGGACCTCAGCAAGGAAGAGAAGGCGTTCCTCGACGGCCCGGTCGCGCGCGTGTGCGAGATGACCGATGACTGGGAAGTGTCGCAGCAGCGCGACCTGCCGCCCGAGGTCTGGAGCTACCTCAAGCGCGAGCGCTTCTTCGGCATGAT
This sequence comes from Planctomycetota bacterium, assembly GCA_041168165.1. Classification (GTDB taxonomy): domain Bacteria; phylum Planctomycetota; class UBA1135; order UBA1135; family UBA2386; genus SXPK01. The sequence goes on along the minus strand of JBEELK010000034.1, from coordinate 7,118 downwards.
CATCCCGAAGGAATACGACGGGCTTGGCCTGTCGGCGTCGTGCAACAGCGCCGTCGTGACGAAGCTCACGTCGCGCTCGTTGCCGCTCGCGATCACGGTGATGGTCCCCAACTCGCTCGGCCCGGCCGAGCTGTTGATTCACTACGGCACCGAGGCGCAGAAGGACCGCTGGCTGCCCGCGCTCGCGCGCGGCGAAGAGATCCCGTGCTTTGCGCTCACCGAGCCCAACGCGGGTTCGGACGCTGGCGCGATCTCGAGCCACGGCGTCGTGTTCCGCGGTGAGGACGGCCGCTTGATGGTCCGCCTCAACTGGAACAAGCGCTACATCACGCTGGCCGCGGTCTCGACCGTTCTCGGCCTCGCGTTCCAACTTCACGACCCCGAGAACCTGCTCGGCAAGGGCCCGTTCCTCGGCATCACGTGCGCGCTGATCCCGACCTCGACGCAAGGCGTCGTGCTCGGCCGTCGCCACGACCCGCTCGGCGTGCCGTTCTACAACTGCCCGACCAACGGCAAGGACGTCGTCGTTCCGCTCGAAGAAGCGGTCATCGGCGGCGCGCAAGGCGTCGGCCAAGGCTGGCGCATGCTGATGGAATGCCTCGCGGCCGGCCGCGGCATCTCGCTGCCCGCGTGCAGCAGCGGCGGCGCGCAGCTGACCGCGCGCGCAGTCGGCGCCTACTCGGCGGTGCGCAGCCAGTTCGGCCTGCCGATCGGCAAGTTCGAAGGCATCGAAGAGCCGCTCGCGCGCATCGCGGGCTTCAACTACATCCTCGAGGCCGCGCGTCGCTACACGTGCGGCGCGCTCGACCAGGGCCAGAAGCCCGCGGTCGTGACCGCGATGATGAAGTACAACACGACCGAGATGTGGCGTCAGGTCGTCAATGACGGCATGGACGTCATGGCCGGCGCCGCGATCTCGCGCGGCCCGCGCAACCTGATGGCCAACGCCTACACCGGCACGCCGATCTGCATCACGGTCGAAGGCGCCAACATCCTGACGCGCACGCTGATGATCTTCGGCCAGGGTGCGATCCGCTGCCACCCGTTCGCCTACAAGGAGATCGAGGCACTCGGCAACAACGACGTCAAGGCGTTCGACGCGAGCCTGTGGGGCCACATCGGCCACGTCGCCCGCAACGGCGTGCGCGCGATGCTGCTCGGCCTCACGCGCGGCGCGATCGCGCAGTCGCCCGTCGGCGGACCGGCGAAGCCCTACTGGAAAAAGCTCAGCTGGTGCTCGGCCAAGTTCGCCTTCTGGGCGGATGCCGCGATGGGCACGCTCGGCGGCAACCTGAAGCGCAAGGAGAAGATCACCGGCCGCTACGCCGACGCGTTCAGCTGGATGTACTTCGGCGCCGCGGTGCTGCGCCGCTTCGAAGCCGAAGGCCGCAAGCAAGAGGACCTGCCGCTCCTGCAATGGAGCATGGACTACGCGTTCGCGCGCATCCAACAGGCCTTTGACGGGTTGTTCGAGAACCTGCAGGTTCCGGGCCTCACGTGGGCCCTGCGCGGCCCGCTCGCGTGGATGTCGCGCCTCAACTCGATTGGCTCGATGCCGAACGACCGAGTCGGCGGCAAGGTCGCGCGCACGCTGCTGCAACCGTCTGAGCAACGCGATCGCCTGACGCCCGGGATGCACATCCCCGCGTCGTCGACGTCGGCGCTCGGCCGCCTCGAACGCGCGCTGCAGCTGTCGCTCGACGTCGAACCGGTGCTCAAGAAGCTGAAGGACGGCGTCAAGTCCGGCCGCCTGCCGAAGGCGCGCCCCGAGCAACTGCTCGATCGCGCATGCGAGATCGGCCTGCTGACGGACGAGGAGCGCAAGCTCGCGCGCGAAGCCGAGGCGGCACGCGCCGAGGCCGTCGCGGTCGACTCGTTCACGCTCGAGGAATACAAGCAGACGGCGGTCGCGCCGACTGGTGGCGGCATGACGGTCTGCGCACGCGGCTAACGCGCGCTGCAGAGCACATAACGCGCGAGCCGTCCCGCTGCGAAGCGGGACGGCTCGCTGTGTTTTTGGGCCGAGCCAGAACCGCGCGGAGCCGGCTAGGACGCCAGCGTGCGCCTTTTCCACCCCGGCATTGGGGCGCAGCGAGCGGCCCCGCTAGCCTTCTGCCCCGCCGGGGCCCCTCCCCGCCATTCCGATGCTCCTCTTTGTCCTCTGCGTCACGTTCGCGCTGATCGTTTCGTTCGCCTCCTCGCTGCTGGAAGCAGCGTTCCTGAGCATCACGCAGTCGCGCGTGGAGAGCTTGGTCAGGTCGGGCAAGCGCGCGGGCTCGCTGCTGAAGGAGTTCAAGGCCAAGCCTGAGCAACCCATCGCGGCCATCCTGGTGATGAACACCATCGCCAACACCGCCGGCGCGGCGGTCGCGGCGGCCAGCTTCGTGGTCGCGTTCCCAGACACGTCGGACTGGTGGTTCGTGGTGTCCTTCACCATCGCCGTGCTGCTCCTCACCGAGATCACGCCGAAGACGATCGGCGTCGTGCATGCGAACTCGCTCGCGGTTCCGGTGACGCACACGGTCGACATCCTCGTCCGGCTGTTGCGACCGCTGCTGATCGTCACGCGCTTGGTCTCGCACTTGGTCGGCCAGCGAGATGGCGATCACCACCAGTCCCTCGAAGAGATCCGCCTGCTCGCGACCGCGGGCCACGCGCAAGGCGCGTTCGGCTCGCTGACCGCGGACATCATTGCCAATGCAACGCGATTGCGCGATCGACGCGTGCGCGACGTGATGGTGCCGCGCCACCGCGTGGCGTTCTTGTCTGGGACGGAGTCGCTGCACAAGACGCTCGAGACGTTGCAACGCACGGGCCACAGCCGCTTCCCGTTCACGCCGACTGGCGACCTCGACGGCAGCAAAGGCGTGGTGCTGACCAAGGAACTGCTGTTCCACCTGCGCACGCGCACAGAGCCGGATTGGGAGGAGTTGATGGTGCCGCTGCTCTTCGTGCCGGAGACGCAGAAGCTCAACCACTTGCTGCGCAACATGCAGAAGGAGCAGAGGCACATGGCGCTGGTCGTGGACGAGTACGGCGCGATCCAAGGCATCGTGACCCTCGAAGACGTGCTCGAAGAGATCGTCGGCGAGATCCAAGACGAACTCGACGCGGACGAAACGCAGCTCGTGTCGCGGCCCGATGGTTCGATGCTGTGCCGTGGCCAAGCCGAGGCGCGCAAGGTGTTCGAGAAGCTCGGGCTCCATGACGTCGAATCCGAGAGCACGACGGTCTCCGGCTTCTTGGGCGAGCAACTCGGCGACGTGCCGTGGGCTGGCGCGGAGATCGACTTCCGAGGCTTCCGCTTCATCGTCACCAAGGCCAACAACCGTCGAGCCGAGCGCGTGCGCATCCTGCCGCTGCAGAAGGATGAGACGGAGTCGTCGAAAACCTCGGAGTGAGCGAGTTGAAGGCTAAGGCAGGATCCGCGCGATCGATGTCAGGCTGGTCGCTCCAGGACCCGTCGGTTCGCGCGTTCGTGGCGGCGTTCTTGCCGTTCTTCGCTGCACTGCTGCTGCTGGCAATGCCGGTCGGCGGCAGTTCGCGCGCCTGGCCCATCGCGGAGATCCTGGAAGCGATCCGACAAGTCGAGAGCGGCGGCCGCGACAACCCTCCGGACGGCGACGACGGGCGCGCGATCGGTCCGTATCAGATCCACTTCGTCTATTGGCTCGATGCCAGAGGCGGCGATCCAGATCTCGGCGGGACCTACGAAGACTGCCGCAATCGCGCCTATGCCGAGCGCGTGATCCTCGCCTACATGCGTCGCTACGCAGCGGACGCGTTGTCACACGGCTATGCCGAGACGATCGCGCGCGTGCACAACGGCGGGCCGACCGGACCCCAGAAGGACGCGACGCTCGGCTACTGGCAACGGGTGCAGCGCTACCTCTGAAGGGCAGCCCGGAAATGCAGAAAGCCGCGCCCATCAGGACGCGGCTTTCTCGTTGCGATGCGCGGCGTTGGCGCTCGTTCCTGAGCGTTGGACAGCGCGGTCGGAGGAATGAAGCCGACCGCTGGAGACCAGGAGCAGAGCGCTGCGGCTAGCGCACGCAGGTCAGAACGAGAACACGTTGCGCCACGTCGCGAAGGCGGGCGCCGGCCACGTGAGGCCGTTGTGCACGTCGCCCGTCTGCAGATCGACGCCCGTGAGGCCGACCGGCAGTTGGAACCACGTGTTCGTGCCCGTCGCCCCAGCGCGGCGGTGGTCGATCGTGAGCAGCAGCGCGTCGAGCGGCAGGCACAGGAAGCCGCGGTCGCCCGCGTTGAAGTTGTAGCCAGCCGTCTGGCCTTGGAAGTTCGCGAACATCCACACGTCATCGCCATCCTTGGCGCGCGACATCACCGTGATGCCATCCGCAGCGACGTAGAGCGGCGGGATCACTTGGATGTCCAACGTCGCCGTGTAGTCGAAGCGGTCCCACGTGAAGATCGTGCTGCCGCCGCGCAGCAGTTCGCCAGCCTGCGGGTGCAGGAGGCCACACAGCGTGTTGGTCGAGACTTCGCCGTCCGCACCGAGGATGCCGAAGTAGAAGTCCGAACCGCGCACTTGGACGCTCGCCTGCGTGCCGTTCTCGACGACGTAGGTGTTCACATCGCCGAACCCGGCGATCGAAGCCACAGTCGTGCCGAGCTGCGCCGAGGCCGTCGGCGCATACGGCAACGTCGCGCAGGTCAGCGCGTAGTCGCCCCACGAGCCGAGGAACGGCGTGACCGCGACCCAGTAAGTGCCGGCGGGCAAGCTCATCGAGACGCGGCCGTAGTAGTCCGCCGGGCCAGCGACCATGCCATCCTCGACGTCGAGGATGTAGTCGAGATCGCGGTCGAGCAGCGCCACATTGGTGTCGCCAATCGGAGCGGGCAGCGCGTCGCCGGTCTCAAGCACGATGTGCGCAGCCTGAGCCAGATCCACGCGCGCCAGGCGCATCGACTCGTCGCCGAGGATCCAGTCGGTCGTGGCGCCAAGGGTCGACAGGTCGCCAAACGTCTTGGGCAGCGAGTCGAACGTCATGCTGAACGGAGTGCCGGCGAAGCCGCGCGCATCCCACACGTAGGCGTAATACTGGCCAGCTGGCAGATCGATGTCGGCCGCGGCGTCAAACACGCCCCAGTAGCTGTCGTCGTTGGCGAAGACGATGCCGCCATCCGCGCGCTGCACGACGAGCGCGGTGTCCGATCCGCCGGAAGCGATCTCGATCGCAACCGTGCTGTCCTGCACCGTGAACGAGAACACGTCGTGCGTCGTAGCGCTTGCTGGCAGTTGCGTCGTGCCCGCGGCGCCCGCGTTGGTCAGCGGGATGACGTTCGCGTTGTCGCGCGTCGCGTGGATCTCATACGTGCCGCCGCCCGTGCCGTTGTAGCCCGACACTTCGACGAAGTAGGTGCCAGCAGGCAAGAAGACGTTGATGCGCGACAGCGAGTTGGCGCCAGCGCCATTGTCGTCGATGACGATCGCGTCGCCCTTGTGGTTGCGCAGCACGAGCCACGAGTCGGCGATCGGGAACGTGCCAGTGGCCTTCACTTCGAACGTGTAGAAACCCGACTGCGCCGCGACGTATCGCCAGCAGTCGACGTCATTGAGTTCGGCGCAGCTGCCGCTCGCGATCGGTCCGGACATCTCGTCGGCCCACTGCCAGCCGTCGTTGCTCTCGTGCTCGACCGCGTTGTCGATCGAGAAGATCGGCAGGTCGCCGGTCGTCGGGCCCAGCGAAGGCTGGCGGAACCCTGGCAGCATCTGCCGGTCCTTGCCCTGAAGTTGGCGCAGCGACTTCTTCAGCTGCAAGAGCTGCTGCGGGGTCTGCGCGAGCCCGGCCTGCGTGCCCTGTTCGATGACCTCCTCGAGGTTGGCCATGCGAATCTGCGGATACTGGGATTGGATCCACGTGCTGGGATCCTGCGCCTGCGCAGTGCAGATGCCGGCAAAGAGGCCAGCGGCAGTAACGATATGAGTCAACGACATGTGAGTCTCCGAGATGAGTCCAAGTGACCGGGAGTGAGGCCCAGTCAAGAAAACGGGCAACCGAAGGTGAGTCCGCACCGTCGGCCCGTGTAGCAGTGTTGCTCAGGAAACGGCCGCAGGGGACACCGTGTCGCGGCTAGCGCGTGCGCAGCGGATCGTGGATGGAAGAAGCGGTGAAAGCGCTACTGCGCGCCGCATGAGCATTCCGCTGCGAAGAGGCGACGCCATCGGCTCATGAGCGCGCACGAACGGAGCTCAGAATGCCGTCATTTCGGCCCATGTGCAGCGAGCGATGGCGAGCGAGAAAGCGTGTCCCACTCTTGGACCAATGCGTCGTGCGCGATTCCGTGCGCTGCGCAACGCGGTTCAGCGACCCGCGAGAAACCCGAGCAACGCCGCGACGGACAGCACGTCGAGTCGGTTGTGCTCGAGCACGCGATCGACGGGACCGCGCCCGTCGCGGATCCACTGCAGATATGCAATCGGAGCTTCACTGCCCGGCAGATCGCAATCGCGCACAAGGCCGAGCCGTCGCTCCTCCACCGTGCGCAGCTTGCAGTCGGGCAACTCCTTGCCGAACGCGCGACGCGCTGCGTAGTAGAGATCGAGATGTCGGTCCGTGAGGATCGGCGCCGACATCCGATGCACCGCGAGCCGCGCCGCGATGCGATGGCGATCGAAGCTCTTGCCGACGAAGCTGACCGGCACGGGCCGTTCTTCAAGTCGCTGTGCCACCGCTTGCAGCATCGCTGGCTCCTCGCCGAAGTCGCGCATGAACAGTTGCTCGAGCACGAAGTCTGCGCCTTCGAACCAGCCGAGGCCGACAGTGAACACCATCGTGCCAGCGCCGCCCGAAAGCCCCGTGGTCTCGGTGTCGAAGAACAAACACTCGTCTGTGCGCAGCGACGCAAAGCGAGGGTCCTTCGCCCACTTCGCAAGCAACTCGCCATCGAGCTGCAGCGCGCGAGAGAGTTCGATGCGCCCGTGCACGTGGCCCTCTGGGTAGCGCAACGTGCGGCTCCAGTAGCTGCCGACTGCGTTGGTGCGCACTTCGCCCGGCGGCAACTCGACGCGAGCGCGCGACTCGCGCTGCGATGCCAAGCGCTGCTGCAGCATCGCGCGCAGTCCGCCGTTCGCCCCGCTCGCGCTCTCGGGCGCT
>JBEELK010000033.1:0-13339 GCA_041168165.1 Planctomycetota bacterium | reverse complement strand
ACGACGACGATGGCCTTGCGGTCATCCTCGCGCACCGCGACAGCAGCGGAGCCGACATCGAGGAACACGCTTCGTTGTCCGGCAGCGACATCGACGCGGCGAAAGTGCGTCGCATCCGTCCAACCGGACGCAAACCACGGCAACGGATCGACCTCGACCGTGTAGTGCGTGGCGTCCACCATCTTTGGCTCGTAGTCGCGCTGCTTCGTTTCGATCGCAGTGACGAGCGGCGACTTCGGCGCAGGCAATGGCGAGTTGCCCCACGCGTTGAGGCGAAGCGCAGACTGCGCGCCTAGAGGCAACGCAACCTCGATTGCGACCTCGATGCGATTCTCGGGACGCAGCGCGATCAGATCGATGGCGCCGCCTTCGGGTGGAACGCGCATCGTGACGATTTGCGCGGCGCGTCCTTCGGACAGCGCAGCGGACACATCGCACGAGCCGACGGGAATGTTGGCTGTGATCTCGCCCTTCTCGTTGGTCTCGCCAGCTGGAGCATCTGGCACAAGCATCGTCTCGCGAATGCCGCGCGCCTCGGGGTAGCAACTCCACTCGACCTCTGCGCCCTCGATTGAGGTGCCATCGAGCGCGCGCACCACCGCACGGATCGTCGCCATGCGCGGCACGACGTAGACAACGCGACGCGGATCCGCAGCCGATGCGATCGGCACGGCACCGTTCTGCAGTTCGCCATGCACCGGATGCTGCAACGTCAACGCCTCGAAGAACGACGCTTGCCGCACCGTCGTCACAAACGTGCCGTCGCGCTCCGTGCGACCGCGATCGTGACCGTAGAGGCCAAAGCCCTTGCGCCAGTTCACGTCGATGACGCAGTTGGCGCATGGCGTGCCATCGGCTTCGCGCACCTCGACGACCACTCCATCGCGCACGGCATCGACGATGGGCTTGCCGTCTTCGTCGATCGAGACGAACGCGGCATCGTCCAGTTTGCTCACTTCGGTGCGCTCGCTTGCCGCATCGTCGTCTGATTTCTCGCGCGGCGCAGGCGATGCGCTGCCGTCTGCGCGTTCGACAACGGCCTGCGACTCCGAAGCGATCTCGGATGCGTCGATCGGCGTGACCTCGCCGCGCGACGACGACCACCACAGCAGCGCGAGCACAAGACAAGCGAACGCAGCGAGCCAGCGAAGCATGGCGAGATCCTACGCAGCAGCCGTTCGCAACCACTGCGCTAGCACGATCGCGTCACTGGCCACAAACGAATGCGGGCCGCACCCAATCCAGGATGCGGCCCGCGTCGTCGCACAGCACAAAGCGCGCGATCAGCTAGCGATCACTGCACGTTGCCGATCGTGAGCGCAACGGCGTTGGCCGTCTGGAAGCCGAGCGCGTTGAAGCCGCTCGCGGCCGCCGACTGCGTGTAGAGCGACACGCCGGCGAAGATCGGGTTGCTCGGAACCGTCACGTTGAACGACTGGGTGCCGAGGCCGATCAACAGCGAGTTGAGGACCGAGGCATTGGCGTCCATGTAGGCCGCGCAACCCGGCGCGCCGAGGATGGCGAGGTCGATGCCCGGGTTGTACTGGACCGTGCTGATCCAGTTGAGCGCGAGGCCCGGCGCCGGGATCGCATTGGTCGTCACCGTGAAGGGCAGGCCGACCGTGGGACGCGTCGCCGACATCGTCAGCGGCAGGTCGTCGATGACGCCCGTCTGGAACGGCATCGCAACCGACAGGTCAACCGACGGCGGGACCAGCGAGCCTGCGCCCGGCGTGAATCCGACGATCTTGGACTGCGACGTGCTACCAAACGTGGACATCGCGCCGTAGCGAACTTCGATCGTGCCGTCCTGCGACAGCTCGACCTGGAAGTTGAAGCTCTTGGCACCAGCGACCGTCGTCGCGAGTTCGCCGACGTCGTTCCACGTCACAATCGCCTTGTTGGTGATCGGGTCGACCTGGAAGTAGACGCCCGCGGCGGGATTGACCGTCACGTTGCGGTTGCCATACAGGTCGTACCAGCACGGGAAGAAGCGGGGCAGACCAGAGTGGATGGAGGTCGAGGTCGTCACCATCTCAGCCAGCGTCGGGCTGAAGTCACCGCCCGTTGCCGCCGTTGCCGCAAGGGTGATGTAGCCGTTGGTATTCGCGTGGATCGTCGAAGTCGAGCCGCCGACGAACGGGAACGCCCACGGCAGCGTGCACGCTTGCGACATCGCGTCGTCCGCCATCACCGCAGGCGTTGCAGCGTTGTTGAGGAGCGCCGTGCCGGTGACCGGGACCATTGGAGATCCGATGCCTGGAATCACGGTGTAGGACGTCGGCGCGCCGGCCACGTCCGGGATCATCGTGAAGCCCGTGGCGAGATCGAGGTTGGCCGCAGCGATCGGGAACAGCTCGGCAAACGAACGCGGCTTGGGACCGCAGCCGACGCCGTAGTTGTTGGCCGCGCCGCCGATCAGCACTGGGAAGCCGCTGCCGTTGTCCGGCAGGCCGCCGGGGCCAAGGATGTCAAACAGCACCACCGGGCAGAAGCCGCCCGAGAACGTGCCCGTGAGGCCCGTCGTCGTCGTGTTCGCAACGCGCTGGCAACGGCTCGCCGCGAGCGAGACGCCGGTCGCCATCGACGGGATCGTGCCGATGAAGTCCGGACCGCTGACTTCGATCAGCAGGTCCTGGCCGAGCGTCGGGTCGTAGACGAAGCCGCCGGGGATCGCGATGTCGATGACGTAGTTGTTGGGCGTCGTGCCCGCACCAGCCGCAACCGTGACCGTGCCGAACGTCATCACGTTCTGCATCACGCCGCGGTTCGTCGCGTAGGTCGTGCTCGCGGCGTTGTAGTCCGTAGCGCTCGTGCCGATGTCGATCGTCACGCCGGTCGTGAGGCCGTCACCCGGGTAGCTGCCGCCAACGGCCGTGTTGTTGTTGGCCGCGCGGAAGCGCATGCGGTTGATCACGCACGGGCCATTCACGCCAAAGCTCGTGAAGTGCGACGTGTCGTAGATGAACTGCGAACGGAAGCCCGTGGTCGAGTCGCGCCACGCGAGCGTCGAGGTCGAGGGCTGAGTCAGCGCGCCATTGTCGGGAGCGAAGACATAGGTCTGCGCCTGCGCGATCGCGGCAAGCGCCAGCACCGAAACGGTGGAAGCGAACAGCTTGTGCATGGGTAGGAGAGGCATTGGAGAGATGGATGCGTCGCGGGACCCGTCCCGCGATGGGTTCACCGTATGGATGTCGCGACGTCGCGGAAGCCCCGCACCAAAGTCGTAACGGCAACCTTCCTCGGGATTCGTTCCGCAGGTCCTCACTGCGGTCACCCCCAACGCCCAACCGCATCGCCTGGACATCGCTGCATTGCGGTGCGGCGACATGCACGCGCGGCGGCGGCAAGCGCAGGCCACGCTGGCGCCAGTGAGCGTCAACAAACCCCCGCGCGCTTCCTCAGCGACCGCGACCGGTCAGGCGCAGTGGACTTCGACGAGCGACACGAAGTGCTTCGTGACGAAGTGATCCTCGTCCAACTCAGGATGGAAGCACGCCGCGATCACGCGCCCCATCATCTCCACCAGCACAGGATCGCCATCGCGCCACGCGAGGACCTTGCAGCCTTCGCCAACATGCGTGATGCGCGGCGCGCGAATGAATGTGCCGGTCGTGCCCGCTGGCAGCACTTCGCTCTTCAACGCAAACGTGCCGCTATGAAACTGCCGTCCGTAGCCATTGCGCACGACGGTGATCGGCAGGATGCCGTAACTGCGCTGACTCGGGTTCTCGACGCGCTCTGCAATCAGGATCATGCCCGCGCATGTCGCGAGCACCGGAATGCGCGAACGCAGTGCTTTGCCGAGCGGCTCCCACAGTCCTTCGACGTCGAGCAGCTTGAGCATCGTCGTGCTCTCCCCGCCGGGCAGCACGAGTCCCGCAATGCCGTCGAGGTCCTTCGCCGTGCGCACTTGCCGCGTCGCGACACCGTGTCGCTGCAGCGCGGCTTCGTGCTCCGCGAAGTCGCCCTGCAGCGCGAGCACGCCGACGATCGGCTGCTTCTTCATCTCAGACACCGCGACTCGCGTAGCGTTCGTGCGCAGGCATCTCGTGGATGTCGATGCCGACCATCGGCTCGCCGAGACCGCGGCTCACTTCGATGAGGACCTTCGGGTCCATGTAGTGCGTCGTCGCGCGCACGATCGCCTTCGCGCGCTTGACGGGATCGCCCGACTTGAAGATGCCCGAGCCGACAAACACCGCTTCGGCTCCGAGTTGCATCATCAACGCCGCGTCCGCAGGCGTCGCGACGCCGCCAGCCGAGAAGTTGGGAACGGGCAGCTTCTGGTGCTGCGCGACCCACGCGACGAGTTCGGTCGGCACGCGCAACTCGACGGCCTTCTTCTCCATGTGCTTGTCATCGAGACCGCGCAGCTCGCGGATCTGCGAGAGGATCGCGCGCATGTGACGCACCGCTTCGACGACGTTGCCGGTGCCGGCCTCGCCCTTCGTGCGGATCATCGCAGCGCCTTCGTGGATGCGACGCAGCGCTTCGCCGAGGTCGCGGCAGCCGCAAACAAACGGCGTCTTGAACGCGCGCTTGTCGATCTGGAACTGCTCGTCGGCCGGCGTGAGCACTTCGCTCTCGTCGATGCAGTCGACTTCCATCGACTCGAGCATCTGCGCCTCGACGAAGTGGCCGATGCGGACCTTGGCCATCACCGGGATCGACACCGTGCGCTGAATGTCCGCGATCATGTCGGGATCGCTCGCGCGCGCGACGCCGCCGTGCTTGCGGATGTCGGCCGGAACGCGCTCCAGCGCCATCACGGCGCACGCGCCCGCGTCTTCGGCGATGCGCGCTTGCTCCGCGTTGATCACGTCCATGATCACGCCGCCCTTCAGCTGTTCGCAGAAGCCGATCTTGGTGACGAGTTCTTCTTGGGTGAAACCGGGAACGGACTTGGTTGCGGTCTTGGTCATGTGCGGAGCGACAGGAAGGAAGGTCAGAGGTAGTTGCGCACGGCCAGCAACGCTGGGCCGCGCACGAGTTCGTTGGTGAGTTCTGCGAGGACGCGCGCGCCCGCTTCGATCTCGGGCACCGATGCGCGCGACAGCGACAAGCGCACGCCGCGCGACGGGCGCCCTTCGGCGTCGAACGCTCGACCCGGCACCACGCGCACGCCGCGCAACGCCGCGAGTTCGGCGAGGCGATCGCCTTGGCCCGCTTCGGGCAGTTCGAGCCACGCGACGAAGCCGCCATCGGGATCGGTCAGCGACGCGCCGCGCGGAAGCAGCGGCTTCAATGTGCGCTGCAACGCGGAATGGCGCGCGCGCAGTTCGTGCGTCTGCAGTTCGAGATGACGATCGAGCGCGCCGCTTTGCACGAATGCGCACAACGCGGCCTGCATCAACGGGCTCGTCTCCAAGTCGACGAAGCGCTTCACCGCAGCCATCGGCTGCATCACGCGCGGCCCACCGTGAACCCAACCGACGCGCAAGCCGGGGAACAGCCCCTTGCTAAACGTGTGCACCGACACCGTGAGCCCGCGCGGATCGAGCGTGCGCAAGGACGGCGGCGGAGCCGAGCGGAAGCGCAGCGCGTCTTGGTATTCGTCCTCGAGGATCGGCGCATCGGTGCGCGCGACGATGTCGATCAATGCGCGACGCTGCGCTTCGTTGAGCGTCCTGCCCGTCGGGTTATGGAACGACGGCATGAGGTAGCAGAGCCGCACATCCTTGCGCCGCACTGCGCGATCGAGCGCAACGAGGTCGAGCCCTTCGTCCGAGAACGGCACCTCGACCGCGCGAAGGCCATGCGCCTTCAGCAGCCCGAACATCTGGTGGTACGACGGCGACGTCAGCACGACCGCGTCGCCCTGCGTGCAGAACGTGCGCAGCACGAGGTCGAGTCCTTGCTGCGCGCCGGCCGTGACGAGGATGTCGTCAGGCCGCGCGCCCGGCTCATCCTTGCGCGCGCGATCGCAGATCAGCTGACGCAGTTCGGGCAGGCCCGCTGCCGCGTGGCCGTAGCCCAGCACGTCGCCGCCGCGCGTCTGCAGCACGCGATCCATCGCGGCGCGCAACTCCTCCACCGGGAAGGCCGCGCCATCCGGCGACAGCTCGGCGAAGTTGGCGACGAGCGCCTGCCCCGCTGGCAGCGCGGGCGCACCGGGCATGCCGTGCATCTGCTGCAGGGCCGCCTCGGCAAACGCACTGAACGGGCTCTTCGCATCCGCGCCGCCGCTCGCCGGCAACACCGTCGTGCCGCGCCCTACTTCGCCCGCGACGAGTCCCTCGTCGGACAGTTGCTTGTAGGCGTCCTGCACCGTGGTCCGGGTGGCACCCGTCGCCTCCGCGACCTCGCGGATCGCCGGCAGCCGGTCGCCCGCCCGCAGGTGCCCAGACCCAATCGCCGACCGGTAGAAGGCGGCGATCTGCGCAGCCGCCGAGTCGGCGGAGGCAGGATCGAGGGTTGGCAGGTGCGCGCGCGACATCGGGGGCGGCGAACGGTAGCGGGCAAAGTGTCCGAGTCAATTGGGACAATTTGTCCGTGGCCACCGACTGGCGCCGCGCGGCGCGCCCTCGGGCTAGTCGACGTGCCGCCGCAAGAACGCGACCGTCAGCGGCCACGCCGCCGCGGCTGCCGTGTGGTTGGGCGTGTTCACGCCGGGCTGACGACTCATGAACGCGTGGCCGGCGCCTTCGAACGCATGGAACTCGTAGGTCTTCTTGTGCTCCATCATCGCGGCGATCGTCGGCGGCAGAGTCGCGTTGATGCGCGCGTCGTTGCCGCCGTAGAGACCGAGCACCGGCGCCTCGATGCGCGCGATTGCGTCCTGCGGAACCGAGTCCTTCGTCGCTCCCGGCACATCGCCATAGAACACGACCGCCGCGCCGAGCTTCTTCTGCTCGATTGCGTAGCCAAAGCTGCGCGAGCCGCCCCAGCAGAAGCCCACCACCGCCGTCTTGCCGTTCGAACTCGGCAAGGACTCGCCATGCGTCTTCGCCGCGTCGAGGCGCGCGCACACGTCTTCGTCGGTCAGCTTGCGGATCGCTTGGCCAACGTCGTTGCCAAACGACTTCGTGCCGCCGCCGTCCTTGCCCTTGCCCGACAAGAAGTCCGGCACGATTGCGATGAAGCCGTCTTGCGCGAGTTGGTCGCCGAGCGCGCGCGCCCAATCGCTCATGCCGCGGATGTCGTGGATCACGAGCACGACCGGAGCCTTGTCCTTGCGCTCTGGATAGACGACCCAGCTCTCCATCTTGCTGCCATCGGCGAGCGCGACGTCGACCCATTCTCCATGGCGCGTCGACTCTTCGAGCGCGCGCGCGACGTGCTCGGGAGAACACGGCGGCACCGCGTCATTCCACGGCAACGGCGCTGCTTCCTTGTCCTGCGCGCACAGCGACGCAGCGAGCAGCGCAAACGCGACGGTGCGCGAGGAACGCGCAGAGAAACGACGAAGCGACGCGACGATCATGACGGCAGTGTGCCTGCCGACTCGTCGTCGCGCAGCGTCACACGTGCAAGATCCACGCGCGCACGAACGCCTGCAGCGCCTTGCCGCGGCGCTTCACGTCTTCGACCGTGACCATGCAGCGATCGGGCGCGAGCCACTCGACCATGCCCTCGGGCGCGCCGACGGGCACGCGCTGCGTGCCTTCGCTCTTCTTGGCGCCGAGGTGGAACACGACCTGCACCTTCTGCGGGTCGCGCACGTGCAATGTCGCAAACCACTCCTCGGTGCGGAAGCTCGGCGCGCTCCACTTGATGCCTTCGGAGATCGAATGGCTCGCGTCGAGAATCAGCTTGCGCACTTGCTCGAACTCGGCGACGCGCGGGTGATCGCAATCGCGCAAGAACGCGTCGACATCGGCGGAGTCGGCGCTCGTCGGCGCTGCAGCCGCGGGCGCGGCAATCGGCGCAGCAGGCGCAGGGCGCTTCTGCGCTTCGGGGACGACGACGGGTTGCGCGGCCTTCGCGCGCTCCGCGGCGGCAATCCACTCGGATGCAGCGTCGCGCGTAGATGAAGCGCGCGGCGCGGACTTGGACTTGCTGGTCGCGGCGACAGGTTGCGAATCGTCCGCAACGACGCGATCCGAGGTCGGCACGCGCGGCGCGGACTTCGACGCGGACTTCGACGCTGGCTTCGCAACGACGCGTTGCGTCACTTGCTCCTTGGCGACGGCTTGCGGCGAGACCGAAACGGCTGCAACGGGCTGTTGCGTTGCGGCATCGGCAACGCGCGCCGCGGCCTTGCGAAGCTTCTTGGATGCGCTGCCCGTCTTCGTCTTCGCCTTCGCGGGCTTCACCGCGGGCTTCTTCGTCGCCTTCGCCGCCGCGGCCTTCGGAGGCTTCTTGCTGCCAGCAGCCTTTGCGGCGCGTGGCTTCGTAGCGGGCTTCTTCTTGGCGGCGGTCTTGCTCTTCGTCTTCGTCATCGTGCTCATCTCGGCGACCGTGGAGGCCGCGCGGGGCGAGGATGCTAGCGAGAACCGCGACTTAGAAGCGTCCGCTCTGGTAATCCTCGACCGCCTGCTTGAGCTGCGCTTGCGTGTTCATCACGAATGGGCCGTAGTGCGCGATCGCTTCGCCAAACGGCTTGCCCGTGAGCACGAGCGCGCGGCCCGGCGCATCGCCGGTCGCGAGCGCGATCGCGCCTTCGCGCGTCAGCATCGCGCACTGCTGCGCCTCGACGAGACGCTTGTCCGGTCCGACGAGCACCGTTCCCGTCACTCCGTGCACGAGCGCCGTGTGCCCTTGCTTCGCCTCGATCTCGATGCGCGCGTTCGCCGGCATGTCGATGTCGAGATACACCGGCTCTGCAGGCCGCGGACGCACCGGGCCCTTCGTGCCGCGGAACTCGCCGGAGATCACGCGCACCGCGACGCCATCGACACGTGCGGTCGGAATGCGCGCAGCGTCGATGTCCTCGTACCATGGCTCGCTCATCTTGTCGGTCGATGGCAAGTTGACCCACAGCTGGTAGCCCCACATGAGGCCTTTATCCTGCTGCGGCCGCTCTTCGTGCACGATGCCGCGCGCAGCACTCATCCACTGCACGCCGCCCGGCCCGAGGTCGCCTTCGTTGCCGCGGTTGTCCTTGTGCTTCATGCGGCCGACCATCATGTAGGTCACCGTCTCAAAGCCGCGGTGCGGATGCGGCGGGAAGCCCGCGACATAGTCCGACGCTTCTTCGGACCGGAACTCATCGAGCATCAAGAACGGATCGAACGCGCGCGCCTGGCGAGCATCGAACACGCGCGTGAGCTTGACGCCTGCGCCATCGCTGGTCGGGTAGCCGCGGTGAATGGAGACGACGGATCGGAGAGTCATGGTGTGTGCTGTCGGCCCTAGTTCCGCTCCGCGCAAGGTGCCGCCCGCGTCACGAACCGAGCGGCCCGCCGTAGACCTCTTGGTAGTCCTGCATCGCGGCCGCGATGACCTGATGCGCGTGCTTCTTGTCGTAGGGCGTGATCGGCAGCGGCGCGGTGTCGGGCAGCAGCTTGTAGGTCGAGAAGTAGTGGCGCAGGCGCTCAATCAACACGCCTGGCAACTGCGCCATGTCGTCGACCTCGCCCCAGACGAAGTCGTTCGACAGCACGGCGATGATCTTGTCGTCCGCTTCGCCGCCATCGAGCATCGTGAGGCCGCCGATGACCTTGGCTTTGACGAGGATCTCGCGCGCATTGATCGGACGTTCGCTGAGCACGCAGATGTCGAGCGGATCGCCGTCGCCCTTCTTGGCGCCATCGGTCAAGTCGCCGACGCGGCGGCCGCACAGCGTGCGCGGGATGAAGCCATAGAGGCTCGGCGGCTGCGAGCTCGTGCGCTGCGGACGATCGACGCGCAAGAACCCGTTCACCTTGTCGATCTCGTACTTCACGAGGTCGAACGGCGTGATCTCGATGTAGGCCTGCACGACCTCAGGCGGCTTGGGGCCGGGGCTGATGCCGTGCCAAGGATGCGGACGCCAGGAATAGAACGGTTCGGGGAAGCCCATGGCACCGGAAGATAGTGAAGTGCGCCTTCGACACCACTACGCGCCAAATGCCATCTGCGACACCCCGGAACGCTCCTGCATCGGAGGCG
This sequence comes from Planctomycetota bacterium, assembly GCA_041168165.1. Taxonomy (GTDB): domain Bacteria; phylum Planctomycetota; class UBA1135; order UBA1135; family UBA2386; genus SXPK01. The sequence goes on along the minus strand of JBEELK010000033.1, from coordinate 3,304 downwards.
GGCCACTTGCGCACCCTTCACGGGCCATTCATCGTGCGGTTCCCCTGCGACAGTAGTCGCCAGGATTCTCGCTCCTTGGCTGTCGCACATGCAGGAAACCAACCAAATGTCCGCGTCCTCCGACCCTTCGCGTCGCGAGTGGTCGTCGGTGTTGCCTCCAGATTCGCTGAAGGCTCTGCCACGCATGCTCTCCGCGGACGAGCAGCGCTACCTGATCTGGCTGACTCAGGCGCGCTACGAAGGCTGGGGGGCAGTCGTAGATCTCGGTTGCTGGCTCGGCAGCAGCTCTGCGTGCCTCGCAGAAGGACTCGCGCGCTCCGGAAAGCAGGGATTGGTTCACAGCTTTGACCTGTTCCGCTGGGACTCGAGCTACATGGAGCGCGACTCCGACCTACGGCTTGCCGACGGCGCGGACTTCATGCCTGAGTTCCTGCGCCTTACGCAAGCGTGGAAGGCACGGATCCGTGCGCAGCAAGTCGATCTGTTCAACTACCAGTGGAACGACGGGCCGATCGAGATCCTGTTTGTCGATGCTGCGAAGACCTGGGGGCTGACCAACGCAATTCTGCGCAGCTTCGGGCCCCATGTGGTTCCAGGCAGGACTCGCGTGGTTTTCCAGGACTATCGATATCCACAGACCATGTGGTTGCCGCTTTTGACCGGCTCGCGGCCTGACCTCTGGACCGAAGTGGAGAACACAGCAGACGGCTCCACCTCGACCTGGGTCACCAATCGGCCGTTGCATGGTCCAGGCGGCATCGTCGGAGACTACGGGCCGGAGTCTTTCGACTTCGCGTCTGCGTTGCGCATCCTCGAGGAACGCCAGCGAATCGATCCGGCTGGGCGCAACCTGTACCCGCAGACACTGCTGCGTGCGGCGTTGATGTACGGCGAGGACACAGACGTCACCGTCGCGCGAGCGAAACTAGAAGCGCTGGAGTTTCCTGAGCACGAACGAGCACCCGCGAGGATCCTCGAGGACATCGCTTCGGATCTAGTGCCACTCGCTTGGCAAGCCTTCGGCTCTGGCGATTCGTCGCGGGCGGTGGCCATCGCGCAGCGCTGTCTGCGCAGCCGTTGTCCGGCGCCATTCGCCCTCGGTCCGCTAGGACTCGGCCTATCGCGCCTCGGACGTAACGACGAAGCGGAAGCAACGTTGAGGCAGATGCTCGAGCAACTGCCGAACAGGTCGGAGCCGCTGATCTACCTAGCAGACGTCAAGTCAGCGCGTGGCGCATCGCGTGACGCACTGCAGTTGCTCGAACAGGCTCTCGCTTCTCTGCCTGAAGACTCAGGCGACTGCGACTACGTGTTCGCCTTGTTGGAGCGCATCGCTGCGCAACCAGGTGACGCACACTCCGCGCTGCAGGTCGCACAATCCGCAAAACCCAAGATGCTCGCCGACCCGAAGGTCCGGGTACGACTCGAGCGACTCCGAGCCCGCGTTTGAGCCACGCAACAAGAAGCAACGCAACTCAGCGCTTTGTGCCGCGCGTCATCAGAAACGTCTGCGTGATGCAGTTGTCGCGAAAGTAGGCGGCGACGATCGCGCGCAACTCACCGCGCAAGCGATCTGCGGCGGCGGGATCGGCGGCTAGCGACGAGAGCGCCTTCTTGTAGGGCGGCGAGGTGGCTTCCATGCGCGCGCAGAAGTGATCGGGCGACAACGTCGGAGTGCGCATCTCCGCGCTCGCGAACTCGATGTCGCGGACGAGGGCATCGAGCAGTTCGCGCACGTTGCGCGGATCGCCCCACGACGACGGCAATGCAGCGCCCTGTGGCGGCGGCGACACGCGCGCGAACAGGTCGAACATGCGGCCCATCAGCAACTCGGGCGGCCAAGTCGAGAACGCAATGCGACCGCCTGGCTTGAGCACACGCAGCATCTCCGACACCGCAACGCGCGGCCGCGGCGCGAACATGTGGCCGAACTGGCTCACGACGACATCGAAGCTCGCGTCTTGGTAGGGAAGCTGCTCGCAATCGCCCTCGGTGAAGCGCACCGCGGAAATGCATTTCGCGATCTGTGCGTTGATGCGCGCCTCGTCGAGCAAGTCTGGCGAGAGATCAAATCCGTCCACATGCGCACCGCGCAACGCGGCAGTGATCGCAACCGGGCCCGTGCCGCAGCCGACATCGAGCACGCGATCGCCGCTCTCGATGCCCGCGAACGCGACCAGCTTTGCTGCCGGCTCCGTGGTGAAGATCGCCGTCGGCGAGAACGAAGCCCATGCTTGCCGCTGCGCGGCCTTCATCGCGGCAAACGGATCCGGTGTCGTGCTCATCTGCGCAGCATGCGCGCGTGGCTTCGAGCGCGCTACGTAGTGCCGCCGCGTGCATGCAGGCGGAAGAACGCAATCGCTTGCGACTCGGCCCAGCGACTCGGACGCATCGGCGTGCCGCCATCGACGAAGCTGCAATGGCCGCCGTGCGGAACGAACTGCGGCACGAGCCACGGCGACGCATCTACAGATGCTTGCGGCAACACGCGCCCCGGAACCAACGGATCGTCCGCCGCGGAGATCAACAGCGTCGGCACGCGGATCGATGGCAAGAACTGCGCGCTGCTCGAGCGTCGCCAGTAGTCCTGCGCATCGGCAAAGCCATGCAGTGGCGCGGTGACGAGGTCGTCGAACGCGGCGAAGCTCGCGCACTTCGCGGTCTGCTTCTCATCGAGCAGGTGCGGATAGTCGCGAGCCTTCTGCACAGCCTTTGGCACGAGCGTCTTCAAGAAGTGGCGCGCGATCGCGCCAAACCACCGCTCGTCGCACTGCCGCGCCGAGACTTCGAGATCGAACGGAGCAGACACCGCTGCCGCAGCGCGCAACTGTGGCGGCACTGCGTCGCCGACTTCACCAAGCCACTTGAGTAACGCGTTGCCGCCGAGCGAGAAGCCGATTGCGAACAACGAACGCTGCGGTGCGATCTCCGCGAGCTTGCGCACCACGAACGCGATGTCGCCCGTTTCGCCGCTGTGGTAGCTGCGCGGCAGGCGATTGGGTTCGCCGCCGCACGAGCGAAACTCCAGCATCGCAAGCGACCAACCGATTGCGCGCAGTTGCTGCGACAACTCGCCGACGTAACGCGAGTGCCGATCGCCTTCGAGGCCATGGAACAGCACGACCATCGGCATGCGCGGGTCGCCATCCCAGAAGTGCACGCGGACGAAGTCGCCGTCGTGCGTGTCCCATCGCTCCATGCGATCCGCGTCGTCACGCGCAGCAGGACGGCTCGCGAGCATCGTCTGCACGAATCCAGAACGCGCCCACCACGCCGGCCGGAACGGTCGCTTGCCGAGTTCGGC
>JBEELK010000032.1:0-5648 GCA_041168165.1 Planctomycetota bacterium | reverse complement strand
GGCGACCGCAAGACGGAGTTGCTGCGCGGCGACGACGGCCATTCGTTCTCGGGCTCAATCGCGCCCGATGCGTCCGCGTTGCTGACGATCGACGTGATCGACCAAGACCAACTCGGCGCGGGCTCGCCGCCGAAGCTGTCGGTGCGCCTCGTCGAAGACAAAGCGCCGAGCGTCGACTTCAAGCTGCGCGGCATCGGTCCGCTCGTCACTGCACAGGTGCGCATTCCGGGCGAGCTCAAGGCCAAGGACGACTTCGGCGTGACCAAGCTCACCGCCGAGTTCCGCGCCGTGCTCGACGCGCCGCAGCAGAAGGCTCCGACCGAAGAGAGCGCGCCGAGCGAAGGCCGCGACAAGCCTGCGCCGACGCCCGAGGCGCCATACGTCGCGATCGATGCTGTGATGCGCGAGTCGCTTCAAGCGGGCGCGGTGCGGCACGAGACGTCGCTGTCGATCGACGCGATGCAGCGCAACAAGAAGCCCGACGCAGAAGACGATCCGAGCAACGACATCCGACCCGGCATGCTGTTGTCGCTGCGGTTTGTCGCGACCGACAACTTCGGTCCCGGCGAGCCGCATGTCGCGCGCAGCGAAGCGTTCACGTTCCGCGTCGTCACGCGCGACAAGCTCGTCGACGAGTTGCGACGGCGACAAGTCGAGCAACGCCTCGAAGTGCAGAAGATGCGCGACGACGTTGCCGCAGCGCAGCTCATGTTGCGCGAGACGTTGAGCCCCAAGGCCGACGATCCGCGCGCCGCGCAAGCGCGATTGCAGTTCAAGCAGCTCGCTGCGCGCCAACAGTCGCTTGGCCGTCGCATCGCGCTCGCGTCGGATCTCTACCAGCGCATCCTCTGGGAATACGAGAACAACCGCGTGTGGGAGCCGAGCAAGGTGCGCGAGTACGAGGCGCTCACGGCGGCTCCGCTCGCAGACCTCGGCAAGGCGGCATTCCCCAGGACCGCACAAGAGGTCGCAACCTTCGCTGACACCGGCGTCGAGGAGCTAAGGGCCTCGGCCCTTTCTGGTTACGACGAGATCTTGCGGCGCCTCGACGCGATTCTGCGCGTGATGGAGCAGGTCGAGACCTTGGCGGCCCTGATCGAACAATTGCGCGGCGTGATAAAAGTCGAGGACTCCGCGATCCGCGACGTCGAAAACAAGCTGAAGGCTGCGGGCGAGAGCCTGTTCCAGAAGCCCGGCAAGCAGAAGTGAGGACGAACCCATGAGACGACTCTTTGCAGCCACCCTCGCCTTGGCGCTTACGGCCTTTGCGCCGAGCGCCGTTGCGCAGGGGCAGGACCCGCCATCGGTCGCGCAGCAGCAGCAAAGCGCGGAGGCTCGCTTCCGCGAGTTGACCGAGAGCATGCAGCGCCTGCACGGCTACCTCGCGAAGGTCGGCAACCAGGATGACATCAAGATCCTGCGCGCCGGCATGACGCTCGCTCAGGAGAAGCGGATCCAGGATGCGATGGGCCAGATTCGCACGCTGCTCGACCAGCAGAAGTGGGACGCGGCGCTGGAGCGGATGCAGTCGGTTCGCACGGACCTCGTGCAGTTGCTCGAAGTGTTGCAGAACCGCAACCTCGACCTGCAGCAACTGCTCGCCAAGCTCGAACGCTTGAAGGGCTATCGCAACGACGTCGACCAACTCGTCAAGGAACAGCAGTCCGAGAAGGAAGCGTCGGCGCGCACGGAGCAACTGCAGCAGCGGATGGAGTCGATCCAGCAGGCCAAGGCCGCTGCCGACCAACTGCTCGCGGAGCAGCAATCGCTGAAGAAGGACACCAACGAGCTCGGCATGCAGGCTGCTGCAGAAGCCACCAAGCCGCTCGCGGAGAAGGAGTCGCAGCTCGAAGCGAAGGCCAACGAGCTGGCGAAGAAGCTCGACCAGATCGAGAAGGACGCAGCGGAGCCCAAGCCTGCGGAGCAACCTGCGCAGCCCAAGGACGCGCAGCCTTCGGAGCAGAAGTCGCCGCAAGCCGCGAGCAACGCGCGTTCGGCAGCGGGCGCGATGCAGCGCGCGCAGCAACAGCTCGACCAGCAGAAGCCTGAGCCGTCGCTGAAGGACCAAGATCAGGCGATCGAGTCGCTGAAGAAGACGCAGCAAGAGCTCGAGCGCATGGCCGAAGAGACCCGCCGCGAGCTCGACAAGCTGCCCTTCGACGAACAGGCGACGAAGCAGGACGACACCAAGAAGGCGACCGACACGCTCGCGCAGAAGATGGAGAAGGCCGAGCAGGAAGAGCAGAGCGAAGACGGCGAGCCGGTGCCGGGTCGCAAGTCGGTGCAGCAAGCGGTGCCGAAGCAAAAGGCCGCCGCAGGCCAGCTCAAGGAATTCAAGCCTGCCAAGCAGAAGCAGCAGGACGCAAAGGAAGACCTCGAACGCGCGCGCGAAGAACTCGACGAAGCGATCAACCAACTGCGTCAGCAACTGCAAGACGAAGTGCTGCGCGCGCTCGAGGAGCGTTTCACCGCGATGCTTGCCAAGCAGCGCGAGCTGACGGCTCAGGCCAAGACGCTCGATAAGACGCGGCAGAAGACGTTGACCGCCGATGGCGGCATCCCGGCGTCGCTCAAGGAGCGCATCGAAGCGATGGGCGCAGGCGAGCAGGACCTCGAAGTCGAGGCCAGCGACGCGCTTAAGCTGATCGAAGAAGAAGGGACCACCGCGGTGTTCCCCGAGATCGTGTCTGAGCTGAAGTCACAGCTCGCCAAGGCGGCCAAGCTGTGCCGCGCGCTCGAAACCGGTTCTGCGCTGCAAGAAAAGCAGGCGGAGGTGGAAGACACGCTCACGTTGCTGATCAACGCGCTGCGCAAGACCATCGAGAACCGCGAAAACGGGCAGTGTTGAAACGGTTCTGGCAACGGCGGTCCGCCGTTGGTTGGGATTGCTGCTGAACTCAAGATGATCAAGTTCCTGCAAGAGCGCGTGAACAAGGGCACCAAGGACTACGAGAAGTCCGTGCCTGAGCCGCAGCGCACGACGGACGACGCGAAGGCTGAAGCCAGCTCGCTCGCCGACAGGCAGGCCCGCGTGCGCGACTTGACGCGCAAGCTCGCGGTGAAGCTCGGCAAGGAGAACGACGCGGAGGACGGCAAGTGACGCGACTCCAGGCGACGCTCGCTGCGTTGGCGCTCGCCGTCGCGGCTATTGGCGCGACGTCATGCTCGCCGTTGTGTGCGCAGGACGACGCGTCGCAGCAAGCTCCTGCGCCGCAGAACCCGTTCCGGCCGTTCGATCGCAAGGCCTACGAAGCGCATGCGCGCTCGCTCGGCGCGAACGACGCGCAGATGGCGCAGTTTGCGCAACAAGCAGAAGAACTCGGCGTGCCGCGCGCAGCCGACAGCTTGATGCGCGCGGTGCGGCCTGAGTTTGGCAAGGCAGTCGAGTTGAGCGAGGCGGGTGATCCCAAGGCGGCGCTCGCGCTCGCGCAGTGCATCGCCAGCGATCGCGACGCAGTGGTCGGCGCGCACGTTCGCTACCACATGGCGCGCGTGTTCCTCGATGGCGATGACCCCGAACGCGCAGTCGAGATCCTCAACGAGTACCTCGCGCAGAACATCAACTGCTCGCCGCTCGACGGCGAAGCGGCGTTCTTCTACGCGCAGGCGCTCGCCGACGTGCCGTTGCCCGATCTCGCGCTGCCGCGGCTCAAGGCTTTCTTGCAGTGGTTCCCCGACGCGAGCGAACGCTTCCGCGCGACGGCGCAGCAGCGCATCGCGGAGATCGAGCGCCAGCAAGAGAGCCGTCTGCACAACCTCGCGGATCGCATGAAGAAGGTCGGCCGCGACCTCAAGAAGCAGAAGACCAACGATCCGATCCAGGTCGAGCAGAAGGAGATGACCGAAGAGCTGCAGCAGCTCATCGAGATGTACGAGGAGCGCGAGCGTCAGTCATCGGGGCCGCCGAATGGCAATGGCCCGTCGTCGAACCCCGCCAACCAGAGCCAGCTCACCGAGGGCGAAGGCCGCATCGGCAACCTGGAGAAGCGAGTCAGCCTCAACGATCGTTGGGGCGACATGAAGGACAAGGATCGCAAGGAGATCGAGTCCGCGGTCCAGAACAACCTGCCTCCGCAGTATCGCAAGCTGCTGGAGGAGTACTACAAGAAGCTCGGCACGGGCGGCGCCAACAAGTGACGCACGCATCGTCGGTTCTCTCGCGATCGTTCTTCGCGTTGCGCGCGGGCATGGCGCTCGCGCTGTCGATCTCTGCGTCCGCGCAGGCGACCGAAGCGATCGTGCAGACGATCGATGGGCGCGCGTTGCGCGGCGCGTTGTCGTTCGACGGAACCAAGTGGCAAGTCGGCGCTGACGCGCTCGCGTTCGGCGATGCGATGACGATCCGCGTGGACGAAGGCGCGCTCGAAGCCGCCAAGCCCGCGTCGTATTGCGTGTGGCTTCGCTCGGGCGCGATCGTGCCGTGCACGCGCATCGATGGAGTCGCAGCCGAAGGCAAGCCGCCGCAGTTGCGCATCGACGGCGCGTCAGGCCTCGCGATCGAAGTGCCGCTCGCTGCGGTCGCTGCGTTGCGCAGTCGAGCCAACGACCCACAGACCTTCGTCGCGGACCGCGCTTCACCTGAGGACAACCTCGACTACCTCTACGTCGTCAAGGAGGGCGCGCCGCAGCGCTTCTCGGTGCTCGTCGACAAGGTCGCGGAGGGCACGCTGCAGTTCGACCTGCGCGGCTCGGCCTACGAGTTTGCGATGCACGGCGAAGACAGCGTCGCGGCCGTCGTGTTTGGCAAGAACACCGGCTTCGCGCCGGATCGAGCCAAGGACATGCGCGTGCAGGTGTCGCTGACTGGCGGCGAACTGCTGCTCGGTTCGATGCTCGCGATCGGCGATGGCTCGTTGCGGATGCGACTCGACGAAGGCTCGGAGGCCACGGCTCCGATGACCAAGGTGCGCAGCATCGACGTCGTCAGCGACAAGTTGCAGTGGCTCTCGGCGATCGAACCGAGCAAGGCCGAGCAGACCGCCGCGTTTGATCGCGTGCGACCGTGGACCAAGGACCGCAGTCCCGAAGGCGCAGGCATTCGGCTTCGCGGCAAGGTCTATGCGCGCGGCATCGTGCTCGCGCCGCGCACGAAGCTGACGTTCGACCTCGGCGCGCGTTACGACGTGTTTGAGTGCGTTGCTGGGATCGAAGAGCGAAGCGGCCCGCTCGCGCACGCGATCTTCCGCGTCTATGCCGATGGCAAGTTGCTGTGGGAAGCGACGCAAGATGGCGCATCTGCGACGCCGCATGAACTCAAGCTGCCCATCACGGGCTGCAAGGAACTCGCGATCGAGGCGGACTTCGGCGAGCGCTTCGATCTCGGCGATCACTGCGCGTTCGCGGATGCGCGCGTGCTGAAGTCGACCGGAGCGAGCAAGTGAGGACGTCGCGATGATGCTCGCGTTCGCGCTCGCTGTGTCCGCGTGCTTCGTCCCGCTGCAGCAAGAGCCCGACGTCGCAGCGGTTCGCGCAGCAGAGTCCCGTCGCGTCGCGACGATCGCGCAATGCGCGCCCGCGGTGTGCTCGGTGATGGATCGATCGGCGCCAGGCGGCGGCAGCGGCGTGATCTTTGATCCGCGCGGCTACGTGCTGACCAACTACCACGTGATCGGCGCGCCCGACACGAACGCGAAGGTCGACAAGAAGGA
>JBEELK010000031.1:0-10825 GCA_041168165.1 Planctomycetota bacterium | reverse complement strand
GGCGAGGGTGCGCTGCCCGACGAGGGCGAGGGGCCCGGATTGGGTCGCTGGGCCACGACGTTCGGCGCAAAGAGCAATGCAAACACAAGGGACGCAAGGACCGCGGGCAGATGCACTGTCTTCATGGGAGGTCGCTCCGACTGGGAAGGCGCGCGCGCAAGCAACAAGGATACCCAACTTCAGCGCGTCCACTTAAGTGGGCGTTGCTCGGGCGGTTGTGGTGTGCGCGCGCCCGGCGGGCCGCCCGTTTGCCCGCCGCAGTGTCGCGTCTGCAAGACATCCCGTCCTGCTCCGACGTGGCGTCCTGCCCGCGCCGCCGCAGGATCCTCACGAAGGCTGAATGCGCCCGTGACGGTGCGCCGCCACAATGCCGCGCCGATGCACACCCTGGGCAAGCTGTTCTTCCGCGGGCTCGCCGCGATCCTGCCGGTCGCGCTGACCGGCTACCTGATCTACGCGGCGGTCGTAGCAGGCGAGACGATGCTGCGCGGCGCGCTGGTGTGGCTGTTCGAGGAGTTCAAGCTCGAATGGCACTACTGGCCTGGGATGGGCTTTGCGGTGTCGATCGTGCTGGTCACTGCCGCCGGCCTGCTGACCTACTCGTTCTTGCTGCGCACGGTCTACCGCGCGTTCACGTCGCTGCTGCAGCGCATCCCTGTGGTCAAGTCGGTCTACGGGATGATTGTCGACGTCGTGCAGTTGCTGTCCGCCGAGGATCGCCCGTTCCACAAGGTGGTGCTCGTGCAGATGCAGAATGGCGCGGAGCAACTGGGCTTCCTCACGCGCGAAGACTTTGCGGACTTGCCGGGCTTCGACCCAGACCGCGTCGCGGTCTACCTGCCGATGAGTTACCAGCTCGGCGGCTTCACGGTCATCGTGCCGCGATCGCGCATTCGCGAAGTGCCGATGAAGGCCGAGGACGCGCTGCGATTCTGCGTGACCGCGGGCGTGTCGCGCTCCCAGCCCAAGAACGATTGAGAGCCTGTTGAAGAACGCATCCCGCAGGAGCGCGCGCTAGCCTCTGTCGCCGATGCAGGCAGTCCCAGTTCTCGATCCGTATCGGCCGCTATGGCGCGCCATCGCTGCGCTATGCGCGCTTGCGATCCTCGCGATGCTGGGCTTGTTCGCGCTGCGCATTGGCTATCCGTGCGAACTCGAATGGATGGAAGGCGCGATGGTCGACGAGGCCGCGCGAATGCGTCACGGACTGTCGAGCTACCACGCGCCGACCACGCAGCACGTGCCGTTCCTCTACACGCCGCTCTTCTATGCGATGGGGGCGCTCGCGAGCTTCCTTGTCGGCGAAGGGTTCTTCGCGGTGCGGCTCGTCTCCGTGCTTTCGACCATCGCGTGCATGGCCCTGCTCGCGTCGATTGTCTATGCGGAGACCGAGAAGCGAAGGGCTGCGTTGTGCGCAGCGGGCCTCTTTGCCGCTGGCTATGGCTGGCTGCACGCGTGGTATGACCTTGGCCGCAATGACATGCTGTTCTTGGCGTGCATGCTCGCGACCTGGAGACTCTTGATTGCGCGCACGGACAAGGCTGCGTGGTTTGCCGCCGCGTGTGCTGTGCTTGCCTTTTGCGCCAAGCAGACCGCGTTGATGTGGCTGCCCGCGCTCGCAATCGCAGTGCTGCTGCTCGATGTGCGCCGCGGCGCCAAGTTCTCGATCGCTGCCGCGCTCGGCATTGGACTTCTGGTCTATGCCTATGACGCAGCGACGGACGGCTGGTTTTCGTTCTATGTGTTCGCCATGCCTCGTGCGCACCATTGGCAGGGCGACAAGCTGCTCGGATTTTGGACCGAGGACCTCATCCCCGTGTTGCCGCTGCTCGTGCTCGCGCTGTGTGCGTTCGTGCAGCGATGGAGCGCAAAGGGGCCGCGGCAAGCGTTGGCGCTCGGCGCTGCGATCGGAGGTGGCGTAGTCGCGTCCTACGTGTCGCGGCTCCACGTCGGCGGCTTTGACAACGTGCTGATCTACGGCTTCGCGGCCTTGTGCGCCGTTGGCCCGGTCGCCGCGGTGCTCTGCCAAAGCCCCGGCCTCCGGCGCATCGCGACCGCGCTGCTGGCTCTGCAGTTTGCGATGCTCGTCCTCGACGTGCGTTCGCTGTCGTCGCGGCCGCTGCTCTACGACCCGTCGCGTTGCCTCCCGCGCGCGGGCCACGAGGCGGCGTGCACCGAGATCCGCGACTTCGTGCGCGCGCAGCCAGGTCCGGTCTGGCTGCCGTTCCAAGGCTGGCTCGCCGTCGAGGCCGGCAAGGAGCCGTCGGCGCACGGGCAGGCGGTGGTGGACCTGCTCGCGTGGATCGAGCAACCGGGCCTGCCACCCGACGACCGCGCCGCGGTGGCGTTGCTGCAGAGCCTGAAGTCAGACCTCGAAGGCAAGCGCTACGCGGCGATCGTGCTGCAGGAGCCGCAGGGAGCGAAGTTCACCGGCTCGTTCGGCCCATTCCTCGCCGGCTATCGCCTGCGCGACGGAGCCCTGCTGTCCGACCCGATGGCGATCCGGCCGCTGGTGGGGATGCACACGCACACGCCTTTCGTGTTGGAGCGGAGGCCGTGAGGCTCCCCGCCCCGACCCCCTTGCGCTCGCCACCCTCGCTCCCTACCCTCCTCCGCCCCTGACACCGTCATGGGTTGGCACCGCATCGTTCTTGGCATCGGCAATCCGGGCCCAGAATACGATGGCACTCGGCACAACGCCGGGTTCCTGGTGCTCGACCACCTGGCGCAACGTCTGGGACTCTCCTTCACTCGGCTCGAGCGGCACGCGGACGATGGTTCGCGCGTCTTCTCCGGCAAGGTGAAGGCGCAGATCTGCGAAGGTCGCCGGAAGGGACGCGAGTTCCTGCTGGTGAAGCCGCAGACCTACGTGAATCTGTCTGGTGACGTCGCCGCGCCGCTGATGCGGGCCGCGGGACGCACGCCGGACTCGCTCTTTGTCGTCGTAGATGACCTGAACCTACCGCTGGGCCGGATTCGCATCCGGCCGTCGGGGTCCGCAGGAGGCCATAACGGCCTCAAGTCCATTCAAGAACGACTTGGATCGGACGCGTATCCCCGTCTCCGTCTCGGTATCGGGCCCCTCGCCACCCAGAGTCGTTCTGGTGCCCAGCCTCGCGCTGGGAACGGCGGGCCCGAGGGAATGCATCCGGCCAATTGGTCCGGGTTCGTCCTGGCTCCATTCCTCCCGGAGGAACGTGAGGTTCTCGGTCGAGTCGTGGTTCGCGCCGCGGATTGCATCCAGCAGTGGCTGGACGGTGCGAACTTCGAAACCCTGATGGGAACCTACAACAGCATGGACGAGGGTCCGAACAAGGACGCCTAGCCCAAGCCCAAGTCGTAGGGACCCGTCGCCAACCGACGGGCCACGAGGCCCGGGAGTACTGTTTTGCAACGCACGCGCACTTACGAATGCATGTGCCTCCTGGATAACCGGGAGGTTCGCAAGGGCTGGCAGCCGCTGAAGGACAGCGTCACCGGTCTGTTCACGAAGCACGGCGCCCAGATCCTCAGCGCACGCCGCTGGGACGAGCGTCGTCTCGCCTACCCAATCGACGCCCAGCAGCGGGCGACGTACCTGCTCGCCTACCTGAAGGCGGACACCCAGTCGATCGCCGCCATCCGCCGCGATCTGCAGTTCAGCGACATCGTCCTGCGCAGCCTCGTGCTGAGCTGCGAGGAAGTGCCGCAGTCGGCCTACGAGCCGGAAGCAGATTTCGACGTCAACGCGATCCCCGTCGATGACAGCCCGGTGGCGTCGTCGAACGCGCCGGAAGCGGTCGAGGCCGAAGCGGCCCCGGCGGAGGCAGTCGTGAGTGAGGAGATCGTCAAGGAGGAAGGCCAATGACCAGCAACGGTTCCTACGGTGGTAGCGGCGGCGGCTACGGTGGTGGCGGCGGCGGCGGCTACGGCGGCGGCGGCGGCGGCTACGGTGGTGGCGGCGGCGGTTTTGGTGGCGGCGGTCCTCGTCGCAGCGGTGGCAAGTTCGGTCGCTTCGGCCAGAAGCGCGCCGAGGTGCTCCCGACCGAGCCCCTCGACTACAAGAACCTGCCCTACCTGATCAAGTTCCTCACGCCCAACGGCAAGATCCAGTCGCGCAAGCGCACCGGGTTTAGTGGGCAGCACCAGCGCCAGCTCGCGGAAGCGATCAAGCACGCGCGTCACCTCGGCCTTCTGGCCTTCGTCGGGAGGCAATGACCATGGCGATTGAACTCCTTCTCCGCCAGTCCGTCGAGCACCTCGGCCGCGTCGGTGACGTGGTCAAGGTCAAGAACGGTTACGCCCGTAACTACCTGCTGCCCCGCGGTCTCGCGGTGGCGGTGACCAAGGCCAACGTCGCCGAGATCGAGCGCGCCCGCGCGATCGCTCTCGCCGAGGAGCAGGCGCGTGTCGAGGCCCTCAAGGGTATCGCTGCGAAGCTCTCCGGCGCGTCGATCACGATCGAAGGCAAGGCCAACGCAGAAGGCCATCTGTTCGGCAGCGTCAGCGCCGCGCAGGTCGCTGCCGCTCTGCGCGACAAGGGCTTCGCCGTCGAGGAGCGTCAGATCCGTCTGGCGGCTCCGCTCAAGGAGATCGGCGTCGTCGATGTGCCCGTGCACCTGCACGCTGGCGTCGAGGCGACGGTCAAGGTCTGGGTCGTTCAGCAGAAGCCCCAGTAGTTCGCGCAGGCTGGCTAGTTCCGGCCTGCAAATGCCCGCGACGGCAGTGCGCTGTCGCGGGCGCAGCATGAGACTCCGCGCATGAACGAAGGCATCCGTGTCGCGATGATCAGCCTCGGCTGCGCGCGCAACCTCGTCGATTCTGAGGTGCTGCTCGGCCACGTGGTCGAGGAAGGGCTTGAGGTCGTCCGCGAGCCCGAGGACGCCGACGTCGTCGTCGTCAACACCTGCGGCTTCATCGACTCCGCCAAGCAAGAGTCGATCGACACGATCCTGTCGGTCGCGCGTCTCAAGGAAGACGGCTCGCTCAAAGGCGTGATCGCGGTCGGCTGCCTCGCGCAGCGCTACGGCGATGACCTTCGCAAGAACATCCCCGAGCTCGATGCCGTGTTTGGCATCAGCGACTACTCGGGCGTGCCCGCCGTCGTGCGGCGCATCGTCAATGGCAGCGATCGGCGCTGGGTGGCCACGGTCGACGGCGGCAAGCCGAAGGGGCCGAAGAGCGACAAGAAGCGCATGCTTCTGACGCCGAAGAGCTTCGCGTATCTGCGCATCAGCGAAGGCTGCGACCACAAGTGCACGTTCTGCGCGATCCCGAGCATGCGCGGCCGCAACCGCAGCAAGCCGATGGACGTGCTCATCGACGAGGCCAAGAGCCTCGCGGCCGCAGGCGTGAAGGAACTCGTCATCGTTGCCGAAGACACGACTGCCTACGGCCTCGACATCGACCGCAAGCGCCACATCCACACGCTGCTCGAGAAGCTCGCGGACGTCGACGGCATCCAATGGATCCGCTTGATGTACGCATACCCGCACACCGTGCTGCCGGAGCTCACGACGTTCCTGCGCGAGCACGAGAAGGCGGTGAAGTACCTCGACATCCCGATCCAGCACATCAGCTCGCCGATGCTGAAGGCGATGAAGCGCGCGGTCAGCAAGGAGCAAGTCGAAGGCATCCTGTGGCGCCTGCGCGACGAGGTGCCAGGCATCGCGGTGCGCAGCACGCTGATCACGGGGTTCCCCGGCGAGACCGAGCAGGACTTCGCCGAGATGCAGGACTTCTGCGCGCGCTTCAAGTTTGAGCGCCTCGGTGTGTTCCCCTACTCGCGCGAAGAAACGACGCCGGCCTACGACATGCCGGACCAAGTGTCCGAGAAGGTCGCGGAGTCGCGTCGCGCGGCGCTGATGAAGCAGCAAAAGGGCATCCTCGACGCGTTCCAAAAGAGCCTCGTCGGCAAGACGCTGCCCGTGATCCTCGACGGCATCGACGGCGATAGCGGCGACCTCGTCGGCCGCACCTACGCGGATGCGCCCGAGGTCGACTGCCGCGTGCACTTCGCCGCGGACGCTGCCGAACCGGGCCAAATCGTGGACGCCAAGATCACGGCGGCCCAGGATTATGGCCTGCGCGCCGAACTCGCGCGCGCACGCCGCAGCAAGTGAACCTCCCCAACGCAATCACCCTGTCGCGCCTCGTCGTCACGGCCGCGACCTTCGTGTGCCTTGAGCTCATCGAGGACGGCGCGAAGCCGGACCTGCGGCTCATGTGGTGGGCGTTCGGGTTGTTCCTCGTCGCCGCGTGCACCGACTTCCTCGACGGCTACTTCGCGCGGAAGTGGAACATGGTCACCGCGTTTGGCCGCGTTGCTGATCCGTTCGCAGACAAGGTGCTGATCGCGGGCTCGTTCGTGCTGCTGCTCAAGTTCCCCGCGGCGACGGCGGTGATGCCCTACTGGTATGTCGTCGTGGTGCTGGCGCGCGAGTTCCTCGTCACTGCCGTGCGCGGCGTTGTTGAGGCGTCGGGGCGACCGTTCCCCGCAGACAAACTCGGCAAGTGGAAGATGGTCACGCAGTGCTGGACCGCCGCGTCGCTGATGATGATCGTCGCGGGCTGCGACGGTTGGATGCCGCTCACGGTTGCGGGCCTCTGGCTCAGCTTCGCGCTCACGGTGATCAGCGGCGTCAACTACGTCATCAAGGCGCGCGACGTGCTGTTTGCTCGCTAGGGGACATTCGATGAGCTTTGGCGACCGACTGCGCTTTCTGCTGATCACGAGCTGCGGCCTTGGCCTATCGCCATTTGCGCCCGGCACCGTCGGCACGCTTGGCGGCGTGATTGTGGGCGTCTCGATCCAAGCGATCGCGGGCGACTCGTGCGAGCTGTGGTGGTGGGTCGCAGCCATCGTGCTCTTCGCGCTCGGCTGCATGCAGACCGACTTCGTGAAGCGCACGTTCCCAAACGAAGACCCGGGCGCGTTCGTCCTCGACGAAGTGGTCGGCTACCTCGTCACGATCGGCGTCTATGCAGCGCTCGCGCACAAGCTGCCCGATGCCGTGGGGCACACGGCCGCGTTCTTTGCGTTCCGCGTGTTTGATGTCTGGAAGCCGCAGCCGGCGCGCAAGCTCGAAGACTTGCCTGGCGCGCTTGGCATCATGGCTGACGACCAAATGGCCGGCGCATACGCGGGCCTCGCGATGTTCTTCGTATTGCCCCTGCTGGGCCTCTGATCGCGTTACCGAACGAGCGTTCCCAACATGGCCAAGAAGAGCAGCAAGTCGTCCGCAAAGCTCGCAATGACGATCGCGATCTCGATTGGCGGCGCTGCGTTGCTCGCCGCCTTCGCTGGTTCGCTCGTCGTGCTGCTCAATCTGCAGGGCGCGATCCCAGAGTCCGCGAGCGAAGCACTGCAGAAGGGCAAGCTCGCCGCGCTCGCCGTGCCGTTCGTGATCGGCATCACAGGCGGCATCGTCGGCTGGATGATCGGCGGCAAGATCTCGTCGCGACTGACGGATATCGCGCTCGCGGTGTCCAAGCTCGGCCGCGGCAGCGAAGTGAAGGTGCCGTCGACGGGCGATGACGAGATCGGCGCGCTCGGCCGTTCTCTGCAATACCTCGCCAATGACCTGACGGAGCTGCAGAAGCAGGGCGACAAGAAGGGCTCCTCGCTCGCGACGCAGGATCCGCAAGTGCGCCAGCTGCGCGACAAGTCGCTGCCGCAGTCGTTGCCTGAGATTGCGGGCCACGAGATCGACGGCGCGCTCGCGTCGGGATCGCGCGGCGGCCTCGACTACTACGGCGCTGCGATGGTCGAGGACGCGCTCGTCGCGTATCTCATCAGCGGCGAAGGCCAGAGCGCGGTCTCCGTCGTCGCGGCTCGCATGGCGCGCGATGAGATCCAGCGAGCGCTCGCGCAGGGCGCTGCGCCGCGCAAGGCGCTGTCGCACGCCAATCGCGTGATGCAGCAGAGCTTGCCCGCGGGTGTCTGCGCCAAGGCCACGCTGCTGCAGGTGTCGCAGTCCGGCGCAAAGCTCTACCAAGCCGGCGCGCGTTCGCCGTTGCTCGTGTGCCAGCGCGGCGAATTGCGCGAAGTGGCCGCCGAGGGATTGGCGCTCGGCCTCGACGATGGGCCGGTGTTCGAGAAGTCGCTGCGTCCGCAAGAGATTGCGATGACCGCGGGCATGCGACTCTTGCTCGTCAATGAAGCGGCGCTTCGCACGCAGGCATTCCGCGAGCGAGTGCTGGAGCACACCGCGCGCCACACCGCGATGTTCATGAACATGGTGCTCGGCGGCATCGAAGAAGACGCCGGCAGCGACGGCCTTCGCGAAGACGTCGTCGTGTTGACCTGCAAGCGCAACGCCTGACCCATTCGCCTCGCGCCATGAAGTCCTTCCAACAGCGCATCGAAGAGATCTACCTCGAACGCGACCGCGCTCGCGGCACGCAGGGCACGCTGCTGTGGTTCGTCGAAGAAGTCGGCGAACTGGTGCGCGCGATCCGACGCGGCGAGCGCAACAACCTCGAGGAGGAGTTCGCCGACGTCTACGCGTGGCTTGCGACGCTCGCGTCGCTGCACGGGCTCGACCTCGACCAGATCGGCGCGAAGAAGTACGCAGCGGGTTGTCCTCGTTGTCGCGCCGTGCCGTGCGCGTGCCCGCATCCAAAGCCCGTCGTCTAAGGCGCGATGGACTGGGCGCCGACAGTCGCGATCGGGTTCTTGCTCGCGCTGCTGTTCGGCACGCTGGCGAAGCGATTCGGCCAATCGCCGGTGATCGGCTACCTGCTGGCGGGCGTGTGCATCGGCCCCAACACGCCGGGGTTTGTCGGCAGCGCAGAGCTCGCCGCGAAGCTCGCCGACGTCGGCGTGATGCTGCTGATGTTTGGCGTGGGCCTTGGCTTCTCGTTCCAAGACCTTTGGAACGTGCGCCGCATCGCAGTCCCGGGCGCGCTCGCCGCGAGCGGCCTCGTAGTCGTACTCGGCGCGTGCGTGGGGCACTTCCTGCTGGGTTGGCCGATCAGCGGCTCGTTTGTGCTCGGCATGTGCCTCGCGACTGCATCGACGGTGTTGATCGTTCGCGGCATGACCGAACTCGGCCTGCTGAAGGCTGCTCCCGGCCGGATCGCCGTCGGCTGGTCGCTCGTCGAGGACCTCATCACCGTCGTTCTGCTCGTCGTCTTGCCCGCGATGGCTCCGGCGCAGGGCGAGGCAAGTCCACCGCTCTTGCGCGCGCTTGCAGTCAGCCTCGCCGAAGTCGCATTGCTCGTCGTGGCAGTGGTGTGGGGCGGCGGCAAGATCGTGCCGCGCGTGCTCTCTGCCGTTGCGAGAGCGCAATCGCGCGAGCTGTTCACGCTCGCGGTGCTCGCGCTCTTGCTCGGCATCGCGTTCTTGGCATCCGAGTTGTTTGGCGTCTCGATCGCGCTCGGCGCGTTCCTCGCCGGCATGGTGGTCGGTCGCTCGGACCTTGCGCACCAAGCCGCGGCCGACGCGTTGCCGATGCGCGATGCGTTTGCGGTGCTGTTCTTCGTCGCGGTCGGCATGCTCTATCAGCCGGGATATGTGATCCATAACCCGTTGATCGTGCTGGCATCGGTGTCGCTCGTTCTCGTCGCCAAGCCAGTGGTCGCAATTGCGTTGCTGCTAAGGCAGGGGCATTCGCTGCGCGCATCCTTGTCGATTGGTGCAGGGCTCGCGCAGGTCAGTGAGTTTTCGTTCTTGCTCGCTGGCGTAGCGTCGGGCATCGGATTGCTGCCAGCAGAAGGGCGCGATCTCGTGATTGCGGTGGCGCTGATCAGCATCGCAGCGAGCCCGGTGCTCTTCCGCGGCGTTGGTCCCATCGAAGCGCGATTGCGCCGCATGCCGTTCTTTGAGCGATTGGCATTGCGCACCAAGGGGCCGCTCGCCGAACTGGACAACGGCGACAACGATGCGCAACGCGATCACGTCGTGCTGTGTGGATATGGCCGCGTCGGCAGCGTGCTTGGCGAACTGCTAGCTGCGCGCGGCGTCCCCTATGTCGTCGTCGAAATGGACCGAGTCGTGGTCGACCAGTTGCGGCAACGCGGCATCCCGGCGTTGTGGGGTGACGCTGGCAGCCCGGTGCTTCTCGATCGCGCGCATGTGGCAACGGCCCGCGCCGTTGCGCTCACTGCGCCGGACCCCGTGACGCAGCGACTCGCCATGGAGCACATTCGCTCGGTGCGGCCCGATGCGCAGATCCTCGTGCGGGCGCACGACGATGCGGCGATGGCGCAGTTTGAGCTCATGCCCAACACCAAGGCGGTGCATGGCGAACGCTCGCTCGGCCTCGCGATGGCGCGCGAACTGTTGGTTGCGCTCGGCTCCAATCGCGTCGAAGCCGATGTGCTCGTTCGCGCATCGAGCGGGGCCGCTGCGCCGTCCGCGACCAAACTGCAACTGTTCGAAATCGTCGTCCCGGACAGCGCCGCATGCGTCGGCAAGACGATCGCAGAGTTGCGTCTTCCAGCCGCAGCGCTCGTCGTCGCAATCGTCCGCGACGGCGCGCACCAGATCGCGCGGGGGCCTACGGAAGTGCGCGCCAAGGACGTCGTTCTGGTGTTTGCGACGCGTGAGGACGCGCGCGAAGTGGAAGGGGAATTGTTGCGGGGTGCTGAGGCGGGGTGATCTGCGGGTCTGCCCAGGCACTTGGGTGACACACGGAGTTGGCTGCGACAGCCGCCTCGGGCGACTTTGCTGCTGCGTTACGCCACTACGCCCTTTTGCGGGTCAGCTTCTCAGCTAGTTCTCCGAAAAAGGTGCATCCGCCATTTGGCGGAGTTCTCAGCTATCCAAGCGCCTTCGGCGAGACCTACGGCATCGTCCTATGACCACTCTCTCTGTCGACCGTTCCCTGACTATGGGTGACGC
>JBEELK010000030.1:0-22627 GCA_041168165.1 Planctomycetota bacterium | reverse complement strand
TTGAGCGAAGTTGGATCGAGCAGAAACGCCGTCGTGCGCCGCGAGATCGAGCGACGTAGGCTCCGCGCCCCGTGCGCAAAGCAGCCCAGAAAAACCGCGAGCCGTTGCTGTTCGAAGAGCTGCGGCAGGCTCCGAAGGGCCGCTCGCCGCTCGCCGATGAGCTGTTTGCGTGGCGCGCGTTTGGCAAGCCGACGGGCTACGCCACCACGACCGCAGCGACCGAGGCCGGCCGCGTCGTCGTCGACACGTTCCTCAACGAATACTGGTCGAGCGCGCAGCGGCAGGGGCACGGCCTGCACGAAGTCAGCTACCGCGCGTGCTTCAAGCCGGAGTTGCCCGCGTTCTTCGTCGAACGGCTGACCAAGCCGGGCGACGTGGTCTACGACCCGTTCATGGGGCGCGGCACGACGTTGCTTGAGGCGGCGCTGCGCGGGCGCGTGCCGTTTGGCAACGACGCCAATCCGCTCTCGGCGATGCTGCTGCGGCCGAGGCTGTCGCCGCCGCGGCAGAGCGAGGTCGAGGGGCGGCTCGAAGCGATCGATCTGTCGACCGGCGGCGAAGACGCGCCGCGCGAACTGATCGCCTTCTACCACGAGGACACGCTGCGCGAGATCGCGGCGCTGCGCGCGTGGCTGCTCGCGCGCGAACGCGATGGCGCGCTCGATGTCGTCGATGACTGGATCCGCATGGTGACGGTCAATCGCCTCACCGGTCACTCGCCAGGGTTCTTGTCGGTCTACACGATGCCGCCCAACCAAGCGGTATCCGTCGAGTCGCAGCTGCGCATCAACGCGAAGCGGCGACAGGAGCCGCCGCGCCGCGATCTGCGCGCTGTGGTCGCGAAGAAGTCGAAGGCGCTGCTCGGAGCCGTGAGCGATGACGATCGCGCGCGCCTTGCCGCGGTGTTTGGCAGCGCGAAGCTCTCCGTGGGGCCCGCGGCGAATGCGCACACGGTGCCGTCGGCGAGCGTGGACCTCGTCGTCACGTCGCCGCCGTTCTTGGATGTCGTGCAATACAAAGACGACAACTGGCTGCGCTGCTGGTTCTGCGGCATCGACGTCGACGCGGTCGAGATCACGATGGCGCGCTCCGTCGACGCGTGGGCCGCTGCGATGCGTCGCGCGTTCGACGAGCTATTCCGCGTCGTGAAGCCCGGCGGGCACGTCGCGTTCGAAGTCGGCGAAGTGCGCCGCGGCTCCGTGCGGCTCGAAGAAGTCGTGCTGCCCGTCGCGATCGCTGCGGGGTTCTCGCCGGAGCTGGTGATGATCCACGCGCAGAAGTTCACCAAGACGGCGAACTGCTGGGGCATCGACAACAACGCGCGCGGCACCAACACGCAGCGCGTCGTGGTGTTGCGGCGGTAGCGAGCGACGAGTTACTGGCGCGGCAGCGAGTCGAAGAACGACTGCAGTCGCTTCGCCACCGGCGCGAACGCGAGCGAGGCGTTTGCGCGCTGCTGCGAGCGATCGACGGCGCGTTGCCACGCAGCGTCGTCGCGCAGCAACTCGACGAGGTCGAGCGGATCGAACGCATCGCGATCCACCGCGCCGTTGCCGCCAAGGCACGGCATTCGGCACAGCAGCGCGTCGCCGGCGACTTGCCCTGGCACAAGGCTCGTGTCCTGTTGGAACACGACGCGGCACGACGCCATCGCGCGCAGATACTCGGTGTAGGGCATGCGGCCCTCGATCACGCGCAGGTTGGCGCAACCGAGCGCAGCGAGTCGCTTGCGACCGCGGCGGCCCTCGACGTTGCACACGGTGACCGGCGCGCCCGTTGCGCACGCTTGCAGCAGCGCCGACGCATGCGCGCGTGCAGGAACATCCCATTCGCGCGTGCCGATGAAGATGCCGGAACGTTCGCGCAGCGGGCGACCGAAGTCCCAACGCGGATCGTCGACGGGATACGGCGTCGGGATGTACTCGGCGCGACGACAGCCTCCGGCGAGGTAGAGCGGCACCAGTTCTGGCGTGCTGCTGATCGCGCCATCCGCGAGCGCACAGATGCGGCGGAAGCCATCGAGGTTCTTGGGATCGTCGAGGCGACGCGCGACTTGGCCCGCGCCGCTCTCCTTCCAACTGAGCGCCACCTTGCAGCCGCGCGCGCGCAACGCGTCGATCGCGCGCAATGCAGGGCGCATCGAGTTGCCGAGCAGCATCAGCACCTGGGTCGCGTGCTGCGGGATTGCTTTGTGGTCGCGCGAGAACGTGCCCTGCGTGCACGCGGCATACGCGTGGTAGTTGATCGGCGCATGCACGCGGTTGTCGGGCGCGCCGGCAAAGTCAGGGAACGACTGCTCCTTGTCGTTGCCGCCTGGATTGAGGACTGCGAGGTGCATGGATGTCGCGTCAGATCTTGCCGCGCTTGCGACCGAACCAGTAGGTCGAGAGCAAATCTGCGCGCGCCCGCAACTTGGCGCCGAGCGAGAGTCGCGAGTCCTGCACCACGCGGCAGTAGTGGCGGTAGTCGCGGCGCGATGGCCGCTCGATCGTGCGGAACTCGTCTGCTGCGAGTGACGCGAGTTCGTCTGGCAACGACAGCTTCTCGCGCAACGTCTGGCACAGTCGCAGGCCTTCGAGGCGGCGGAACAGGCGATCCGCTGCGTCGTAGCGGCGACCGTGCCACGCGTTGTCGCCGTGCACGCGGTAGTTGACGTGCACGCTGCCGAGCGAGTGCTTGCGCGCGCCGACGAGCGACGCGCCCACGACGAGGCACTCGTCGGCGCACGTTCGCCAGCCAAAGCGCGAATCGAACGGCAAGAACTGCGCGAGCACCGAGCGGCGCATCGACACGCACGACGTCGGCGCGCCGACCCAATGCGGATGGCGATGGCAGCGCACGATCGAGTAGCCGAGATCGCGTTCGTCCTCGGCGCAGTCCTTCTGCGTGCCATCCGAAAAGCGCATGCGATGCGACGCAGCGACGAATCCCACGTCCTTGCGGCGCTCATAGATCGCGAGCGCGGCTTCGACGTAGCCAGGATCCCAGAAGTCGTCCGCGTCGAGGAAGAAGACAATGTCCGCCGTGCAGCGCGCGAAGCCTTCGTGGAAGCACGACAGCTGGCCGCCGTTCGCCTTCTCGATCAGCACGATGCGCGGATCCGCTTTGCATGCCTCGCGCAACTTCGCGAGCTCGTCTGCGCGCGAGCCATCGTCGACGACGACGATCTCGTCGAACGCGACGGTCTGCTTCAGCGCGGATTGGATCGCTTCGCCGACGAACCCGCCGTAGTTGAAGTGGTTGATGAGGCAGGCGGTGGTGAGCCGTTGGCGAGCCATGAAGCGGCGCATCCTACGGCATCGCTCGCGATCCTCAGTGCGCGGCGAATCTCCTAGCTAGCTTGATTCCGCCAACAGAGCCCGCGATAAGCCCTCGCCCCCATGCTCGCTGGATGGCCAACATGCGCGCGAGGCGCTAGCTGTCTCGTGCGCAGATCGGAGCGATGGGGACCCACTGCCTTCGTCGGAGCCCAATCGTGAAGTTCCCGTTCCGGCTGCTTTCTCGCGCTCGCTATGAGCTCCTGAAGAAGGGGATGAAGGGCAAGGCCCTCATCGATCGTCTTCAGGGCCTGTTCGACCCCGATGGCGCGGAGCCCAAGTTGCTTCGCACCAGCCTCGTTGCGGAGATCGCGGCATCGAAGCCCGCAGTCGTGCTCGACATCGGCGCCAACATCGGGCTGTGGACTACGTGTCTTGCCAAGCGATTCCCGGCGAGCGTCGTGCACGCAGTCGAAGCGGACCCGCGCACTGCAGCGACGCTTCGGCGCAATGTGCAATCGCTGTCGAACGTGGCGGTGCACGAAGTCGCGATCCACTCCTCGGCTGGCCGCATCTCGTTCCGTTCGCACGAGAACCCGCTGCTGAGTTCTGTGTTGGAGCTCGACGACGCCGTCGGCGCGACCAAGGCGGTGGAAGTGGAGGCGATCACGCTGGACCAATTCGTCCGCACGCGTTTGCCATCGTGCCCGGCGCTCGTGAAGATCGACACCGAGGGCAATGACATGCAAGTTCTCGCCGGCGCCAAGGAGACGCTCGCCGATCCGCGGTTGCGCGCGATCGTGATGGAGTTCGGATTTGACCCATCGACGCAGCGCCAAGTGGTGTTGCAGCGGTTGCTCGACGTGATGGCAGAGCACGGGTTCCGGCTCCGCGAACTGGATCTCGCCGGCATCTACAGCGACGCGCTGTACGGCAACGCGATGTTCTGCAGGCTCGGGTCGTAAGGCTTCGCGATGCGGATCTCGGTCGTCGTCAACAATTACAACTACGGCCGATTCATCGCGCGCGCCGTGCTCAGCGCATTGGAGCAAACGCCCGCGCCGCACGAAGTGGTGATCGTTGACGATGGCAGCTCCGACGACTCGCTTGCGGTGATCGAAGACCTTGCGCGCAAGAACCCAACAGTTCGCGTGGTCGCAAAGCAGAACGGCGGCCAGCTCTCTGCGTTCAACGCAGGCTTCGCGGCGTCGAGCGGCGACATCGTCTGCTTCCTCGATGCCGACGATGAGTATCTGCCCGGCTATCTCGCCAAGTTGCGCGAGGCATACGAAGCGAACGCGCAGGTCGACTTCATCTACTGCGGGATCGACTACGTGCAGGATGGCAAGTCGCTGCCCCCGCCTGCCGAGCGCAATGGCTCGCTAGACCACGGGATCTCGTTCTTCCGCACGCTCGTGCTCGGCGAATGGGTTGGCGCGCCGACGTCCGCGATCTCGGCGCGTCGCAAGCTGCTGCACAAGATCCTGCCCTGTCCGCTGGAGGCGCAATGGCGCATCCGAGCGGATGACGTGCTGGTGATCGGGGCCGCGATGGCGCCTGGTCGCAAGATGCGCTTGCCGAGCGTTCACGTTCGCTACCACGTGCATGGCAACAACTCGTGGTTTGGCGGCGTCACGGACCCGAGCCGAGCGCTGCGCGAGAAGTTGGAGCGCCACGGCCTGGCGGGCTTCTTTGGCAAAGACGTGGTCGCGTCGCTCGCAGCGAGAACCGACTGGCGTCGACTCGTGCTCACCGAGTTCCGCACGATCCCAAACCCGACGCTGGCGGATGCTCGCGTCTATGCGCGCGTCATCGCGCGCGTGCCGGGCAGCTTCGGTTGGGTGTGGAAGCTGCGCGTCTTCAGCACATGGCTAGCAGCCTGTTGAAGAACGCATCCTGCCTGCGGGCGCGGTCTCTGACTCGATCTCAGCGTCGCTCGAACTTCGTCGAATCTGGAGATTCGACTGCGTCCTCGCTCCTTGATCTCGAGTCAGATCCCGAGCCCTCGGCAACGGAGCCGTTCTTCAACAGGCTGCTAACGAGCGCGCGCGCTGGCAAGTCAGGCCGCTGAGTAGGGCAACTGAGCAATCACCGCGCCGCAGTCGCGTCGACTACTTACTGCGGAAGCGCGTCTTGAACCAGCGCTGCACGCTCCAACTCACGCGGCGCATGAAGCCCTGCTTCTTCTGGTCGATGCCCGACTTGAACAGCCCGTTGTGGCTGCCCTGCTCGGCAAGCGTCGGGTGGGACCAGTAGAGGCCGATGGCCGCGGGGAAGAACTCGTTCATCCACCAATCGGCGGGGCCCGTGATGCCCGTTGCAGCAGCTCGGTCCGTGAATGCGATCGCGGCTTCGCGGCTCAGGTAGTACGCGCCGGCGCAGCGGATCAGCTTCTGCGGATACAGCCAGCGGCCATCTTCGCGTTCGCTCTTCGGCACGAAGCGCAGCAGCGAGTTCTCAAGCGAGAGCACATACGGCTTCCCATCGAGGCGATGGCGATCGCTCGCTTCGCGCAAGATCGCTTGCAGCGACGCGCGGAAGTTGGGGTCCAAGAAGATGTCGTCTTCGAGCACGAGCGCGCCACTGGCTCCCGACTTGCGCAGGCGCTGCCAGGCTTCGAGGTGCTTCGCCGCGCACGAGGTCGCAGCGCATGGCTTCTGCATGTCGCCGCGAAACCACTTGGCCAAGAACTCGGCGTTGAGGTCTGGGATGTCGTGGTCGAGCACCCAGTCGGCGTCCATGCGGTGCTTTGCCAGCTCGCTGCGCATGTGCTGCTCGCGCGCTTCGTAGCCCTTCTTGACGTGGAGCACGAAGACCTGGATCGGGGCATCCGAAGCGGAGTTCATCGCGCGCAGACTACTCATGCTTCGCGCAACTTCCGCTTCTGGATCTTGCCTGAGCCCGTCTTGGGCAACGCGTCCATGAGGCGCACGATGCGCGGCGCCTTGTAGTGCGCGATGCGCGCGCGGCAGAACGCGATCAACTCGTCGACGTCGATGCGCATGCCATGGCGCGGCACGACGGCGACGGAGACCACTTCGCCCCACAGCGGGTCCGGCGTGCCAAACACGGCGCATTCGAGCACCGCGGGATGTTGGTAGACGACGTTCTCGACTTCGGTCGAGAACACCGTCTCGGCGCCCGTCTTGATGACGTCCTTCTTGCGATCGACGATGTTGACGAAGCCGTGCGCATCGATCGTCGCGAGGTCGCCGGTGCACAAGTAGCCGTCGCCGTCGAACGCGGCCTTCGTGGCGTCTTGGTTGCGCCAATAGCCCATCGTGACCGTCTTGCCGCGCACGCGGATCTCGCCGACCTCCTTGTCATCGCGCGCAATCGGCGAGCCGTCGTCGCGCACGACGCGCAAGTCGACGCCGTAGAACGCGCGGCCGGTGCGGCACTGCAGCGCGAGTTGCTGGTCGGGCGGCAGCTTCTTTTGCGCGTCGTCGAGCAAGCTCAGCGTGAGATACGGGCTCGTCTCCGTCATTCCGTAGGTCTGCACGTAGACGCAACGGAACGTCGCGATCACTTGCTTCACGACCTCGGGAGCGATCGACGCGCCGCCGCTCAACATCGCGCGCAGCGAGAACGCGCGCTGCGCTGCGCCCTCTTCCTTCACCATCAGGTTGAGCATCGTCGGCACGAGGTTGGTGATCGTGACGCGATGGCGCTGCAGCAGGTCAAGCGCGGGAACTGGCGCAAAGCGCGGCAAGAACACGTGCTCGCCCGCGACTTGCGTGATCGCAAACGTGGCCCACGCGTCTGCGAGATGAAACATCGGCGCGATGTGCGCCCATCGATCGCTCGACGACAGTTGCAGTTCGCGCACGGCGGACGCGGCGTGCGTGCCCACGTTGCCGTGCGTCAGCATCACGCCCTTCGGGTTCCCGGTCGTGCCGCTCGTGTAGTAGATGTGCGCGACCGCGTCGTCGTCGTCCGGCGGCGCGCTGAGCGCTGCGCCATGCGCGTCCTCGCGCAGCAAGTCCTCGACCGCGAGCACTGCGCCCGCGGCGGATTGCAGCGCGTTCGCGGTGGGCGCGAACTCGCGCTCAAACAGCAGCGCCTTCGTCTCCGCATGCGCGAGCACGTTCTGCATCTCGCCTTCGCTGAGCCGCCAGTTGAGCGGCACGAAGATCGCGCCAAGTCGCGCGGCCGCGAAGTAGGCGAGGAAGTGCTCCGGCGTGTTCGCAAAGAGCCCGCCGACGCGATCGCCCGCGTGCACGCCGCGCGCTGCGAGCGCCGAGGCGAGCCGTTCGGTCTGCGCGAGCGCGTCTGCGTAGCGGATCGTGCGGTCGTCGGTCGTGAGCGCGCGCGCATGCGGGGCCTTGTTGGCAGCGTCGCGGAGCAAGGAGAACAAGTTCACGGGGCAGTGCTGTAGCGGCCGCTTGTGGCATGCGAAAGCGGCGCGTGCCGAGGTTGCGGCGGCGGCCGATGTCCGGTCCGATGCGTCTTGGCGTTGCTCTGCGCCGACCCAACTCGTGGACCAACCCCAAGACCCAAGCCAGCCCGCGCCCACAGCGACGCCGCCGGCCGCGCCCGCGCCCGCCGCCCCGACTTCGCTGCCGATCCTCTACCAGGACGACTCGATCGTCGCGGTCAGCAAGCCGAGCGGGCTCTTGGTGCATCGCGACGAACGCAACCCCGACGCGCCCGCGGTGCTGCAGATCGTGCGCGACCAGTTGGGCAAGTTCTTGTTCCCGGTGCATCGGCTCGACCGCGCGACGTCTGGCATCCTGGTCTACGCGTTCTCGCGCGACCTCGCCGCTGACCTGCAGAAGAGCCTGATGGCCGAGTCGTCGCAGAAGGAATACCAAGCGCTGGTGCGCTGGCCGGGCAGCTTCCCTGACCTCGGCGACCGTTGGGTCTGCGACCGGCCGCTGCACGACGACAAGGACATCGCGCGCGAGGCCCATTCGGAGTTCTGGCTCACGGAGCAGTTCCGGCGCGCGGCGCTGATCGGCTGCCGCATCGCGACGGGGCGCTATCACCAGATCCGCCGCCACCTCAACCACTGCGGGCGCCACATCCTCGGCGACACGACGCACGGCAAGGGTCGGCTCAACGACCTCTACCGGACCCGCTACGGCCTCGACCGGCTGTTCCTGCACGCCGCGCGACTGGCTCTCAAGCACCCGGTCACCGGGGAGTCGCTGGAGTTCCTGGATCCGCTGCCGCCGGAGTTGGTGGCCGTCTTGGAGCGCATCCGGAAGGAGCCGCCGCCGCCTGTTGTGGAGGGGTAGAAATACTGTCTCGCTACAGGTAGCCCCTATTGGAGGGCCGCTCCGCAGGGGCCTGTGGAATGAAAAGGCTTGACTGGTTTTGGTCGCGCATCAATATGCGATCCGTCCTTGGTGCATTTTACGGTGCGACCGGATTCCAGGCACTGTGCCGAGTTCGGGATCAACAGACGTAAGTCTCGGGGATTTGACATCTTGCAACGGGTCGCCTGGCTGGAACTCCTCCGGTCCGGCGAAAACGGCCTCTCCGCCTGTGCGCAGCCCATGCGACCGGCGGGCCTCATAGCGGCATGAATCCGAACAAAAAGATCGATCTCGCTGGTGGTGGCTACTGCCTCTACTCCCCGCGGTTCCCTCGCTTCGTCGACAGCCTGGGTTTTGCGGACGAGGTGCTGATTTCCAACGCGCCTGTGTCGCTGCTGTACGCCCTCGCGATCGTCGAGAAGGGTAAGCCGCGCGCGCTCACGCTCGAGAAGATCGAGCAGGCGCAGGGCAAGGCGGTGCTGAGCTTCCACGATGGCTTCGGCCTCAAGGTCGTGGAAACGCGGTTCATCACGCAGGATGACCGCTTCGTCAGCCAGCTCGACTTCCACAACACCGGCAAGGAAGACCGCGAGGTCACGGTGGTGATGTGGTCGACGACCGATCCAGAGGGTGAGCCCGTCAGCCTCGAAGGCGACAGCTACCGCATCAAGCGCAACCTCAAGGCTGGCCAAGAGCCCGAGGTGCCGGTCGAGATCCACTACTCCAACCCGGACAGCAAGGGCGGGCGCTGCCTGCAGGCCTTCTTCTGCGAGGGCGGCAGCGACCGGCCCGACTACGAAGAGACGCCGTGGTACGAGATGGAGGAGCTGCCGACGCCGCGCGCGAAGCGGCTCATGGAGAAGCCGAGCCCGATCATCGCTGGCTCGCGCGTCTACTGCGGCCTGTTCCGCGTCGTGCCGCTGAAGGCCAACGGCAAGGCGCAGCATCGCTTCGAAGCCAACGTCATCTTCAAGGGCAAGGGCGTCAACTTCCGTTCGCGCCGCCCGGACCAGAAGGACGAGAACAGCTACCAGGCGTTCTGGGAGAAGGTGCCGAAGTTCTCCTGCGACTGGAAGGAGCTGGAGCGCGTCGTCCGCAATCGCTTCGAGCTGCTCTATCTGCTGCGCGCGCCGCACGGTGCTGGCAACTTCAGCTCGCCGGCCGTCTGCGAAGGCAACGGCCCGTTCCACGCGCCGACGAGCTTCTCGACGCCTGCGATCATGCGCGAGGCCCGCTGGCTGCAGGATCCGACGCTCTCGCGCGGCTGCCTCAAGCTGTTCTTCGACAACCTGCACCACAACGGTCAGGTCCCGGGCCGCGTCTACATGGCCGGCACGACGCAGGACTTCTACCACGCGGACTGGGGCGGCGGCTTTGAGTCGCTCGACGCGATCCACTCGGACAAGGCCACGAAGAAGGCCGTGTTGATGGCGATGCAGCGCTACGTGAAGTGGCTCGCCAACAACCGCGACCCTGAGGGCAGCGGCCTCACGGACATCGTCAATCACTTCGAGGCGGGCCAAGAGTTCTCGCGCCGCTACACGGTCATCGATGAGAAGGCCGATCGCGCGGTCGAGATGCTGGAGCAGTTCCGCCTGAAGGGCGTGGATGCCAGCACCTATCGCTACCGCATGGTGAAGTGGCTCTTCAAGGTCGCCGACGAGATCCAAGAGAAGGCCATGGCCAACCGCTTCCAAGCGGAGGTCGAGGTCATCCAGGACACGATGCGTCGCAAGATGTGGGACGAGAAGGCGGGGCTCTTCATGGACCTCGACCCTGACAACCGCCGCAAGACAAACGTTAAGGCGGCCGTCGGCTTCTACCCGCTCGCGACGGACATCCCGAACCCCAAGATGGTCGAGCGCATGCTCGACACGCTTGGCGACAAGAAGGAGTTCTGGACCAAGTATCCGGTCCCGAGCGTTTCGATCAGCGATCCGTACTACGACGCGACTGGCCGCTGGAAGGGCACGCGCAAGAACTGCCCGTGGAACGGTCGCGTGTGGCCGAGCATCAACTGCCACATCCTCGAAGGCCTCACGATGTGGGCCGAGCGCGGCAACAAGAAGGCGCAGAAGCTCGCGGGCGATCTGCTCAAGAAGACCGTGTCGATGCTGTCGGGCTCGGTCGACGGTGGCGAAGTGCCGAACAGCTACGAGCACTACAACCCGGAGACCGGGTTTGGCTCGCACTACCGCGGCGTGCACCGGTTCTTGAACAGCTTCCTGCTCGACAACGTGTTCCGCATCGCGGGCGGCTTCGCGGTCCGCTACGGCGAGATTCAGGACGACCCGATCATGCAGGATCAACCGGACTTCAAGCTGCAGGGCATGCCGCTCGGCAACAAGTTGTTCGACGTCGAGCGCAAGAACGGCCGCCTCAAGATCTCGCCGCACTAATCGCTCGTGGACGCCGCGCGCCCAATCGTCACGTTTGACGCGGTGCGCGCGGCAGCACGCCGCATCGCGGGCCGCGTGCATCGCACGGAAGTGCGCACGTCGGCCACGCTCGATCGCGAGCTCTCGGCGCGCGTGTTCTTCAAAGCCGAGAACCTGCAGAAGTGCGGGGCCTTCAAGGCGCGCGGCGCAACCAACGCCGTGATGGCGTTGTCGGATGACGAAGCCAAGCGCGGCGTCATCACGCATAGCAGCGGCAATCACGCTGCAGCGCTCGCGTATGCGGCGCAGAGTCGCGGCATCGCATGCGCAGTCGTGATGCCCAAGACCGCGCCCAAGGTGAAGCTCGACGCCGTGCGCGGCTATGGCGCCGAGGTGGTGCTGTGCGAGGCGAAGGATCGCGACGCCGTGTGCGCGCGCGAGCAGGCAGCGCGCGGCGCCGTGATGGTGCACCCGTTCGAGAACCTCGACGTGATCGCGGGCCAAGGCACCGCCGCGATGGAGTTGCTCGAAGACGTCGAAGACCTCGATGTAATCCTCGTGCCAGTCGGCGGCGGCGGCTTGTGCGCTGGCACTGCGATCACCGTCGCTGCGATGCGGCCATCGTGCCAGGTGATCGCAGCGGAGCCGCTCGCAGTCGATGACGCGGCGCGTTCGATGGCGACTGGCGTGCGCCAGCCGCGCGTCGAGAACGCATGCACGTGGGGCGATGGCCTCATGACCGGACTCGGCGCGCCCAACTTCGAGATCCTGTTGAGCCACGGCCTGCGCGTGGTCACGGTCACCGAGGACGCGATGGTGGATGCCGCGCGCTTCTTCGTCGAACGCATGAAGCTCGTCGTCGAGCCGAGCAGCGCCACGGTGCTCGCCGCCATGCGCGCGATAGCAAGCGAGCTCAAAGGCAAGCGCATCGGCGCGATCTTGAGCGGCGGCAACACGGACTTCGCGTGGCTCGCGCCTGGCGTGGGCAAGGCGACGTGATGGCGCGTTCGCGCAACGTGGCGATCTGCGCGATCGCCGTTGCTGCTGTCGCTGTCGCGGCGTGCGCGACGCAGCGCGCGCTGCGCATCGCAGAACCCGTGACGCTCGTCGAGGATGCGGGCTGGTGCTGGTTTCAGGACGAACGCGCGATCGCGCTCGATCAGGACGCGATCGCATTTGGCTCCGTCGCCAATGGCTCGCGCGATGCGATGCGTCGCGGCGACATCCAGATCACGCAGTGGAACACGGTGGATGGATCGCGCAGCACGCTGGAACTTGAGGATCGCCTCGAACGCGACGACCACGATGTTCCTGCGTTGTGGATGCGCGACGATGGCCGCGTGCTCGCGACGTGGACGACGCACGGCAAAGACGATGTGCTGCGTTCGCGCGTGTCGACGAAGCCACGCGACGTTCGCGCATTCGAGCCGACGCGCGCATGCGAGATCCCCGTGCGCAATGGTCACGGCGTGACCTACACCAACTTGCATCGACTCGGCGACGCGCTCGTGTGCGTGTCGCGCGCAGATGGATGGAACCCAACCGTGCTCGTCGCCGCGGATGACGACGCGACCTCGTGGCGCAGTCGCGGCCGATTGCTCGCGGGCCCTGGTCGTCCCTACCTCAAGTTCGCGAGCGCTGGCGGCAAGCTGCACTTCGTCGCGACGGAGCAGCATCCGCGCGACTTCGACAACAGCCTGTGGCACGGCGTGACCGACGCGACGGGCGATGTGTGCGCGTCGACTGGCGAAGCCGTCGGATCCTGGGGAACGGTCGCTCCGCAGCAGTGCACGCGCGTGTTCGAAGGCTCGGCGGACGCAGTCGCGTGGCCATGCGATCTCGAACTCGATGCGAAGGGCCAGCCCGTCGCGCTGTTCTCGGTGCAAAAGGATGGTCGCGACAAGCCGCGCGGACAGGGCGGCCTCGACCATCGCTACTGCTATGCGCGCTTTCATGGCGAAGCGTGGCGCGTGCATGAGATCGCGTTCGCAGGATCTAAGCTGTACTCGGGCGAGGACGACTACACCGGGCTCGGTTGCGTGTGGCCTGACGATCCCTCGGTCGTGTTCGTGAGTTGCGATGTCGATCCGCGCACGGGCGAGGCGCTCGTGTCGAAGCGCGATGGCAAGCGCCACTGGGAGATCTTCATGGGCGTCACCGACGACTTGGGCGCGACGTTCACGTGGACGGCAATCACGCGCGATTCGTCGCGCGACAACCTGCGGCCGATCGTGCCGCGTTGGCGAACGGATCGCTGCGCGCTGCTGTGGTTGCGCGGCGAGTTGCGCAGCTACACCGACTACGCGCTGGATGCGGTGGGCGTTGTCGTGGAGCCGCGGTGATGACGCGAACGCACGTTCTCGCTGCATGGATGCTCGTCGCGTTCGCTGGCTGCGCGACTTCGCGGCCGGATGCAGTCACCCGCTGCGTCTCCGCCGCCGCGATGTCCGACTTTGCGTTCACCGATGCGCGCGCGTGGCGGTGGTGCGACGAAGCGGGCTGCGCAGGATGCCTCGAGTTGCTCGGCACGAGCGACTACACGCCGCCGCATCGCTCGCCGATCCACCTCGCAGTGCTCAACGAGCCGGACGTCTTGGACTTCGACTTGCGCGTCGAGGCGCAGCAGACCGGCCGCGAGTATCCGCACCGCGACCTCGTGCTCGTGTTTGGTTACCGCGACGCATCGCACTTTGCGTATGCGCACCTCGCGTCCAAGGCGGACCAATCGGCGCATCACATCCAACTCGTCGATGGCGCGGACCGCCGCCCGATCACGACACAGCGAACCGACGGCGTCGCGTGGGGCAGCGGCTGGCACGAGTTGCGCGTGCGGCGCACGGGAACGCGCGTCGCGGTCTGGTTCGACGGCGGGGAGCCTGTGCTCGTCGGCGAGGCGCCGGCGTGGCGAGGCAAGGTGGGGTTGGGGTCGTTCGACGACCAGGGTCGCTTCCGCAACTTGCGGATTGAGAACCGTTAGCGAGCGATCGAGCCCGCAAGGCTTTCTCGCGCTCTAGCCCGTCCATAGACCACGGCATCTCGCCATGCCGTATGCGCACGAGGGCGAAGGTCACCTAGTTGCGCTCAGCTTTTTTGAAGAAAAGGCAGGTTGCCGCCGTCTTCGGCCACAGTCGCCGCCTTGCCCGCAGCCTGCCCCGGATGCGGACCTCACGCAGAGGCGCGACTCTCACCGCCCCGTCCTCTCACGAACCGAGACCTTCCATGCAGTTCCAAACCACACGTCTGACCCATTGGCTCGCCGCATTGGCGGCTCTTTGCGTCGGCCTCGCCGCGCAGTCGAAGATCAAGCTCGACAAGCCGCTGAAGATCAAAGACTGGGGCTACGGCATCCGGACGCTGGAGGGCTGGGACTCGATCGCGATCAAGCCGGAGGAGCGCTTCGTGGTGGGCCACTGGAAGCTCAACACGGACGACATGAAGAAGCGCGGCCTCTACGAGGAGTATCAGGCCGGCTCCTACTGCGACCTCAGCATCATCCGCATCTCCAACGTCACGGTGACGGGCAAGCCGAAGACGGAGGAGGAGCTCAAGAAGGAAGCGGAGCTCAAGAAGAAGCTCGAGATCAGCCCGGATCTCGAGAAGTTGCTCAACCCGAAGAGCTTCGACGAGCTGCTCTCGGCGATGCACAAGGACTCGGACAAGCGCTGGGTCCGCAAGCCGTTCAAGGCGGGCAAGCTCGAAGGCGAGTTGATTGAGTTCGGCGCGGAGTCGGAAGCGCACACGATCGCCTACTTCAAGCGCAACGGTGTGGAGTGGGCCGCGTGGTACCAGGCGTTCGAGGAGGCCAACAAGAAGACGTACCGCGACTGGTACATCAAGAGCCTCGAGACGTTCGAGTTGTTTGAGCCGACCAACTCCGACGTCATTGCGATGGCGCGCAAGGACCCGAACAAGCTGAAGGGTGAGGAGAAGCGTGAAGCGCTGAAGGCGAGCATCGCGGGCACTCCCGGCTGGTATTCGATCGATTCGAAGCACTACGTCTTCCTGACCAACAGCACCAACAAGGCGTTCTTGCAGCAGTTGTCCAAGGACCTCGAGACCGTGCGCGAGAAGGTCTACGTGAAGATGTTCCCGCCGCGGAATGAGGAGGAGCCGATCTCTCCCGTGCGCGTGCTCGACACCCAGTCGGAGTATCACAAGTACGGCGGCCCTGGCGGCTCTGCTGGTTACTTCAATCCGCGCAGCGGGGAGTTGGTGCTCTTCACGAAGTTCGAAGACGAGACCAAGAGCAACTCGCTGGCCTTCTGCCGCTCCGTGATGTTTCACGAGGCGTTCCACCAATACATCCACTTCGCCGTTGGCGATGTGTCGCCGCACTCGTGGTTCAACGAAGGGCACGGCGACTACTTCGCCGGCATGTCGGTCAAGGGCGGCGTCATCAAGTTCGAGCCGTTTGATTGGCGCGTCGACTACCTCAAGTCGTACATCCGCGAGAAGAAGGACCTCATCCCGTTGCGCTCTTTGCTGCGCTATCCGCAGCGCGAGTACTACAGCAACGCGGGCCTCAAGTACTCGCAGGGCTGGGCGCTGATCTACTACCTGCGCCAAGTGTGCAAGGACCAAGCGGCGAAGGCCTCGCTCGACACCTACTTCAAGTTCGTCGCGGACAACATCGAAGCGTTCCGCGCGAAGAAGAAGGAAGACGGCGGCGCGGACACTGGCGGCGAGTCGGTCCCGGGCATCCCGGGCATCGAGATCCCAGACTTCGAGGACGCGAAGAAGGTCGAAGAGATCCTCTCGCAGGCGATCGACACCGCCTTCAAGGGCATCGACCTCGAAGCGCTCGACGCGGACTTCCGCGCCTGGGTCGAGAAGCTCTGAGTTGACGCGACGCGCGGCTCCAGCGAGCCGCGCCGTCATTCCGCCGCGCGCTTTGGAGTCCCGACGAGGACTCGCGCGCGGCCTTGCATGGGCAACTCGTCTTCGACGACATCCATGCCGAGTTCGCGGCCAAGCTCCGCGAGATGCCGCATCCACGGCTTGTAGGGCATGCCGTTGTCGGAGCAGCACGGCACGATCGCAAACGTGCGCCCGTGCTTCGCCGCATACTCGACGATGATGCGCGTGGCGCCATCGGGGTGCATGCCGACCAACGTGTCGCACTCGCACGGCTCGTCGAGAGTGAACAAGCGCTGCGCGTAGCGGACGTCTGCGTGCTTCCACCGCTTGTCGAACGTGAGCACGTCGAGCCCGCGCGAAGTCAGCGCCTCGTTGAGCTTGCCCATGCCGCCTGCGATGTCGAACACGCGCTTCGCTTCGGGGAAGCGGCGCGTGACGAGATCGGCAAACAGCTCGAATCTGCGCTTGTCGGCCACGGTGTTGCAGGTCCGCTACTTCGAAGTCACTTGAACGACGCGTTGAACGC
The DNA here is from genome assembly GCA_041168165.1 of Planctomycetota bacterium. Classification (GTDB taxonomy): domain Bacteria; phylum Planctomycetota; class UBA1135; order UBA1135; family UBA2386; genus SXPK01. The sequence continues at coordinate 6,348 of JBEELK010000030.1, read as the reverse complement.
GAGCCACTTCTCGTTGGCCGCCTTCCACTGCGCTTCGTTGATCGGGATCACGATCGTGTTGATCTGACCGAGCAAGTCGTCGCGCCACTTGTACTGCGCCTTGTTGCGCTTCTTGTTCTCGTCGTCCGTGAGGCTCGGGCCGCCGACATCGAGCATCGGGTCCGCGCCCATGCGCACGTGGGCTTGGCCCACCGCGCGCACGTAATCGACGAAGAGGTTGGGCTTCTCGAACGCCTTGCCGCCGTCGTGCAAGAGCCACCAGCGGACCATGCGCGCGCAATCGGGCGTGTAGCCCCAAACGTCTTCGTTCTTGCCGTCTTCGGGGCTCTTCTGGAGTGCTTCTTGGATCAGGTGCCAGGAGGCCGGGACCTCTTGCTTGTTTTGGCCGTACCACACCATGCGGCCCTTCTCGACGTCGCTCTGCGCGAACTCGACCTTCTTGCCGTCGCATTGCGAGCTGCGCAGGAACTCCCAGATGCCGTTGTCAAACCAACGCGGCATCGCCGGCAGGATCCCGTCGTCGAGGTCATCAAACGCGTGCCACATCACGGCGCGGAACAGCATGCCGTAGCCGCCGCTACCGCCGTTGTCGGGGTCGTTGACGAAGAACAGCTCGCGCCGCTTCTGGTCGTACTCGCGCGTCTCCGTGACCGTCGTCAGGTACGCGTTGTAGTGGTCCATCGAGCCGAAGATGCGCAGCACCGCGGGCTGCGGCGCGTCCTTGGCGAGGTCAGGCAGCTTCTGCGTCATCCACGCGCGCATCGCCTCTGCGGCGGCGACGGCCTTCTTGGTGAAGCCCGCGTCGGCTGCGCTCAGCACGGTCCAGTGCTTCGACTTGCTCGGCTTGAACGACGTGCCCGCGTCCTTCGTCGCGGCATCGACCACTGCCGTGATCCACGCCTTGCGCATTCCATTGCGCGTCGGCGCGTCCTTCGTTGCCCATTGCGCATCGCTGTCCCACGGCGCCGCGACCGGAGTAGCGGGCACGCGCGCTACGGCAGACGTGCCGCCGATCGCCGCATCGAAGTCCTTCTTGAGCTTGTCGAACTGGTTGGTCAGCACGTCGAAGCACAGCGCTGCTTCGCCGCCATCGACCGCGAATGCGGCGCCGTAGAACGTGAACTCGCCATGCGTGCCCGTGATGCGCGAGAACGCGAGCGTAGAGGCCTTGTCGTCGGACTTCTTCGCGTCCTTGACGCCGAGGCCGCGCACCGCGAAGTCCTCAAGCGAACGGAATGCCGTCATGCGCGGCAGTCCATCGACGACGTCCTTGCTCGCGTCGCCGCCCGCTGCGAAGAACATCGCGCGCAGGATCGGCGTGTGCGTGATCTCGGTCTTGCCCGACAGCGCGCGCGGCGCGGCAAACAAACGAACGGTCGCGCCGCGATCGACGTGGCCCGGCAACTCGGTCCAGCCCTTGGGTGGCTTGACCTCGAGGCCGATGCGCGGCTCGGGGATGCCCTTCTGCGCCGCGAGCGGCAGCGCGAAGGCGAGGAGGGATGCGAGGAGACCGGACGCGCGGAGGATGGAGCGGGTCATGGCAAGGCGCGCGATCATGGCAGAAGCCTGCGGCGATGAGGAGCGAGCACAATGGCTCGATCTGGGACGGCGCGGAACGGCCCACGGCAGAGGGGGAAACGCGCGCACGCGGCCTCCCCGCCGTAGGTCGAAGTCCCCCGGCCACTCCCCAGGGATAGCTTTCGATGCCTGCGACCGTTCTTCCCCGCTGTGTCGCAGCGTTATCGCCGATGTCGCGTATCCCCTTCGTTGTCGCGTCGCCCCTTCTGGCGCTGTTGTCCGCCTGTTCTGGCGGCTCAGGCTCCTCGCCGACTGTGGCTCCGCCGCTCATTCCGTCCGACCCCGTGCTCGCGGACTCGACTGGCGTCGAGCGCGTCATTCGTTTTTCGCACCCGTCGTGCGCGAGCCACAGCGGAGTCGATGTCGTGCGCATGCCGCGCGTGGACGATGTCTATGGCGAGCAACGCGATGATTGGCTCTTCGTCGCGTCGGGGGCAACGGGCGTCTATGGCGCGCTCGTCGACAATGAATGGCGCGTGCGGTCAGAAACGTTCTGGCCATCGACGGGCTATGGCGTCGTGTGGTCCGACGTGAATGCGTGCCGCATCACGGACCAACATGGAAGAGAACGCGCCTACGTCTACTACGCGTCGCGCGGCACCGACCAGATCGAGATCACGGACGTCACGGACTTCCCCAATGTCGTCACCGTGCGCTGGCCGATCGACATCGGATTGCCCGTCGACGTGCGCGGCGTGCACACGATGCGCATCGATGCCGAGCGCGGCTTGATGGTCCTTAATGCCGTCGATGTCGCGGCGGATCCGCTGCCGGCGCCGCTGACGCCGCATGCCTCGCCTGCGGTGTTCTTCGACCTCAAGGCGGACCCGATGCGGCCGCGGCTGTTGTCGGTGTTCGTGGGGCCCGACGCCGGCGACCAGACGTTGTTCGACAGCCACTTCCTCGAAGTGGGCGGCCGCCCGATCTGGGCCGCGTCGATCCAGCAGCCGCTGCATGGGAACGCGTCCTACTTCGCGTTCTATGACGCGAGCAACCCAGCGCAGATGAACGTCGCGCAGCGCCTCGCAGTGTTTGCGGGGCCCGCGACTGGCACGTTCCACAACGTCGTGTCGCTGCCGCCTGGGCCGGACGGCGCGCCGCGCATCTCCGCGGGCTTCGAAGCGTTTGCGTTCGCAGCTGCGCCTGGCGTCATGATCAGCAAGGCCGCTGTGCTTGACGCGTCCTCGCTGCACGAAGGCCGTAATCCGACCGTCATTGGTTGGCTCGCGGATCGCAACAACCACGGCCATGCCGTCCACAATCCGGCGTCGCGCATGCTCGACTTCCATGCGCACACGCACGATGCAGTCCCGCTCGCGCACTTCACCGGCGGTTACTTCTGCTACGAGTGCAAGGACGGTCAGGACAGCGTGCGGATGCTCGCGCATGCGCCGATCTCGTCGAGCGAGCCGTCCGCCGCGGGTGGCCGCTTTCATCCGACGATGACCGTGCCGCAATGGCCTGCGGTCTACAACGGCGGCTGGGATGTCGTCGCGAGCCCGATTGGCGACTTCGTGTCGTCGACGGATCAAGAAGCGTCGTTCTTGATCGAGCCGACCTATGGCTTCGTGCGCCAATCCAAAACGTGGATCGCGCCAGCTGGCCAAACTCCGCCGCGCATTCGCGTGGTGACCGGAATCCCGGAGACCGGCGCTGAACTGCGCTTGCAGGTCACGGGCCTCGGCGAGAACGGCACCGCGCACCTTCGGGTGGGGTCTGGCGTCGCGGACGTGCCCGAGATGTCGCGCGAACTTGGCGCGATGTGGGTGCCCGCGCGGACCGCGCTCTATGAGCTGCAGGCGCCGATCGTCGCGGGCACAGCGAACTTCACGCTCCCTGCGATCCCCGCCGTGCAGAGCCTCGCGTTCGTCGCGTGGCAGGCAGACGCTGGCATCGTGCGCAAGTCGCCTGCGACGTCGATTCGCGTGCGGCCCTTCTCACGCCGCCTCGCCGGCGATGCGTCGGCGTGGATCCTGCCCGATCACTTCGAGCACGACGGAAGCTGCTGCGGACTCAAGTAGCGCCCGCAGCAGCGCGCGACGTCAGCGACCCTTCTCGTCGCCTTCGCTCTTCTTCGCCTTCCACTCGTTGTTCTTGCGCGCGACGTCGATCGTCGTGACGTCGGGGTCGAGGACGACAGCAACGGCCTTGGCTGCAAACTTCACGGTCGCCGTGACGTGGTCCTTCCAGTGCGCGGTCGCGATCACTTCGCGCTTCTTGCTGCCGTCCTCGAAGGTCGCCTCGACGACGCACTGCAACTGCGCGCGGCCGCGGTCCTCGATCTTGACCACGGTGCCTTGGTCGCTCGCTTCGACGGACGCGATCGCATGGTCGAGCTTCCATGCTTCGAACATCCATGTGCGGAAGTACGGCTCGAGGTCGACGCCCGACACCTCGCTCATCGTGCGGAAGAAGTCGTACGGGTAGGGGTGCTTGAACGCCCAGTCGTTTGCATAGCGGCGGAAGCCGTTCAAGAACGCCTCGTCGCCAATGAGGCCGCGCAACTGCGCCATCACTGCCGCAGGCTTGGTGTAGCTCGCAAAGCCGAAGTCGTCATCGACATAGCCATCGCCGTGGCGCATCGACACGATGTCGCCGCCGCCGGCGATCTGCGCCGCGGCGTTCATCACTTCGCCGCGCGGGCCTGGGTTGCGCTTGCTCTGGCTCTGCATGCAGACGGCAGTCCAGTAGTCGGTCAGGCCTTCGTCTTGCCACGCGTAGCGCTTCTCGTTGTTGCCCATCAGCATCGGGAACCACATGTGCGTGGTTTCGTGCGTGATGACGCCTTGCGGGCGACGGCCGCCGCAGATGGTCATCATCGGATACTCCATGCCGCCGCCGATGATGCCTTCGCACGCAGTCATGTGCGGCCACGGGTAGGGGTAGATCGCCTTCGAGTTGTGCTCGATCGTGGCGCGCGTGTATTCCGCAGCGCGCGTCCAATCGCCGGAGTCCTTCTCGTAGACGGCGTGGATCTCGCACAGCGTTGCAGCCTTGCCATCCGCGGCTTCCTGCGTCACCGCGTGCGTCGCGTCCCAGAGATAGGTGCGGCCGATGCTGACGGCCGCGTCGCGAACGTTCTTGGCTGAGAACTTCCACGTGAGCTTGCCGCTCTCGTGCGTCTTCGTCGTCGTGCCCTTCTCGAGGTCCTCTTCGTCCACGACGTGCACGACATCGCGCGTCGTCATCGCAGAAGCGAGCGCCTTCTTCTGCTTGTCCGTTAGCACGTCGTCGGGGTTCTGCAGCGTGCCCGTCGAGCGAACGAGGTAGCCCTGCGGAACGGTGACTGCGATCTGATAGTCGGCGTAGTCCATGTAGAACTCGCCGTTGCCGCGGTGACGATCCGCGACCCAGCCTTCGACGTCGTCATAGACCGCAAACTGCGGATACCAGTAGCCGAGGTAGAAGACGTCTTCGTTCTCGTGGCCCATGCGCGGCGCAGTGCCAGCCACGGGAATGTCGAAGGCCCACTCGATGTCGAGCTTCTGCTTGCCGCCAGACGGAATGGCCTCCGCAAGAGTGACAAAGAGCCGCGTGTCGCTGACGCGCGTGCGGATCTTCGCTTCGCCTGCCTTGACCGAAATCAGCTCAAAGCCCTTCGTCGGCACAACGGTGCGCGTGCGCTGCGCGTCGGGCTTCATCAGGTTCTGATACAGGTGCAGCACGAGTTGCTTCTGCATCTGTGGCGAGCGGTTGTGATAGGTCAGCGTCCCTTTGCCCGACAGGCGCGCGGCCTTGGTATCGACTTCGATCGCGAGGTCATACTCGGCGTAGTTCGTCCAGTAGTTGGGCCCGGGGCGCCCATTCGCGGTGCGGGTTCCGTTCTGGATGGCCGCTTCGAACTCAGGCGGCAAGTCGATGGGGTAGGGCTGCACACGCGCCGTGACCGCGTCTTGGGCGGCGAGCGGCGCGAGAGCCAAGGAGAGCAGCAGCGTGGAGAGCGAACGCTTCATGCCGCACAAGGTGCCAAACCTGCGCGCCAAAGTCGCGCACCGGACTGTGGCGACTTGTCGGCTGCGCTCGCGGTCGGCAACGTGCTGCGATGGGTTGCATCGTCCTCACCACGGATCTCTCGCCAGAATCGGAGCGCGCGTTCGCGCCCGCGATCCTGCTCGCGCAGAAGTTGTCGTTGCCCGTCGCGCTGCTCGCAGTGGTCGAAGAAGTGCCCTTTGAGCCAACGGGTGGCGGCATGGCTGCGCCGGTCGTGGACTGGGCGCAGATTGCGGGCGAATGGAAGAAGCTGGCAGAAGCGCAGGCTGCGCGCCTCTCGGGCGACGTTGCCGTTCGCGCGGTCGTGCTCGAGGCCGCCGACGTGCCGCACGCGATCGTCGACTTCGCGCAGCGCGAGGGAGCGTCGTACATCGCGATGGCGACGCATGGCCGTCGCGGGATCCGCCGATTGCTGCTCGGGTCCGTCGCGGAGGGCGTGCTGCGACACTCGCGCGTGCCGGTGATCCTCTATCCGCCTGCGTGAGCTGCGAACGCGGCCTCAGCTGCGCCAGCGATGGAACGAGTGCACCATCGCCATCGTGACGATCACGGGCGCGATCAGATTGACGACTGGCAGCGCAAACAGACCCGCTGCAACGATGCCGCCGAAGAACAGCGCGACACCGTTCTGCTTGCGCAATGCGCGCGCAGACTTGGCATCGAGATGGCGCAATGCAGCGAGTTCGAAGTACTCGCGCGACAACAGGTAGGCATTGGCCGCGAGCCACGCGAACGGATACGCGACCGGGAACAGCAAGAAGACGAGAAGCGCCGCGTTGA
>JBEELK010000029.1:0-4380 GCA_041168165.1 Planctomycetota bacterium | reverse complement strand
TGGTCACCGACGCGCGCGGCATGCCGATCGCTGCCGACTACGTCGTGCGCGGGCCGCTTGGGACTGACGAGCAGGCGACGCCATTCGATGGCCGCACAGCAGACGATGGCATGGCGCGCGTCGAGCCGCTCGCCAAGGGTCGCTACACGGCGACGCTGCGAACGCAGCTGAAGGCGACGAAGGTCGGCAGCATGTCGATCGTCATGTCCGCGGGCGGGCAGCGCTCGTTGCCGCAGACGCGCGTCGAGTTTGAAGTGCAAGGCGGCGACGAGGTCGATGTCGCGTTGCGCATGCCGACGCTTGCGACCGTTCGCGGCGTCGTAACGGGGACCAAGGGGCCAACTGCGGACGTCGAGGTCGAGCTCGAGCCTATGGAGCGCGCAGCGCCGCCTACGGGCATTGCGCAAGGCGGCATGGAACTCGGCGAGATCGAGATCCCTGGCTTCGGCCAGCAATCGGCGACCACGGACGCCAATGGCGCATACGGCATCGACGGCGTCGTGCCGGGCCGTTACTCGCTGTCGTGGGGTCTGCGTGGCCAACCGGTGAAGGACCGCATGGAGATCACGATTGCCGACGGCGAAGTCGACGTCGTGCGCGAGCTTCGCCTTCGCCATGGTTCGCTGCGCGTGCTCGTGATGGGCGATGGCGAGCCGATCGAAGGCGCAGAGGTCGAGGTGTTCGCAGCCGGCCCGAGTGACGCTGCGCCAAAGCCGCGCGCGCGCATGGTGATGGTCAGAATGTCCGTCAGTGACGATGGCGAAGGTGGTTCGTCGTCGTCGTCGCTCACGATGGGCGCCGAGAGCGTGCGCACCGATGTCGATGGCATCGCAGTCATCGAGAACGTGCCTCCGGGCCGCTACGTCGTGCGCATCACGCACCCTCGGTTCGCGAAGCGCGAACTGCCGGCGCAGGACGTGATCGAGAATGCGCAAACGGACTGCGGCCGCGTCGATCTCGATGCTGCTGGTCGCATTCGCGGTCGCGTCGTCGGCGCAGACGGCAAGCCCGCGAAGATGGCGCTCGTCACGTGCCGCAAGGTCGGGGACGCGGCTGCTGAGCCAGATCGCAAGCCCGTGATGAACGGCGCGTTCACGTTCACGGGCCTCGCGGCAGGGCGCTACGAGGTGACGGCGCGCGCATTGTCAGGCGGTGGCGGCGCGGACGGCGATCCGGTCACGGTCGAGGTGCAAGCGGGCAAGACGGCGTCCGATGTCGAGGTGAGATTGCCGCCGCAGTGAGGTTGGGAAGGTTCCCTGACCTTGTGCGCTGTCTGCGCGGCCGCGCGCGTCGGTAGATTGGCGCGCATGCAGACAGCCCTTCGTGCAGCGCTTGCTGCGATGTCCTTGGTTGTGTCCATGGCTTCGTCGTTGGCGCAAGCGCCGACGATCCGCGCCGAGGTGCATGAGCCGCTTGAGTTGCTGTGCATGGTCGCGCGGCTCGCGGGGCACGAGGAGTATCAGCAGCATCGCAGCGATCCCGCGTATGGACGCGAGGCGATGGCGCACTTCGAAGGCCAGAAGGAGCACGCCGCGGTGCAGCGCTTGCGCGAACTGCGGCAGAGCCACGGGATCAGCTACGACGCGATCGCGGGTCTCGCAGTGCATCTCGGCCCGATGCCGGATCTCGCACCGCGCGCGCCACTCTCGCCGCGGCCGCCGATGCTCGATGCGCGTTGGGACGGCGCGGATGCAGAGAGCTTCGTCGCGATGTTGCGCGACTTCGCGAAGGCGAGCGATGCGGCCAAGTTCTTTGCGGCGCACGCAGACCTGTATCGCGAGGCCGAGTCGCGTTTGTCTCTGCGCTTGTCGCAGAGCAAGGCGTTGCCTTGGTTCGACGTGTTCTTTGGCAAGCGAGATGGAGCGTCGTGCACGCCCGTCGTGGGGCTGCTATGCGGCGGTCACAACTACGGCGTCAGCGTGCAACACACGGACGGCAAGCCCGACGAACTGCGGCCAGTGTTTGGATGCTGGCGATTCGACAGCGAAGGCAAGCCGGAGTTTGGCGAAGAGATGCTGCCGCTGTTCGTCCACGAGCTGTGCCACAGCTACGCCAACCCGATCGTCGAACGGCATCTCCAGCGACTGCGCGCCGCGGGCGATGCGCTGTTTTTGGCCAACGAGCGCGTGATGCGGCGACAGGCCTATGCAAACGGTCGCACGGTGCTGTGCGAGACGTTCGTGCGCGCATGCGTGATCCGCTGCATGGCGGACACCGAGGGCGAGGCAGCGGGCAAGCGACAAGCGCGCGCGGAGAGGAAGGATCACTTCGTTTGGGCTGACGAGATCGCAGCGTTGTTGGTCGAGTACCAAAACGATCGCAAGCAATACGTCGACTTCGACGCGTTCGTGCCGCGCATCGCAGAAGCGCTCGACGCGATCGCGGCGAAGTCGAAGGCCGAAGCGGATCGCGCGCCGCGGCTCGTGTCGATGATGCCCGCCAACGGCTCGAGCGACGTGGATCCCGCGATGACGGAGCTCGTGATCACGTTCGACCGACCGATGCGCGATCAGTCGTGGTCGGTGGTCGGCAATCCCGCGGACACGCCGAAGGTCACGGGCTCGCCCCGCTACGACGCGGCGCGCAAAGCGCTGACGATCCCGGTGCAACTCGAGCCCGGAAGCAGCTACCGCTTCTCGCTCAACAGCGGAGAGAAGCGCGGTTTCCAGAGCGAGGACGGCGTTGCGCTGGAGCCGGTCGAAGTGCGCTTCGCGACGCGGGCTGCGAAGTAGCAACGACGCAACTCCCGACGTTCTGCCGCCGCAACGGAGCGCGCGCCGTGGTATGAGGTCAGCCCCATGGTCGACACCGCAGCGATCCTGACGCAGGGCCAATACACCACATCCAACGCCAAGACCGCGCACGGGCTCGTGCGCGGGCCGAGCCGGTTCCAGATCATCGCGTTGATCGATCCGGTCAGCGCGGGCAAGGACGCCGGCGAGTTGCTGGATGGCGCGCATCGCGGCATTCCGATCGTGGCGACGCTCGACGAGTTGTTGCGCAACGGCAATGCGCCGAAGTGGCTCGTGGTCGGCGTCGCGACGCCTGGCGGGGTGTTGCCCGACGACATGAAGCCCGTGCTGCACGCGGCGCTGTCGCGCGGCATCAGCGTCGCGAACGGACTGCACGACTTCGTGGGCGATGATCCAAAGCTCGCAGCTGCAGCTGCCAGCAGTGGCGCTGCGATCGTCGACATTCGACGGCCCAAGAAGCGCAGCGAGATCCACTTCTGGAGCGGCGCGATCCATGGCGTGAAGGCTCCGCGCATCGCCGTGCTCGGCACCGATTGCGCGCTCGGAAAGCGCACGACCTGCCAGACGCTCGCCGCCGCGCTGCGTCGCCGTGGCATGTCGTGCGAGATGGTCTACACGGGGCAGACGGGTTGGCTGCAGGGCTCCAAGTTTGGCTTCGTGCTCGATTCGACGGCCAACGACTTCGTCAGCGGTGAACTGGAGCACGCGATCGTGTCGTGCGACAAGGAGTTGAAGCCCAGCTTGATCCTGCTCGAAGGCCAGTCCGCGCTGCGCAACCCTTCGGGCCCGTGCGGCGCAGAGTTGATGCTGTCCGGCGGCGCGCGCGGCGTGATCCTTCAACACGCGCCGGCTCGCAAGTACTTCGATGACCAAGAGCATCTGCATCACGCGATCCCGTCGCTGACGTCGGAGATCGCGCTGATCAAGATGTATGGATCCGAAGTGCTCGCGATCTCGCTCAACCACGAGAACCTCGACGCGACTTCGCGCGAAGAGCACAAGCGCCGCATCGAGAAGGAGACGGGACTCGTCGCGTTCTATCCGCTGATCGACGGTTGCGAGCGCGCGATGGATGCGGTGCTTGGCTACATGGAGCGCGAGCAGAAGCGATGAAGGTCGAGTCGATCCGCGCGTGGGCTAGCGACGTTCCGTTGACGCGGCCGTATGCGATCTCGGGCGGCAGCTGGGACTCCGTCGAGATGGCGTTCTGCGAACTGCGCACCGATGACGGCCTTGTCGGCTACGGCATGGCGTCGCCCGCGACGGAAGTGACGGGCGAGACGCGCGACGCGTCGCTGCGCGAACTGCAATCAGCGGGTTGGATCGTCGGCGCGGACCCAGACGACATTGGCGTGCTCACAGAACTGGAGCGACGCACGAAGGGCCCCGCTGCGCGCGCTGCGCTCGACATGGCGCTCTGCGATCTCGTGGGCAAGCGCGCGCGGTTGCCGCTCGTGGAACTGCTCGGCCGCGTCAAGACCACGCTGCCAACCTCCGTGACGATTGGCGTGAAGCCCGTGGTCGAGACGCTCGCAGAGGCGCGCGAATACGTGGATCGCGGCTTCAATACCATCAAGGTCAAGGTCGGCGCATCGCTCGACGAGGACCTCGCGCGACTGACCATGCT
>JBEELK010000028.1:0-18382 GCA_041168165.1 Planctomycetota bacterium | reverse complement strand
GCGAAGGGCTCGGACTCGCGATCGGCCGCACGATCCTCGAAGGCGACCTGCCGTATCGCCATCTGTCGGTGTTCAGCGAGGCCGCGCGCCTCGGCATCCCGGCGACCGTGCACGCAGCGATTGGCTGCGACATCGTGCACATGGATCCCGACCTCGACGGCGCCGCGCTCGGCGCATCGACGCAGAAGGACTTCTGGATCTTCTGCGACACGGTGGGGCGGCTCGATCGCGGCGTTTGGCTCAACATCGGGTCCGCGGTGATCATGCCCGAGGTGTTCTTGAAGGCCGTCTCGGTCGCGCGCAACCGCGGCCAGCTCGGCCACGATTTCACGACCTGCAACTTCGACATGCTGCAGCAATACCGCGCGATGACCAACGTGGTCACGCGCCCGCCGAAGGAGGGACTGTCGGTGCTTGCGATGCACGAGATCGTGCTGCCGCTGCTGCACCAAGCGATCCTCTCCACGGCGGAGAGCCGCGGCATGAGCATGGAGCTTCGCTGATGGACGATTCGCGCCGCTTGCGCCAGATCCTGCAAGGCCTGCCCAACCCGAAGATCCTCGTGGTGGGCGACTTGATCCTCGACCGCTACGCGGACGGCAAGACCGGCCGTGTGTCGCCTGAAGCCCCTGTGCTCGTGTTCGAGCTCGACAGCGAGCGCTACCTGCTCGGTGGCGCGTGCAACGTCGCAGCCAACCTGCACAACCTCGGCGCCGAGACGTCGGTGCTCGGCGTGATCGGCGACGACGAAGCGGGGCGCACGTTGCGCACGTTGTTGCACGACGATGGCATCGACACGTCGTGCCTCGTCACGGACCGCACGCGGCCCACGACGCGCAAGACCCGCTACGTCGCGAAGACTGCGCAAGTGCTGCGCGTCGACGAAGAGAGCAAGGCGCCGATCGCCGGCGACGCGGAGAAGGAGCTGCTCGCCGTGCTCGGGCGGCGTCCGTTCCCGTGGCAGAGCATCCTGCTCAGTGACTACGGCAAGGGCGTGCTGACGCCGAAGGTCATCCGCGCCGCGGTCGACGCAGCCAAGTCGGTGGGCGGCATCGTCGTCGTCGATCCGAAGGGCAAGGACTACTCGATCTACCGCGGCGTCGACCTGTTGACGCCCAATCGCGAAGAGGCGGAAGCAGCGACGGGCATCTCGATCAAGGGCACGCCGGAGCTGCACAAGGCTGCCGAGAAGCTGCGCACGATCACGGGCATCCAGACCGCGACGATCACGCTCGGCAAGGACGGCATCTTCTTCGAGAACGAAGATGGCTCGCATCGCATCCTGCCGACCGAAGCGCGGCAGGTGTTTGACGTCACGGGCGCTGGCGACACGGTCGTCGCGGTGCTGACGTTCTGCCGCACATGCGGCGTGTCGCTGCCGGATTCGCTCGCGCTCGCGAACATCGCGGCGTCGATCACCGTCGGCAAGTTCGGCACGTGGGCCCCGAGCCGCCAAGAAGTGATGGCGCGCCTCGGCGAAGGCGGCAGCACCGGACGCAAGATCCTCACGCGCCCCGAGGCCGCGGTCGTCGCAACGCGATTGCGCACCGAGGGCCGCCGGCTGGTGTTCACAAACGGCTGCTTCGACATCCTGCACCCGGGCCACTGCGACTACCTGCAAAAGGCGCGCAGCTACGGCGACGCGCTGATGGTCGCGGTCAACACCGACGAGAGCGTGCGGCGGCAGGAGAAGGGCCCTGGCCGCCCGATCAACACGCTGGAGGACCGCATGGCGGTGCTGTCCGCGCTCGCGGCGGTCGACTACGTCGTGCCGTTCGACGAGGACACGCCCAAGGACCTCATCGAGATGCTGACGCCGCAGGTGCTCGCCAAGGGCGAGGACTGGCGCGACAAGGGCGTGGTGGGGCGCGAGTGGGTCGAGAGCCACGGCGGCCAGGTCGTGCTCGTGCCGCTGCGCCAAGGCAAGTCGACGACGTCGATCGTGGAGAAGGTGCTCAAGAACGCGCGCTGAACGTCCGTTCTCGCGCGATCTTGTCGTTGCCTCTCAAGCGTAAGCCCCGCTATCCTCCGCCGAACTCTCTCCCTGCGAGGCTCGCACTTTGGTCGTCGTTCCGCGTTCTAAGCTCTCGAAAGACAAGATCATCCCGGATCGCAAGAGCCTCGCGGCCATCCTGTTCGGGCTGAAGGCGCAGGGGAAGGTGATCGTGCTGACCAACGGCGTCTATGACCTGTTGCACGTCGGCCATGTGCGCTGCCTCGAAGATGCGCGTTCGCGCGGCGACTTCTTGGTCGTCGCGGTCAATAGCGACGACAGCACGGAGCGCGGCAAGGGCAAGGGCCACCCGGTCGTGCCAGCGAAGGAGCGCATGGAAGTGCTCGCGGGCCTCGGTTTCGTCGACTACGTGACGACCTTTGACGAGGACACGGCCGACGCGCTGATCGAGCAGTTGAAGCCCAACGTCTATGCGAAGGGCACCGAGTACACGCTCAAGACGCTGCCGGAGCGCGACACGCTCAAGAAGCTCGAGATCAAGGCGATCTTCGTCGGCGACAAGAAGACGCACAGCTCGTCGAAGCTGATCGAGAAGATCAAGAAGAAGAAGTTCGCCTGATCGCCCCGCTGCGCACGCAGCAGCGAGCAACGCGGCGGATCCTCGCCGCGGCGGAGTTGCGAGGCGCGTCGCGAGCGGCCCATGCCACCGACCTCGGGCTCGCCGCATCAAGCGCAAAGACATGCTGGGCCGAAGTGCGTGCGATGGCCGCAGGGCTCGCAGCCGAAACGACTCGCTCGCAATCGCAATTCGCCGTGCCGCTCTGCGGCATCTCGGGTCGCGGCGCATTGACGTTCCCGGTGTATCTGCGCACTGCGAGCGACACGCTCGTGCTCTATCGCGACGCGTCCGCGCACATTGCGGAAGACCAAGTCGAGCGCCTCTACCAAGAAGGCGTGCGCGAGTTCTGGATCCGCGGCGCGGACAGAAGCGCATATCTGCATCGCATCGAACGCTCGCTGTCCGAAGTGCTCGCGGATCGCCGCGCGCCGATCGAACGCCGCGCGGGCGTGCTGCATGGCGTGGCGTTGACGATCGCCGAGGAGTCGCTGCAGGGCCGGCTCGATCGCGAGGGCATTGGCCGCGCGCAACGCATGCTGGTCAGCGCCAGTTCGCTCGTGCTTCGCGAGCAGGGCGCGTTCGCTGCGATGCGCAGCATGTTGACCGCGAGCCATTCGTTGGCGCAGCACAGCGTGACGACGGCGTTCTTGTCGATGGGTCTCGCGCGCACCGTGGTGTCGTCCGATGCCGCGACGGTGTCGATGGCTGGGCTAGCGGGCCTGTTCCACGACGTGGGGCGCGTTGGCTACGAGCAAGCGGGCCACGACCCCGACCATGCGCAGCGCGGCTTCGCATTGCTGAAGCAGTTTGGCTTGCCGCCCGAAGTCTGCGCCGCGGCGCTGTCGCACCACGAGCGCCACGATGGCTCGGGTTACCCGCAGACGCTGCGCGGCGCTTCGATTCATCCGATCGCGCGCGTGGTGGGGATCGTCGACGCGTTCGACGAGGTCTACAGCGAGCAGAAGGGGCGCTCCGGCGTGTTCGAGACGCTGCGTGCGCTCGCCGAGATGTGGCGCGGCTGCTTCGAGCCGACCGCGGCGATGCAGTTCGTGAAGTTGTTCCGCTGAAGTTTGCGCCGCCCTGCGACATTTGCAGGGCGATCGTACGCAGCCGCTCTCAGCCGTAGATGCCGCGCAAGCGCGTGACCTGCGCCACGCGATCGACGCCGAGCATGTAGGCCGCGATGCGGTTGCTGACCGTGAAGCGGCGCGCCATGTCGACGACGGCTTGGAACGACTCGCACATGATGTGCTCCATGCGGTCCTCGACTTCCTTCTGCGTCCAGAAGAACGCCATGCGGTTCTGGACCCATTCGAAGTAGGACACCGTCACGCCGCCTGCGTTCGCGAGGATGTCGGGGACGACGAAGATGCCCTTCTGGTCGAGGATCTTGTCGGCGCCCGCCGTGCACGGGCCGTTGGCGCCCTCGGCGATGATGCGCGCCTTGATGTTCGCGGCGTTGCGCGACGTGATCACGTTCTCGGTCGCGGCCGGGACGAGGATGTCGACCGGCAGCTCGAGCAGTTGCGCGTTGGTGATCTTGTCGCCGCAGTCGAGGCCTTCGAGGCGCTTCGTCTTGGCGAGGTGCGCCGAGATCATCTGCAGGTCGAGCCCGTCCTTGTTGTAGAGCCCGCCCGCGATGTCGCTGATCGCGACGACCTTGACGCCGATGCTCGCGAGCTGGAGGGCCGAGATCAGGCCGACGTTGCCCGAGCCTTGGACCGCAGCCGTGCACTGCTCCGGCTTCATGCCGAGGTGCTTCAGCGCTTCGCGGACGCAGATCATCACGCCGCGGCCGGTCGCTTCGATGCGTCCGAGCGAGCCGCCGAGCGCCACGGGCTTGCCGGTGACGACCGAGGGCAAGAACTGGCCATGTGCCACCGAGTAGGTGTCCATGAACCACGCCATCACGTTGCCGTCCGTGCCCATGTCCGGGGCAGGGATGTCCCGGTCGGGGCCGATGATGTCCATGATGCGCGCGACGTAGCGGCGCGTCAGTGACTCCAACTCGCGCTTCGACAGCTTCTGCGGGTCGCAGATGATGCCGCCCTTGCCGCCGCCGAACGGAACGTTCACGACGGCGCACTTCCACGTCATCCAGGCAGCGAGCGCGCGCACCTCGTCGATCTCGACGTTGGGCGCGTAGCGGATGCCGCCCTTGGCCGGGCCGCGGGCGAGGCTGTGCTGGACGCGGTAGCCGGTGAAGACCTGGAGAGAACCGTCGTCCATGACCACCGGGATCGCGACCGTGATCTCGCGATCGGGGGTGCGCAGGATCTGGTAGAGGCCAGGTTCGAGTCCGAGCTTTCCTGCAGCCAGGTCAAACCGGGCGTGCATGGCCTCGAACGGGTTCTCTTCGGTGGGGGCTTTGCTGTGGTTCATGCCGACGAGAGGGCGCGGGACTTGCGCCGCGACTTGGGGGTGGGGCAAGGTATCCAACTCCATGCAGGCCAGCAACAAGGGCACGCCGCAGGCTGCCGCTGACTCTGTTGCGGCCAGTGCTGCGCTGGCGAGCGCATTCCACGGCGCGCTCGGGTTCGTCGTGCGATGCACGCCGCGCCGCATCACGCGCATGTGCCCGTTCGGCGATGGCTTCGCGTTCGCGAAGCTGCGCTCGTTGCGCGCCGGCGACGCGGTCCGCGAGTGGCACTGGCTGCACGAACTGCCGCGCCTTGGGATCCCGGCGCCGCCGCCGCTCGCGTTCTTGAAGGTGGGCCGCAGCACGGGATTGCTGACCGGCGAAGTCGCCGGGCGCCCGCTCGATGCGTGGATCGATGCTGCCGTTCGCGGCGGCGGCCTCGCGGACCTCGCCGCGTTCGCGCTGCGCACGGTCGCGCCCAAGGTTGCGCGGTTGCACGCGAGCGGGCTCGTCTACCGCGACCTCTACTGGAACCACATCGTCGCTGCGGGCATCGACGAGGCTTCGGATGTGACGTTCCTCGACGTCGAACGCGTGTTCGCGCCGCGGTTCCGGTTTGAGCGCTGGCGCATCAAGGACCTCGCGGGGCTTGCCTCGTCGTTCCCCGGCGACCTGCCGTTGCGACTCGCAGTTCGCTTCCTGCGCGCCTACCTCGCGGCAGGCCCAGGGCTAGCCAACGAACGCCGCGTCGTGCGGCAAGTGCTGCGCTCCGCGGGCAAGAAGGCGCGGCGCATCCGCGCGCACACGCCGAAGTTCGGCTGAGTGCGGCGCGGCCGGGCCGTGCGAGATGAAGATGCTTGGTCCCCGTAAGCCGGGTTCTGCTGTCCGCCCGAAGGCGGCGGCGGCCATTTCTCTAGGAGCGTCCTCGCAGACGCCCGCCAACGACCTACCCGAGGATCTGGGCGCGGGCAGCGCGATCCTCCTATTCGGTCTTCCTCCAGGTGGGGTTTGCCGTGCCGATCCGGTCTTCCGGATCGCGGTGAGCTCTTACCTCGCCGTTTCACCCTTACCGTCGCTTTGGAAAGCCGTCCGGCGGTTTGATCTCTGTGGCACTTTCCCTGTCCTCGCGGACGGCGGGCGTTACCCGCCACCTTGCCCTAGGGAGCCCGGACTTTCCTCCCGCAGCGCGAAGCTGCCGGCGGCCGCCCGGGGACCAAGCGGGGGAAAGGTAGCCCACGCGTTGCGCGGAGCACGCGCAAAGTTCGCGCGAGTGCCGAGTGCCTGACGAGGAGCCTGTGGCGCTTGCGGCCGATTGCTCTGCGCCGCATCGATCCGGCTGCGTCGTTGCGAGCCGCGCACAACGCGCTGCGTTGCATGCGTTCGCGCCGCAGCGAATGCGAGGTCAGGATTTCGTCAATCGCACCGAGAGATGCGAGCCACGGCTTGTCCGCAGTGCGTAGCGATAGCTAGTTTCCGTGCGCAGACCGCGGGTATCCCCCGTCTCTCTCTCGCGATCTGCTTCCCTCGGCACCTCTCCCGGAGCCATCCCGTGTCCTGGCTTCTCGCTCCATGCGTCGGCGTCTTGCTGTTCTCCGCTGCCCTTGAGGCGCAGGAGAGCAAGCTGCTGCATTCTCCCTCCGCACCCCAAGGCGTTGCGGTCGAAGCTTCCATGTCGGCAGCGCCGCACACCTCGAGTGTCGCGTTGTCCGCGAGCGTCGGGGCGCCGGCTGGCGAATCGTCGCATGCAAATGCGCAACGCCTGCCGAGCGGCATTCCTGAAGCGTTGGGTTCGCCAGAGCCCAGCATGCTGCTCCTGGCCGGGGCGCTGTTCTGCTGGCTTGCGTTCGCTCGTCGGCGCAGCGCACACGCGCCGCGCTGAGTCCGAGTCGTAGTGCCGCGATCGCGCGCGTTAGCGACGCATCGCGCGCCAGCGCTCGAGGATGACGAGCGCGGCGATGCTGTCGGCGAAGTCCTTCCGCCGCGCGGCCTTCATGCCGAGGCCTTTCATGCGCTCGTGCGCTTCGTCGGTGGAATGGCTCTCGTCGACGACGCTGACGGGAACGGGCGCCACCGCGGCTTCGAGCATCGACTGGAACTGCGTCGTTCGCTGCGCGCGCTGACCCGCGGACCCGTCGTGCAAGAGCGGCATGCCGAGCACGACGCGCTGTGTCTCGCGTTCGCGCACGAGCGCCGCGAGTTCTGCGCAGAGCTTCTGCGGGTCCGCCTGATCGATGCGCGGCAACGGGACGCAGATCGTGCCGGTCCAATCCGTCGCGGCGAGCCCCGTGCGGCGCTCGCCGTAATCGACCGCGAGGATGCGCTTCTCGACGGACGTGCTCACAGCAAGTCGTGCAGGCCGTCCGCTTCGACGCGCGAGACGAGCTTCTTGAGATCCGACGCGCGGTCCTTGGGGCACACCATGACGGCATCGCCGACCGCGACGACGACGAGGTCCTTCACGCCAAACAGCGCGATCGCGCGCTTGCCCTCGGCGTAGATGATGTTGCCGTCGCTCTCGCACGCGACGCTGCGCGCGCCGCCGTGCAGCACCGACGTGTTGCCGTGCGCGTCGGTCTGGCCGACCGCAGTGAGCGCAGGGAAGCTGCCGACGTCATCCCACTTCACGTTCGCGCGCACGACGGCGATGTGCTGAGCCTTCTCCATGACCGCGTAGTCGATCGAGGTCTTCGGCGCGCGACGGAACGCCTTCGCGACGGCCGCCTTCTTGTTGGCGAGCATCCCGGCCAGCATCGCAACCGCTGCCGCGCCGAGTTCTGGATTGCCTTGCGTCATCGCTTCGCGGATCGCGGGGATCGACCACACGAAGATGCCGCTGTTCCACAAGAAGTTGCCGCTCTTGACGAACTGCTCCGCCGTTGCGCGATCGGGCTTCTCGCGGAAGCGCACTGCCTTGCTGGCTTGCGGCTGTTGGTTGTCGAGCGGAGCGCCGCACTCGATGTAGCCGTAGCCGGTCGCTGCGTGGTCCGGAACGATGCCGAACGTCACGAGCGTCTTGTCGTCCTTCGCGAGTTCGACTGCGCGCTGCAGCATCGCGGTGAACGCTTCGACGGGAGTGATCAGATGGTCCGCGGGCAGCAGGATCATCGTCGCGTTGGGATCCTTCGCTGCGATCGCGGCGGTCGCGAGCGCCACGCACGGCGCGGTGTCGCGCGCCTCGGGTTCGATGAGGATCTGTTCGCGCGGGAAGTCGGGCATCACCTTGGGCAATGCGCGCGCCTGCACGGGATTGGTGACGATCCAGATGCGATCTGGCGTGCACAGCCCAGAGAGGCGGCGCACGGTCGCTTCGAGCAACGGCACTCCATGCGCGAGCGGCAGAAACTGCTTTGGGCGCTTCTTGCGGCTGGCAGGCCAGAAGCGAGTGCCGGAACCGCCGGCCATGATGACTGCGTGGATCGTGGACATTGCGAAACTCAGAGAGACTGCGAAGCTCAGAAAGACTGCGAAGCTCAGAAGTCGGGGCGCATCGTGCGCTCAAGCCGCGGCGGAACGGGCGGCAGCGATTGGCGACGCGGGTCGCGCTGCGCAAACCAACGCTGCTCGGCTTGCAGATCGCGCAGGTGGCCGAACAGATGGAAGCGCACCAGATTGGACGTGATCATCTGGATCACAGGCGGCAAGAGCAGCATGTCGGCTCCGCCGCCGAGGAAGCTGTCCGTCGTCACGGCCACGTCGACGTAGCCTTCCATCGTCAGTTCGCCGCCGCCGCGCAGCGAGACGAGCGGCGACTTCAGCGCGAGGTCCGAGAGGATCGCTTTGCGATCGCGCACTTCGAACTTCGCCGCGAGGCTCTCGAAGCGCGGCCTGCTCTTCTCCGCCATCAGCGCGTAGATCGCCGTGAACAGCGGGACCGTGCCGAGATTGCCGTCGACGATTGAGAACTCGCCGGAGCCCTGCATGTCGACGAAGTCCTGACCGTCGAGTCGATCGAGGCGGAACATGCCCTGCGCAGTGCCGTGGTAGGGCGTGTTGGCGAGACCGCATTGGGCAAGGAAGTCGCGCACGGACAGGCCGGAGAACGCGAGGTCTGCCGACAATCGGCCCTGACGTTGCCCCTTCTCATCGCCGAACACGTAGGCCAGCGAGTCTTGGTCCGGCATGCGCGCGGTGACGCGCCCGCCGTGCAGCGAGAACCCGAGCTTCTTCAGTGCGAATTGCTCCGGACGGATGGAGAAGTCCGCGGAGGCCTGAACAAACGGATGGCCGAACAAGGTCAGCGATCCATTGGTGAACTGGCCTTCGATCGCGCCGCCGTCGACCGTGACGCGGCTCTCGGCGATCGCGATGTTGCCGTTCACCTGCTGCAGTCGCGTGCCGAGCAGCATCTCGACATCGAGCGCGCGGATGGAGCCTTGCAGCAATGTTTCGATCGGCTGCTCGGTCCCGTCTTGCGGCAACAAGAAGCGCAGTCGCAGACCGTCGATGTCGAGCGCACCGCGGAACTGGCGCTCGAGAACCGACTTCTTCATCGGCCCGACGAAGAGCCGCGCGAACGTGTCGTCGAGCGGGAAGCGTGGCGCATACACGCGGAACGCGATTTCCGTGCGGCCCGGGTCGGCGGATGGGCCGACGTAGCCTTCGCTGCAGGTCACGAGCGCTGGGCCCATGCGCGCGCGCAAGTCCGAGAACCGCAACACGCCATCTTCGACCTGGAGCTCGCCGGCAACATCGACGGCGGGCATTGGCAACAACTCTGCGTCGGAGCGCACTCCGCGCATCAGCACGTCGTAGCGCCGCGACGTGGCGCCGTTTGTCGTCGCCTGCCGCAGCACGAGGTCGACGGTGCCCGATGGGCGCAACACATCCCAAGTGCCGGTCCCGACTGCGCCGGTGCGCTCCAACGTCGCGCCGAGCGTCGTGTCGAGCTCGAGCCCGCGCACGACGGCAGTAAGGTCTTCCGTATAGCCGGCCTTGCCCGTGTGCATCGTGCCGATGACCGCGAGCTGCGCAGGCTCCATGCGCTGTTCTTGCAGCACGCCGCGGATCGCATCGACCTGCACATCGATCTCTTCGCCGACGCCGTGGACGAACACTTGTCCGTGCGCCTTCGTCACTGGCAACGGGAACGATGTCGGCAGCGCGTGGCCTTCCTGAAGGTCGAGCTCCAGGTCGTAGCGCATCTCCTCGTTGGCGCGATCGCGGCGAACGTGCAGCAGCGTGTTGGCGCGGCCAGACGGCGACAGCTCGCGCCACACCGCGTCGAGCTTGGGCGCGAGCGTCGTGACGGCTACGCGCAGTTGCTCATCGAGCGGCACGCCTTGGCCATCGACGCGCAGGTCGATACTGCCCAGCGAGATCGCGCTCGGCTGGTCGAGCGGCGACATGAGCTTGCCGCGCAACGTGGCGGCGCCGCCGGCGTAAGACGCTTGCAGGTCGATCTCCAAGCCCTCGGAGCGCGCCAGGATCGTTCCGTTCACGCCATCGAGCGGCAGCGGGAACCCAGCCCAACGCGCCTTCGCGTCGAGCGGCGAGACGCGGACCTGCCACGTGCTCTGCTCGCCTGGAGTGGGGCGCAGGCGCAACTGCACCGCTGCGGTGCCCTCGGGCGCGAATTGGTCATAGAGCGCGCCGTTGTCGTTCACGAGCGCTGCCATCGCGCTGCGCAGCGCTGGCGTGAACTGGATGCGCGGCGCATCGAGGTCGAGGCTGACTTGTTCCGGGCCCGCATAGCTCGGATCGACGCGACCCGAGATCGTGACGTCGCCGCCGCCTGCTTCGGGCGCGATGCGCGCGGTCACGTCCTCGATGCTGACGACGTCGTCGCGCATGTGCACGCGACCCTGCGCATCGACGACTGGCAGCGGAAACGACGCGCGCGACTCTGCGGGGCCAAAACCATGGAACGCAAGCGCCACGCCCTTCAGCTGGACGTCGAGGTCGATGATCTCGTCTTCTTGTCCTGGCGACCGAAGATAGAGATCGAAGTCGGCGCTGCCCTCGGAGGGGCGCAGCCCGTCGACGATGCGATCGCCGGCCGGGAACGTGCGCAGCGCTGCGCGCACGGTGTCGTCGATCTGCACGCCGCGGCCGTTGCCTCGCACGTCGAACTTCGGCGTCGTGAAGAAGTCCGTGACGCGCGCAGTCACTTCGGTCGTGCCCGTTGGCAGGACGTGCTTGCCAGTGAATTGCGCGATGCCGCCGTCCTTGGTGCTGACCACGCCGCGCACTTCGGCCGTGCGCAGCGGAACCGGCACTTGGGGGATCGTGCACGTCGCGTCGCTGAATCCGAACGATGCGCTCGCGATGGGTTCCGCGGATGCATCGAGCGGCAGTTCGAGTTGCAGCAGCAATTCGTCGAGCTTGCCCGAAGCTACGTCGTCGCGCAGTTGCGTGCGCAACAACGGCAACAGGCGGCGAACGAACGCGGCATCGACGGTGAGGCCCGCGACGCGCGCCTGCAACCGGCAGCGCTTCTGCTGCAGGTCGACTTCGCCCTCGATCTCCACCGCGACATCGAGGTTGGCAAAACGCGCGCGGCCCAGCAGCGCGCCGCGGCGAGGATCGGGTGATCCGTCGCTCAACGGGACGCGACGAAGCGAGAGCGCGATCTCGTCGAAGTCCAGCGCCGGCACTTCATCGTCGACGCGAATGCGCGCGCGGCCGCCGCGAATGCTGGCGGGAGTGACTTCGCCAATGCCTGCGCTGACGCCCGTTGCCGCGCGCTGCTCCTTGAGGATTTGGCTGAGGTCGGGAGCCATTCCTTCGGTGAAATCGACATCGACTGAGAGCCCGTCGACTTCGATCTCGTGCAATGCGAGCACGTTGCCGAGCGGATCCGCAGCGACTGCGATCTCGACGGAGTCGGCCGCGACGAGGTTGGTGCCCTCGCGCATTGGGTCGAGGATCTCGATGTCCTCGATCGTGATGCTGCCGCCGAACGGGTCGAGGCTAGCGCTCTCGATGCGGAATTGAGTGCGCAGCAGTTGTTCGAGGAAGCTGCGAACGAGGCCCGTAGTAGCGCCCGTGCGCTGCAGCACGAACCACGTGCTTGCCAACAAGGCGGCGAGGATCGTCGCCGCGAGGATCGTGATGCGTCGCCAGCTCATGCGCGAGAATGCGTGCGAACGCGGTATTTGCGCCCGTTTGCGTGAGGTGTTGTAGCGGACAACGCGCGCAGGATCGAGCCACAGAACTGCGCGCAACACAGGCCAAGCCGAAGTGCGAAGGACTCGAAAACGTCGAGAACGGGCTCCAAGAGCCGCTTTCGACGCAGAATTCCGTTGACACGCCTTTGGGTGACGTCAAACTCGCGCACCATTCAGCAGCGGGTCGTTTCCGCGCTGTCCGGTCAGAAACCAAAAACGAAGAGTCATTCAATGGCTGCAAAGAAGACCACCAAGAAGGCCGCCACCGGCGACCTCATCATCTCGAAGTCGCGCACCAAGGCCGCGGTCAAGAAGTGCAACGTCTCGTCCGACTTCTACCCGGCGCTCGACAAGGCCGTCCGCTCGCTCATCCAGTCGGCTGAGTCGCGCGCCACGGGCAACAAGCGCAAGACGCTGCGCCCGCAGGATCTGTGATCCTCGCGTGATCGCGCTGTCGGCCCTTTTGGGCTGATGACAAGAAGACGGCTCGCCTCGGCGGGCCGTTTTCTTTTGTGAGACGCGGCTTTTGTGCGACGCGGCTTTTGTGGAGTGCGCCCGTCGCTGAGCGCGAGTCCCGGCGATCAGCCGCCGACGTAGGAACCGGTCAAATAGAGCGGTTCGAGCTCGTGCAGCGAGGCTGCGTAGAGCGGCATGCGCGGATCGAGCAGCGCGGTCGCCGAGACCGCTGGAATCGCGCGCACGGCATGCGCGCTCGTCTGCGCCAATCGCTGCAATGCGGCGCCATCCGCAAATGCGACGTCTGCGTGCATAAGCCCAGCGATCGCTTCGGCGTCGAGAAGCAGTTGCGGCTTGGCCTCCGTTGCGAGCGTTGCGCCTTCGATCGAACAGAATCGCGCGAACTGCACGCGGCCTTGCCTGCCGTCGATCGCGATTGCGATCCGCTTGCCCACGATCGCTGGGTCGGCGGCGATCGCCGCCGTGGCCGCTGCGGCGAGGCTGTCGGCAGCGAGCAGTTCGCACGTGTCCGCAGCAAACGCGGCAAAGCAGCGCGCGAACGTGACGGCGACGCGGAGCCCGATATAGGAGCCAGGCCCCTGATCGACGCGCACTTGCCGAATGTCGGTTGGCGCGATCGCAGCGTCCTGGAGCGCGAGCCGCACGAGCTCGGCGAGGTCGACGCGGGCTTTCACGGGAGCCGTTCTCTCAAAGACGCCCTGTGCCGTGCGGACGGCGACCGAGAACGCGGTCAGGCCGTCGGGATTGCCGCCCAGGATGGCGAGCGTGGTGCGCTGCGCAGAAGGCTCCATCGCGCGCGGATCAGCCAAGCTCTTGGCGCACGAGCTCCGCGAGTTCGTTGCACAGGCGCTCGACGACTGCGGACTCCTTGGCCTCGATCATCACGCGGCACAGCGGCTCGGTCCCCGAGTAGCGCAGCAAGAGGCGGCCATCTTGGCCGAGTTCCTGCTCGATGGCCTTCGCGCGCGCGGCGATCGCAGGAACCTCCTCGAACTTGGGCTTCCGGCTTACGTGCACGTTGACCAGCTTCTGTGGAAACCTACGGAACGAAGCGAACGCATTGGCGAAGCCCGTCTCCTTGATGCCCTTGGTCGACAGCAGGCGCAGCGCCGTGAACAGCCCGTCGCCGGTCATGTGGCCGTCGCCTGCGAATAGCACGTGGCCAGACTGTTCGCCGCCGAGCGCGAGCCCGCGTTCGCGCATTGCCTGCGCAACGTGGCGGTCGCCGACCGGCGTCACGTGCACTTGGATGCCGTGCTGCGCGAGCGCCCGATGCAGCCCGAGGTTGCTCATCACCGTCGCCGCGACGGTCGCGTGGGGGAGTTGCCCCGCGCGATGCATGGCGAGGCCGAACAAGCAGAGCTGGTCGTCGCCGTCGCGGATCGTGCCTTGCTCGTCGACGAAGATGCCGCGGTCGCCGTCGCCGTCGAGGCAGATGCCGAGGTGAGCACCGTGCTCGAGCACGGCCTTGCGCACGTTCTCCGGGTGCAGCGCGCCGACGCCGTCGTTGATGTTGAAGCCGTCGGGTTCGCAGCCGACTTCGATCACTTCGGCGCCGAACGCGCGCAGCACGTTGGGGGCCAATTCCGATCCGCCGCCGTGTGCGGCATCGACGCAGAGCTTGAAGCCGGAGAGGTCGAGGTTGGGATACAGCGTTGCGAACTGGTCCTCGTATTCGCGCAGCAACTCGTAGCGCGGGCGCAGCCGCGGAGTCGAGTTCTTCTCGGGGCGCAGCGCCGTGCACAGGCTCTCGATCTCGCGCTCGTCCGCGTCCGCAAGTTTCTTGCCGTCGTGCGCGAAGATCTTGATGCCGTTGTCGTGCGACGGATTGTGCGACGCGCTGATCATGATGCCCGCCGAGAACGGCTGCGTGCGCGCGAGGAATGCGAGCGCGGGCGTCGTGCACAATCCGACGTCGGACACCGCGACTTCCGCTGCGACGAGCCCTTGCGCGAGCGCTTCGAGGATCCACGGGGCCGACTCGCGGCCATCGTTGCCGACGACGACGCGGATGGGATCGATGCCGGTCTTCTGCAGCAGCACGCCGAGCGCCGAGCCGACGCGTCGCATCGTCTCGGGGTCGAGGGGCGCTTGCCCCGCGTGTCCGCGAAGGCCATCGGTTCCGAACTGGGGCGCCTCGAACGTTTCGGTCATGTTCAGCGGGAGAGTTCTACCGTCACGAGCTCGTCGAGACCGTAGTCCTGTCCGTTGTCTGTCTCGCGCATCGAGCCGCCGACGTAGAGGCGAGCGACTTCGGTCAGCTTGTCGGGATACGCGTCGCCAGCATCGCGCGGCTGCAGCCATACGACGAGGCGCATGTTGGCCTTCGCCCAATCGGCGCGCGGCGCAGGCTCGAAGCCAACCAACTTGGACAACAACGCGCCGCCGGCCTTGATGCGCACCGTCTTCGTTGGTGCGTCCGGCCGATACTGGTTGCGCATCGCCTCTGGCAGCGACTTGTCGTCGACGATCACCGGCAGCTCAAGCGAGTAGGTCTGCATCTCCGGGCGCAACTGCACCGTGAGCCTGCACGGCTCGCGCAGCTTGAGCCCGAGCTCGGCGAACTGCGGCTGCAGTTGCAACTGCGCGGACGCTTGGCGCGCGCTCGATGGCGCCGCGAGTTGGGCCTTCAGCGGCTTCTCGCCCTTACGCGCCGCGAGCTCTTCGAGCGCGCGCGCGGGGCCGATCAAGTCGACGCTCTTCTGCGAGAACTCGAACGAGTCGTCGCGCACGCGAGCCTTCAGCCGTTCGTCGCCGCCAAACGTCAGCTCGACTTGGTCTGCGGCGAGCTGCAGCGTCGTGGATTGGATCCGCGAGACTTCGATGCGCACGCGCTGCGGCTCCATCGTCACCGCGACCTTGCCGTCGATCAGCGCGCGGTGGGTCAGCTGCACGTCGGCGATCGAGAAGTCCGCGCTGGCGACCTCGTCCCAGTCGACCTTGGGCAGCTTGACGTTGAGCTTCAAGCTGTCGCCGGCAAGTTGCTCGATGCCGGTCTTGGGGCCCGCGAACTTCAGCTTGATGCTCTGGAGATCCCCGCCCGTGCTCATGTTGATGAAGCGCTCGAGCTTGACCGAGTCGGTTGGGAGATTGACGTAGAGTTCGTCCGCCATCGTGCCCTGTGGCAACGGCTGGCCGATGCCGACTACGCCGAGCTGCATCGTCGCGTCGTAGTTGGCGGTGATCTTCTGGTCGAGGAACAGCCACAGCAGCGCAGCAAGTCCGAGCGCCGTCAGTTTGCGCGCGGAGTCCGAGGTCGCGGACTTCAGGATCGAGCCGAGCGTCTTGCGCTCATTCGCGGCGCGCTGAGCCCGACGCTGCGGCCGCAGGATGCCTTCGAGTCGCTGCTCGAGTTGCTCGCGGGTGAGGCCGTATTCGAGCTTGCCGCCGATCGCCAGCGACATCGAGCCCGTCTCCTCGGAGACCGTCACCGTGATCGCATCCGTCTCTTCGGACAGGCCGATCGCCGCGCGGTGGCGCGTGCCGAGGCGCTTGTTGACGTCTGGGTTCTGCGACAGCGGCAGCAAGCAGGCGGCCGCCACGATGCGATTGTCGCGCACGATGGCTGCGCCGTCGTGCAGCGTGCTCTTGGGATAGAACAGCGACTCAAGCAGCAGCGGCGTCAATTCGGCGTCGAGCGGCGTGCCGGTGTCCGCGAACTGCTGCAGCGACGCATCGCGTTCGATCGCGATCAATGCGCCCATGCGCACCTTGCTCATGTTCTCGACCGCGCGCGCGATGTGCTTCACGGCCTGCACTTCCTTGCGGAAGAGCCGGGCGAACACCTGCGACTCACCGAGGTGCACGATCGCGCGGCGGATCTCGGGGTGGAACACGACGACCAGCGCGATGACGACCGACTGCGCAATCGTCTCGAACAGATAGCTGAGGCGAAGGAGGTCCATCGCCCGGATCAGCAGCAGGAACGTGACCAAGCCACCGACGCCGAGATACAGCAGGCCGCGCAGCACGTTGCTGCCGCGCGTTCGGCGCAAGAAGCGGAGGCCGAAGTAGATCAGAGTGGCGAATACCGCCACCTCGACCGCCATCTTCGAAACCGCCGCGAAATCGCCCATGAATCGTGAGAGTGCATATCGGCGGCGCAGCGGCGGCGCCACAGCCGATATCGCCCGCGTGCGTTCGCCGCGGGCTTAGCAGCCTACTGAAGAACGCATCCTGCCTCCGGGCGCGGTCTCTGACTCGATCTCTGCGTCGCTCGAACTACGTCGAATCTGAAGATTCGACTCCGTCCTCGCTCCTAGATCTCAAGCCAGATCCCGAGCCCTCGGCAACGGAGCCGTTCTTCAACAGGCTGTTAGGCGTCACGCGCCCGAGAGCCCGACGTCGGGCTTCTGCGGTTGCGGCGCTGCGGTCGGCAGCGGCGGCGGCGTGTCCGCGGAGCGGCGCGCGGTGTCGGCGGCCGCTGCGATGCGCAGGCGATCCTGCGCTGCGCGGTAGTCCTCGATCGTGTCGCCGCGCAGCACGGCGCCGACCTCCTCGCCGCTGATTGTCTCGTGCTTCAGCAGCGCTTCGGCGAGGCGATCCAACGACGCGCGGTGCTCGACCAAGAGTCGCGTCGCCGCGTCGTATTGCTCCGTGATGATGCGGCGCACCTCTTCGTTGACGAGTTCGAGCGTCTTCTGCGACAGGTCGGACGCCATGTGGAACTCGCGCCCGAGGAACGGATTTTGGTCGTCGGTCGTGTACTTGATGGGGCCGACCTTCTGGCTCATGCCGAGCTCGCAGACCATCACCTTGGCGAGGTTCGTGGCCTGTTCGATGTCGTTCTGCGCGCCCGCCGACATGTCGCCGAACACGATCTCCTCGGCGATGCGGCCGCCGAAGCAGACGGCGATGCGGCCGAGCAGCTTCTTGCGCCAGTGGTTGTAGTCGTCCTTCTCGGGCAACGAGAGCGTGGCGCCGAGCGCGCGGCCGCGGCTCACGATCGTGACCTTGTGCACCGGGTCCTGGTCCGGCGTCATCACCGACACGATCGCGTGGCCCGCTTCGTGGTAGGCCGTGACCTTGCGGTCCTTCTCTTCGATCGCACGGCTGCGCTTCTCGCGGCCCCAGCGAACGCGATCGCGCGCCTCTTCGAGGTCGTTCATCTCGACCGCGTCTTCGTTCTTCATCGCGGCGAGGATCGCGGCCTCGTTGATGACCGCGGCGAGTTCTGCGCCCGAGAAGCCCGGCGTCGCCTTCGCGATGCGGACGATGTCGACGTTGGCGGCCATGCGCACCTTGCGCGCGTGGACCTTGAGGATCGCTTCGCGGCCCTTCTGGTCGGGCAGGTCGATCACGACCTGGCGATCGAATCGGCCGGGGCGCAGCAGCGCCGCGTCGAGCACGTCGGGGCGGTTGGTCGCGCCGACGAGGATGATGCCCTTGTCGGAGTCGAAGCCGTCCATCTCGACGAGGATCGCGTTGAGCGTCTGCTCGCGCTCGTCATGACCGCCGCCCATGCCGGTGCCGCGCTTGCGGCCGACTGCGTCGATCTCGTCCAAGAAGACGATGCACGGGCTCGCTTCGCGCGCCTGCTTGAACAGGTCGCGCACGCGGCTGGCGCCGACGCCGACGAACATCTCGACGAAGTCGCTGCCACTGATGCTGAAGAACGGCACCTCGGCCTCGCCGGCGATCGCCTTCGCCAGCAGCGTCTTGCCGGTGCCGGGCGAGCCGACCAGCAGCACGCCGCGCGGGATCGAGCCGCCGAGCCGCGCGAACTTCGCCGGGTTCTTCAGGAACTCGATGATCTCGCGCACTTCGGCCTTGGCCTCCTCCATGCCGGCGACGTCGTCGAACGTCACGTTGGTGCGGTTTTCCTTCGTGTAGAGCGAGGCGCGGCTGCGGCCGAAGCTCAGCACGCC
>JBEELK010000027.1:0-7282 GCA_041168165.1 Planctomycetota bacterium | reverse complement strand
GAACGTCGCAGGCAAGTCCGCGCGACGGAACGCATCGACCGTGACCTCGAACGGATCCAGCACGCCCACTTCGCTCGCGGACGCAACGGCGCGCACTGCGAGAGCCGCCGCCGGAGCCTCGTCCCACGGCGCGCGCTCTGCGCATGCCGCGAGCAACGCCAACAGCGACCACGACCACGCGCGCAAGTTCATCGCTTCGCTCCGCGCCGTTCGCGCATGCGGAAGAACTTGACGATCGGATCCGCGACGCTGCCGCGCGTGCTGACATCGAGCACGTCGATGCGCGCCTTCTTGCATGCGTCGTCAAACTTCGCGCGCTCCATCGCTGTGCGGCGTTCGATCTCTGCGCGCACGCGCTTGCTCGCGGTGTCGACGACGACCAATTGATCCGTCTCGGGATCGCGCAAGCGCAACAACCCCGCATCGGGCAGCGACTCGCTGCGCGGATCGCGAATGCGCACGAGGATCACGTCGTGACGTTTGCCCAGCACGCGCAACTGCCGCTCGGGAACGGGCGCGAAGAAGTCGCTGACGACGATCATCACCGCGCGCCGCCGCTGGATCCTGCCGGCGTAGTCGAGCGCCTGCGCGAGATCGGTGCCGCGGCCTTCGTGCTCTTGCGCATAGGCCTCGCGCACGAGGCGCAGCACGTGGCGTCGCCCTTTCTTGGCCGGCACGTAGCGCTCGATGCGGTCGGTGAACGTCACCATGCCCGCCTTGTCGTTGTTGCGAGCCGCCGCGAACGCAAAGCAACCGCAAACGAGCGCCGCCGTCTCGCGCACCGTGCGCGCGCGTTCCTGCTCGCTGCGCGCATCGGGCGCTGCGCCAAACGTCGTCGACGGCGACACGTCGAGCACGAGCATCACGGTCAGCTCGCGCTCCTCCATGAACTTCTTGACGAAGGGCTTCCCCGCGCGCGCAGTGACGTTCCAGTCCACCGATCGCACGTCGTCGCCTGGCGCGAACTCGCGTACTTCATCGAACTCGATGCCCGCGCCTCGGAACACCGACGTGTAGCCACCGGCCATCACGTCCGTGACCATGCGATCGGTGCGCACTTGGATGCGCCGCACCTGCCGCAGCATCTCGCGCCGGTCTTCTTCGCTCGCTTCGGTCATCGACGGTCTTCGCTATGCGACGCCGTTCGCACACAACTCACGGCACGGGGACCGTGTCGAACACCTGCTTCAGCACGTCCTCGCTGCCGATGCCCTCAGCTTCCGCCTCGTAGGTCGTCAGCACGCGGTGACGCAGCACGGGATAGCCGATCGCCTTGACGTCCTGCGGCGTGACGAAGCCGCGGCCTTGCAAGAACGCGCGCGCGCGCGATGCGCGGGCGAGGCTGATCGAAGCGCGCGGCGACGCGCCGTAGAGGATCAACGGCTTCAGCTTCTGCAGGCCGAAGTCCTCGGGTTTGCGCGTCGCGAACACGAGGTTGACGATGTAGTCCTTGACCTTGTCGTCGAGGTAGATCGAGTCGAGCAGCGCGCGGCACGACAGCAGCGCCTGCGGCGTCGTCGCGGCGCGCACTTCATGCTTCTGCGTCAGCGACGCCATGCGATCGATGATCTTGCGTTCGTCGTCCTTGGTCGGGTAACCGACGACGATCTTGAGCAAGAAGCGATCGACCTGCGCCTCGGGCAACGAATACGTGCCTTCCTGCTCGACTGGGTTCTGCGTCGCGAGCACGAGGAAGGGATCGGGCAACCTCCGCGTCTCGCCGCCGAGCGAAACCTGCCGCTCCTGCATCGCCTCGAGCAACGCCGACTGCACCTTGGCGGGCGCACGATTGATCTCGTCCGCGAGCACGAAGTTGGCGAAGACCGGGCCTTCCTTGACGCTCCACTCGCCGCTCTTCGGGTTGTAGACGTGCGTGCCGACGAGGTCCGCGGGCAGCAAGTCGGGCGTGAACTGGATGCGGTGGAACTTGCCGCCGATCGCCTGCGCGAGCGACGACACCGCGAGCGACTTGGCGAGACCCGGCAAGCCCTCGAGCAACACGTGGCCGTCGGCCAACAACGCCACGAGCAGCCCTTCGATCAACTGCTCCTGCCCGACGATCACCTGCTGCAGCGCATGGCGAACGGAGTCGAAGATCTTGGCTTCGGCTTGGATCTTCTGGGCGATTGCAGCGACGTCGGTCATGGGCGTTTTGGTTGGTGCGTCGGAACGAAAGTGCGCGCAGACGATACCGACGGCAAAAGACTCCTCAACGCTGAGGATGCGCCATCACCGCAAAGCACCGGACGGTCGCATCGCAAACATCTGCTTCTTCTGCGCGAACGCGACGCCCGGCAGCGCCGCAGGCTCGCCGCGTCGCCGAGCGAACGCAGCCTTCGGACCGCCTTCTTCCTGGGCCCATGTGCGCGCGGTCGCTTCATCGCCAGCGATCGCGATCGCTGCAAGCTCTTCGCACCACTGCGCCGACAACTCGGCAAACCGACGGAGCGCTTGCTCGAACGTGGCAAGGTCGACATCGGGCGACGCGGCTCGCAGCGCCAAGGCCGACGCCGGTTCGACCCCAATGGCAAGCGCCATCGCGCGCACCGGCTGCTGCTCGCGCTCGGCCATCAGCACCGACGATTGCGCCCGCAACAGCCAGAACCCGAGCAAGAACACGACGGCGAACGCCGCCAAGACCGGCCAGGATCCCGCCGGTCGATTGCCTGCGCCGGGTGCGCTCAACGGCCCTGCGCGGCGCGCTCGCCTTCGTAGAGTTCGCGGTAGCGCAGCGCGATCGTCTCGCGCACTTCGCGCGGAGTCGTCGTCGTCAGCGTGCCGTAGTCCTCGCCCGACTGCTGGCGCAACACCGCGGACGCGAGCACGCGGATGCGGCCCTGCTCCGCGTCGACCATGAGCCGCGCAAGCTCCGGCAACGAACCAAGGTTCTGCGGCGCAGCGAGCTGTTCCTCGACGAGCACGTGCGGGATCTTGTCGCGTTCGAGCGCCTGCATCAGCCACTTCCACTGCGGCTCTTGACGATGATCGCGATACCACGCATCGAGCGCGTAGACCGGGTCCGCGACCGTGTCGAGGTCGAGGCCCGTGGTGCCCGACAACATGCCGGCGACCAGAATCGGCTCGTGCCGACGTTGCAGCAACTCGACGAGGTCCGGCACCGACTGCGGGTCCTGCCACGACGCGAGCATCAAGACGATCTCGGTGCGCACTTCTTGGTTCTTCGTCTGCAGTTGCTTGCGCAGCGCAGGCACCGCCAAGGCCTGCCCCATCTTCGACAGATAGATCCGCGCCAACTCAGCGTTCGGCTGCCCGATGCTCGCTGCGAGAATCGTTGCGAGCTGATCCGCGGCGCGTTCGTCGCGCAACTCGCCGAGACCGCGCAACGCCGCGTCGCGATCCGCCACCACCGGCGATGCGAGCGCGCGCTGCAGCAGCGAGAACACGCCCTCGCCGCCGATCTTGCCGATCGCAAGCAGCGCGTCGCGGCGCAAGAACGCGTCGGTCTGCTCGTCGAGAATGCGCTGCTGCAGCAACTCGCGCGCAGCGGACAGGCGCAACTGCCCGGCGGCAAACACCGCGGCGCGGCGAAGAGTCGGATCCGCGTCGTCGAACAGCTTCAACAACGGTTCCTGCGCGCGCACGTCGCGCACGGCGACCGCTTGGTCGATCGCGGCGCGGCGAACTTCGACACTCGCGTCCGACAACGCTTGCAACACGCGGTCGGCGCCGAGCACCGTGAACACGCGGTCGATCGACGCGCGGTTGCGCGAAGTCTTGCGCGCCACGAGGTCGACGCATTCGCGCCAGACCGCGTCGCCAGGCGTTCCCGCCGCAAGTTCGCACAGCACCATCTCTTCTTCGCCGAACTGCGGCGCTTGCTCGACGAGTTGCAGCATCGCGCGACCATCGGCTTCGCTCGCGACTTCGTTGCGACGATCGAGCGTCAACATCCACGCAAGCACCAATTGCTTTTGCACCGGAGTGCATAGCGGCCAAACGCGCACTGCGCGCCGCAGCGAGCGCCGCGACAGTTCCGTCGGATCGTTTTGCGCAAGGCGCGCGCGACGCTCCGACCGCCAGAACGCGCCGCGCTCCGGCTCGTCGGTGGGATGCCGCAAGAGTTGCCAGAACTCCTGCTCCGCCGCGCGGTCGACGATCGCAACCAGCGCCTCGAACGCAGGCACCGCTTGCACGGGCGCAGAAGCCTGCGTGCGCGCGTCGCCGACGGACAGCTCCAGAGTGCGCGCGATCGGCGCGCCAGTCGGCGACTGGATCGCGCCCGGCTGCATGAACCCGCTCTGCTGCAGCGACAGCGTCAGCTTCTGCATCGTCTCCGCGTCGACGATGTATTCGAGCGCGCTTGCGATCGGCGGCAGGTCCGCGAGTTGCTCGCCGAGAATGCGCACCGTGCGGCGCTCGTCGCGCAGCGTGATCAACGCGAGCCCAGCCTGCTCGGGCTTCAGATCGAGCCGCGAACGCAAGCCGGCAAATTCCTTCTGCGCTTCCTTCCACCAATCGCGCCACGTCACCGTCTCCGCGCCCGTGCGCCCGGTGAGTCGCTGCAGCGTCAAGTCGGCCGGGGCGCGCAGCAGCTCGTAGTTCGGCACGAAGTTGGTCGACGCGACGACGTCGAGCAGCGCCGAGACGACCGCGGCGTCTTCGACTGCGTCCGCTTTGCCGTGGTAGCACATCCGACCGAGCGCGACCGCCGCGAGGCTCTTCGAGATCGGATCGACGCCCTTCAGCGCGGCTTCGAGCGACGGCGCCGACGCATCCTTGGGCAGCTGCGTTCCGTCGACGTCCTGGCTCGCGACGAGGAACGCGGCGTAGTGGTACGAACGATCGATCGCTGGGCCATCGAGCAGTGTGAAGAGGTCCGCCTTCGCGTCCGCAAAGCGACGCTGCAGTGCAGCGCACGCGGCGCCCGCCACCGTCGGCTCCTTCGTCAGCAGTTGGCAAAGTCGTTGGCGCGCGCGCGCATCCGGCACGGCGGCGAGCAACTCCACGCCCGACAGCCGGAAGTCGAGTTGCTGGTCGTCGACCAGTTCGAGCGCGAAGTCCAAGTCCTCGGCAGTCGCGTTGCGCGCGAGGATCTCCGTCGCCGCGCGACGTGCGCCTGCAATGCGGCCGCGGACGCACGTGCGCAGCGCAGTGCCGCGATCCTGGCCCTTCAGCGCCGCCATGGTCTCCATCATGTCGCGCGTCGCGTCGCCGACTGGGCGTGCGAGCAACTGGAACTGGATCTCGTCCGCGATGCGAACGGTGGCAAAGCGGCGCGCTGCCACCATCAACTCTTGCAGCTCGCGCGGCATCGCGGCCGGCAGGCGCTGCAGGATCAGCATTTCGACGTCAGGAAACTCCTGCGCCATCGTCTGCAGCGTGCGCTCCACTTCGACCGGGGCTTCGCGCAGCTTGGCGACGAGGCGCACGAAGCGCTCGACCTCAGACACGGGCCGCTGCACCGAGGACGTCTGACGCTGCGCGTTGTCCGCCTTCGGCAACACCAACGATGGCTTGCGCGGGATCTGCGGCGTGACGAGCAGCGACGAGAGGACGAGGACAGCGTTTGCGATCATGGTCGGTCGAATGCGCGCACCGTGGCGGCGACGACGGTTCGGCCAAGACAGCCGAGCGACGCGACGCGCAGGATCAGAGGGCGCAGCAGCGTAGCGGGCAAAGGGGCAGCCATGGAGCGGCGACAGCGGAGTTCTGCCAATGGATGTCGGCGCACAGCAATGCCGGGCGCACCATGGCAATCGATCACGCCGGACAAAGGGCCGCGGCTCTTCAGGGTCGCAGGATCAGCTTGCCCTTGCCGGACTTTGGCATCGGAACGGGCGCCAACTTAGTCGCCGCGACCAGCAGCGCCGCGATGTCCGGGTCAGAGATCTGGCGCGCGGACTCCAAGTCGACATACCGGGCCATCTTGCCAGCGCCCTTCAGCAGCTTCTTCGGGTCCCGCAGTTTCGGTCCGCCATGCACGTAGAGCCGCACGCTGTCCGCGCGCGCATCGATCGCGCACACCGCATCGATGCCGCGGTCCGACGGCGCGTAGGACAGGACGATGTGGCTCTTGTAGTCGTAGGCCAACTCGTTGGCCGTCGGGAAGCGCTTCTTCACTGCGGCCCGGATCGCGCGAACGAGCTTCTGCTGCTTGGCATCGAACCGCTCGAGATACGAGCGAAGCACGGCAGCCGGCGAGGGATCATGGTCCGCGGTCTTCTTGCGCATGTGCAGTGAGAGAGAGACTGGCGCGCGCGTCGTAGTCGATCTGCCACACAAACGAGAGCGAGCGCCCACCGTTCGCGCAGATGGGACAAGAAGCGACGCGCGACGATCCCGATGGCAACACACGAATGCGCGCGCCACGATGCCGCCCCCTTGTCGCCTGCACCTGTTCGCGTCCACCTCGCGCTGCTGACCGTCTCGCTGTTCTTCGGCGCCAACTTCGTGTTGACGAAGGAACTGCTCGCCACCGTCCCGCCCGCGGCGTGGGTCGCGTTCCGCGTGCTGTCCGCGTCGGCGCTGCTGTTGCCGATCGCGATCTGGGCAGGCCGCGGCCCGGTGCCGATGCGGCTGTGGCCGTGGCTCGCGCTCGCGTCGTTGCTTGGCGTCTTCGGCAACCAAGTGCTCTTCACCGAGGGCCTCGCACGCACCACACCGTCGCACTCGGTCGTCATCAATGCGTGCATCCCGACATGGACTCTGTTGCTTGCGGCAGCCTTCGGCCAAGAACGGCTCGCCGCGCGCAAACTGGCGGCCGTCGGGCTCGCGCTGTTGGGCGTCGCATGCCTGCTTCGTGTCGATCGCATGCTCGCGGACGGCGAACAACTGTCGCAGCAACAACTGATCGGCGACGCGCTTTCGCTGTGCAACGGCCTCGCGTTCGCGATGCACCTCGTCGTGATGCGTCGCGTCGCGGGCCAGGTCGACAGCTTCCGCGCGACGGGCATGTTGTTCTGCTTCGGCGCGCTGATGATCCCGCTCTACAGCGGCAGCGCGATCAACGCGCACAACCTCGAGCTCGCGACGACGCCGCCCACGCTGTGGTTCTGCTTGTTCGGCGTGCTGTGCGCGACGGTCGCCACCTACTTGCTCAACAACTGGGCATTGCGGCAGACGACGACGTCGACCGTAGCGCTCTACATCAACGCACAACCTCTGGTCGCCGCGTCGCTCGGCGCCGCGATGGGCCACGAGCTGCCCGACTGGCGCTTCTTCGTCGCGTTCGCGTGCGTGAGCCTCGCGATCTTCGTGCAGTCGCGTGCGCGCTGAAGAACGCGGCAGCTGCGCGAAGCAGTCGATCCATGCCGCTGGCGAT
>JBEELK010000026.1:0-11386 GCA_041168165.1 Planctomycetota bacterium | reverse complement strand
CGCCGCTCGCGTGGCGCGCGCGCGAACTCGACTTGTTGACGCTGCAAGAAGAGAGCGCGTGGAGCCTCGGCGTCGATGTCGTGAATGCGCGCCGTTGGATCCTCTGGCTTGCGTGCGGCCTCACCGCTGCGACGGTCGCCAACACGGGCGGCATCACATTCTTGGGCCTCGTAGTGCCGCATCTCGCGCGTTTGCTGGTCGGGCCCTCGCATCGCGCGTTGTTGCCTGCGAGCGCGCTGCTCGGCGCGTTGGTGTTGGTGATCGCCGACGTTGCGTGTCGCAACTTGCCGGTCGCCAACCTGCGACTTGGCGTCGTGACGAGCGCGCTCGGCGCGCCCTACTTCTTGTACTTGCTTGCGCGGCATCGCCGCGGCGAGGCGATGCGATGACGCTGTCGTGCAGCAACATCACGGTGCGTCGCGGCGTACGCGCGGTGCTCGACTCTGTGTCGCTTGAACTGCGGCCGTCCGAACTGGTGTTGCTGCTCGGTCGCAATGGCGCGGGCAAGAGCACTCTCTTGCGAACGCTGCTCGGCGCGGATCGACCGGATGCTGGCGTCGTGCAACTCGATGGGCAGGCAGTCCATCTCGTCGAGCCAAAGCAACGTGCGCGCCGCGTCGCATTCGTTCCGCAAGCGGCGGAGAACCCGTTTGAGTTCACGGGCCGAGAGTTGGTCGCGATGGCGCGGCATCCGCATCGCGGGCTCATGCAGCCGGAGACCGATCGCGACCGGGGCGCGATCGCGTGCTCGCTCGAGGTCGTCGATGCGCTGTCGTTCTGCGATCGGCCGGTGACGACGCTGAGCGGCGGCGAGCTGCGTCGCATCGCGATCGCGCGCGCGCTGGCGACCGAGGCGCCGTTGATGCTGCTCGACGAGCCGCTCACCAACCTCGATCTTGAGCACGCGGTCGGCGTCGCATCGCTGCTGCGATTGCTCGCAGACCAAGGCCGCGGCCTGCTCGTCGCGGCGCACGACCTCAACCTGCTCGCGCCGTTCGCGCATCGCTGCGTGCTGCTGCACGAGGGCAAGGTCTTTGCCGATGGCGCGCCTGCAGACGTGCTGACCGACGCCAACATCGAGACGGTGTTCTCAGTGCGCTCGATGACGCCAACGGGGCGCTTTCCGCGCGACTTCCGTTCGCTGCGTAGGCCGTGAGGCTCTCTCGCGTCAGCGAGCCTTCGGCAGGTCGTTGTCCGTCACCGCAAACGGCGCAAAGCGCTCGCGCCAGACCTGCGGCACTTCGCGCTTCTTCATCGTGTCCATGTCGACTGCGGCCGTCGTGATGCGCGCGCAGCATTGCGGCACGCCATCCTGACGCACGAGCCAGAACGCAAACTCGACCGACGACTTGCCGATGCGCAACACGCCGACGTGCACCGTCGGTTCCTCGCCGTAGACCACGGGCGCGAGGAAGTCGACGTCGAGGTGGACGACTGGGAAGCCGAGCTTGTCCTCGTCGAGCAACTTGGGATACGGCCGATGCAGCGCGTCGGCCCACCAGTCCTCAAACGCGCAATGGAACAGGTGCAGCAGCTTTGGGTAGTACGCGATCCCGGCGTGGTCAATGTCGCCGAAGCGGTAGCGGACCTTCTGCGACCACGCGGTCATGCGAACGCGCCGCCAGCCTTTGGCGCAGTGCGCGGATCATCGCCGGCGTCGCGGCTGTTCTTGTTGCAGAAGTCGTGCAGGCCGGGAACGTCGCGCGGCAAGTCCGGGTAGCGAGCAAGTTGCGCGAGCAACACGTCCGCGGTCGCGATGCAGTCGGCTTCTGCGGAGTGCGCGTTAGTGAGTTCGCGGCCGCAGAAGTGGCGGACGGCGGCGCTGAGGTTGCGCGGGCCCATCGTGAAGCGGTCCCAGGTCGGCTCCTTCGCGTTGAAGATCAAGCGCACGTCGACCTGCTTCTTGTCGCCGAGGTCAAACGCGATGCCGTGGCGCTTGCACTCGACGAGCCACAACGGGACGTCGTAGCCAATCTGGTTGAAGCCCGCGATGTCGGCGCCGTGCAGGAACTCGACGAGCTTCTGTCCGACCTTCTTGAGCGGCGGGCCCCAGAACAGGCCGCACGCGTCCGAGGTGTGGATGCCCGTGACCTTGGCGGCGCCCTTGCTGACTTCGATGCCAGGGTTGATGCGCTGGACGAGGCTCTCGCGGCGGCCGTCTTCGTGCAGCTTCACGAACGCGAGCTCGACGATGCGGTCGTTCTGGATGTCGAGGCCGGTGGTCTCGAAGTCGAGGAAGACGAGAGGGCGGGACAGCTTCAGCAGCATCGAGGACCTTTCCTGGGCGACCGCGCGGCGCCCGGCAGCAGACGGGGGACAGGCACGCCGGCTGTGTGGAGCGCCCCCTGACCGAGGAGCCCCGCCGCACGCGCGAGCGGCGCATTCTGGAGACGACGGGCCGCGTGGCAAGAGGGGCGGTGCGGTGGGCGGGGAGTTACGACGGCACCGCGCCTTGGGGAGAATCCACAGAACCGCGGCCGGATGTGGATAAGTCAAAAGTTTTGGCTTGCGTTACCCGAACACTTGGCTAACTTGGCGAACCAAACCCGAACAGAACACCAAGCCAACCGAATCGGAGCCAGCGATGACGACTCTTACCCTCTGCTCCCCCGCACTGCCTTCCGCTCGCCGCCAGACCCGCCGTCTTGCGAACAGCCCCCAACGACTTCTGCCGTTCCCGGCGCCGGCCGCTCGCCCAGCGTCCGCCAGCCCGGTGACCGGCTCCGCTAGCGGCCGCACCTTCGCACCCACGGTTGACTCGTCGCGCAACACGACGCGCGGCGGCGATCGCGAGGGTGCGGCCCTGGTGCTTTCGACGGTTCCGGTTCGGGCCGCCGCGGTGGCGACCGAACTGGCTCCTGGGGCTCGTTTTGCGCGTCAGCGAGTTGCGTATGCGGTGGAGACGGTCGGCGCCTGTATCATGCTGGCTGGCTTCCTGGTTCTGGCCCTGTTCGGTTAATCGCCTGTTTGGAGCCAGCTCGCTCGGTCCCGTCCGGTCTCGGTCCCGAGCACGAAAGCCACTCGTTCGTCTGACAAAACCTGAACCTGGAGGGTTCTCCCCATGAAGCTGATGCTGACGGAGAAGCAGATACGCGTGTTGCGCTACTTCCGCGACTTTCGCCGGGAGAAGGGCATCGCGCCGACTCTGGACGAAGCGGCGGCAGCGCTCGGCGTGAGCAAGATCACGATCCACGAGCACCTCAAGCAACTGACGCGCAAGGGCGCGATCTACCGCGACCGCGCCAAGGCTCGCGCCGTCGCGATCCTGCATGACCCCGACGCAGCGGAGGCTCCCGCGGTCAACCTGCCGACGCTGCCGTTGCTCGGTCGCATCGCTGCAGGCCGTCCGATCGAGGCGCTCGAGGATCGCGAGGACATCAGCCTTGCCGAACTCGTGCCGACGGGCGAGTCGATGTACCTGCTGCGCGTTCGCGGCAAGTCGATGATCGAAGACCACATCGATGATGGCGATCTCGTCGTCGTCGAACGGCGAGAGACGGCCAACGATGGCGACATCGTCGTCGCGATCCTCGAAGAGGAAGAGGCGACGTTGAAGCGCTTCTACCGCGAGCGCAACGGCCTCATTCGGCTGCAGCCCGCCAACAGCAGCATGGAGCCGATCTACGTGCATAACGTTCAGATCCGCGGCGTCGTGCGCGGCGTGATCCGTCGCTTCCGCTGAAGCAGGCGATGGACGACGCAGATCGCAAGACGGACGCGCCCGGTTGCAGTGCAACGCCGCCGGGTCGCAAGCAGAAGGGCCCGTTCGTCGCGAAGTGCGACGCGGGCAAGCACGCGTGGTGCCGCTGCGAGAAGAGTGCGCGCTATCCGATGTGCGATGGCTCGCATCGCGGCAGCGACGTTGCGCCGATCAAGGTCGTGCTCGACGAGGCGCGCGTTGTCGTGTGGTGCGCGTGCGGCATCAGCAAGAACGCGCCCTACTGCGACGGCAGCCACATGCGCCTCTGCTGAGGCGCGGCGTTCGTCACTTCCTCACTTCGCGGG
Organism: Planctomycetota bacterium; assembly: GCA_041168165.1. Classification (GTDB taxonomy): domain Bacteria; phylum Planctomycetota; class UBA1135; order UBA1135; family UBA2386; genus SXPK01. The sequence continues at coordinate 7,381 of JBEELK010000026.1, read as the reverse complement.
CGTCGGCGCTGGCGCGTCAGCGCCGATCCAACCGATGCGCAGCGCGTTGGCTTGTTCGCTCGCGTTGCGATCGACGGTGAGTCGCACGCCGAGTCGCGGCATCTCGATCGGCGTGACAAAGCGCTCGCGAATTACGCCACGCGTCGCGACGAGCACGCGCAGTGGCTTGCCGATGACCGCGACTGAGCGCACGAGATCGGACCAGCGATCGCTCGTTGCGCGCAGGCCTTCGAGCGCGATCACTTCGTCACCCGGCGCGATGCCGCCGAAGTACGCCGGAGAATCGTCCGTCACGCTGGCGACGCGCGTGGAGCCGCCTTCGAGCCCAAAGCCGAGATAGGGTCGATCGCGATCGATAGCCTCGAGCTTGATGCCAAACTCGGCGAGCAGCGGCGCAAAGTCGGGATCGAGCGGGCCGCGCGTCAGCGACGCGAGCAAAGGCGCGATGTCCGTGCCTGCTGCGGCAGAGAGCGCGCGTTCGATGTCCTGCAACTGATAGCCGCGGCCGTTGCCAAACGTGTCGCGGTAGAGCGCGCGGATCGCGTCGTCGAGATTGCGCGCGCCGTGCGTCGCCTTGCGAATCGTCAGGTCGAGCGTCATCGCCGCGAGCGCACCGTTGCCGTAGTAGTTCTGCGTGCTGTTGCGCGTGTTCTCGTCGGGTCGGTAGTAGCGAATCCACGCATCGAAGCTCGCGTCGGCGAGCGACTGGCGGAAGCGCCCCATGCCCGACCACAGCGCGGTCATGTTCTTGGCGACGATCGCGAGATACTCGTCGGTCGTCACCAACTGCGCGCGGCGGCAGATCAGATCGTCGTAGTACGCGGTCCAACCTTCCGCGAGCCAGAGCATCGGCGTGAGGTTCTCGACTTCGTAGTCGTAGTCCCACAACTCCGCCGGCCGCATGCGCTTCACGTTCCAAGCGTGGAACAGCTCATGCGCGAGCAAGCCGAGGAACTCTTGGTAGTTCTTGCCGCCGGCGAGCGCGGTGCGCGGGCTGAGCAGCGTCGTCGAGTCCGAGTGCTCGAGGCCGCCGTAGCCACTGTCCGCGAACAAGCAGAGGAACGTGTAGCGCGGATACGGGAACGAGCCGTCGAACACATCCGCGCAGCGCTCGATCACCGTGCGCACATCGCGCTCGAAGCGCTCTTCGATGCGCGCGCCATCGACGCCATCGAGCGCGAGCACATGGGGCACGCCGCGCACGTCGAGTTGCATCGTGTGCAACAGGCCCGCGAGGAATGGCGAGTCGATCGCGGTATCGAGGTCTTTGAGCGAGTAGTGCGCGCGGCCGGGACGAGCGACGACGTCGCAACCGCCGGCGATCGCCCAGTCCTCAGGCATGTCGACGGCGACGGTCGCGGACAGCGACTTCTTGCCGACGGGCCAGAGCAGGATGCACGCGTGGTTCCAGTAGGCGTGCTCCGCCGTGACATCGCAGGTGCGGACGGTGAGTTCGTGCGCGTAGGCCCAGTAGTCGATGCGCACGCGCGCGACGCCATCGAGTCCGTGCACGCGGAAGCGGTTCTTGGCCGTCTTCTCGACGCGCAGCAGCGTTCCGCTCAACGCGTCGAACGCGTGGACAGGCCCGAGATGCCGCGCGTATTCGCGGATCAGGTAGCTGCCCGGCGTCCAGGTCGGCAGGAAGAAGTCAGCGGCGTCCTCGACTCCGGGCGCAAAGGCGAGTCGGTCGCGGTCGGCTTCTAAGGAGACGACGATGCGGCGCTGTTCGGGCGCGCGCACGTCCAACCGGAAATGCAGGTCGCTCACGGTGGGGCGGATGGCACGCCCGAAAGGATTCGAACCTTTGACCTTCGGCTCCGGAGGCCGACGCTCTATCCAGCTGAGCTACGGGCGCGCGTGGGGAGCGGTATCTACCGGGGCCTCCTCTAGGACACAACGACCGAATCCTCGCGCCAATTGCTGTGCGGCGAAGGCGTCACTCGGTGTGGTGCGAGCGCGATGAGAAGCTGGGTCTTTAGGGGCGTTGCATTCCCCCGCGGTGGTGGTTGAATCCGGCGTGCCACTCAAGGAGCGGAGAAACCTCCGAGAAGGCATCGGCTAGGAACCGCATCGACTGCGACCCCGAATGACACTGCGTACGACAGCTTCGATCCTGCTTGCAACCGCGCTCGCCGCGGTGGGCTTGGTCTTCAGCAGCAGTGAACCGCAGCGACTGCGGGCTGACGTGACCTCGATCGATCTCGACAGCGACGGCGACTTCTTGCCCGACTGTGTCGAATGGGTCTGCCTCACGAGCGCATCGTCTGCGAACACCGATCTCGACGGCGCCGGTGACTTTGTCGAGGTCGTGCAAAAGGGTCGTCCGCGCCAAGCAAACGCCGCTTTGCCTGCAGATCACGAAATGCGCATCGTGGTCACGTCGAACCCGACCGCCAACGGCAACGAGGTGATCCTTCACCTGTTGTTCCGCTTCATGGGCGGGCCCGAACTGCTCAACCAGTTCGACTGCTACGCAGAACTCGGCGCCGTGCCGGGCTTGCGCATCCCGCTCTCGACGTTGTCGCTGCAGCCTGTCTCGGTGCAGCAGCGCGTCGTTCCGGGCGAAGGCTTGTGGGTCCGCTACTCGGTCAGCCTCGTGTCGGAGCAAGTGCTCCGCTCGGTGTTGCCCTGCTCGATCGGAAGTTCGGCCGTGATCGGCAGCCGGTCGGTTGAGACGACGATTCCGTTGTTCGAACAAGGCGGTTCGACCTGCTCGGTCGTGCCGTTTGCGCCGGGTCTGTTCGCGATTCAGTCCGTCAGCGCGCCAGTCGCCGGCGCAGTTGGCGCCGTGCCCAACAACCGCGTCTGCGTGCTCCAGCTCCAGCCGATCGGCGGCGGTTCTGGCGGCTCGGCGTTCCTCGTGAGCGGCGCGGAGTGCCAGGACTGCAACGACCTCGTTTGCGGCGTGGAGTGCGCGGCGAGCGTCGGCACCGTGGTGGTTCTGCCCGGTGGCCCTGGATCGATTACCGGCGGCTGATCCCGGGGCGAGTCCTAGGGAACCGCGGGCGCACCAGGAACGTCACAGCCACGTGAAGCTCGTTCCAGATCCCGACGCCGGCTTGGTCGAGGCGTGTAGGCACCCCGACCATGATGGTTTCGAGGAGGCCTTCGAGCAGCTCTTCTTGCGCTACCGGGATCGCGTCTACGCCATCGCGTATCGCATCACCTGCAGCTCGGTCGATGCGATGGATGTGGTGCAGGAGGCGTTCTCCCTCGTGTTCCGCAAGATCGACAGCTTCCGGGCTGGGGCTCTGTTCAGCACTTGGCTGTTCCGGCTCGTCGTCAACTGCAGCATTGACCACCGTCGTCGCCAGCGTTCGCGCGGTTGGCAGAGCAAGGAAGGCATCGATGTCGCGGCCGAGACTGCGACCGATCCGAGGGCGACTCCAGCTGCCGCCGCCGAGGCCCGCGAGTTTGGCGGGCACATTCAGGAAGCGATCGGGATGCTGAGCCCCAAGCTGCGCGTAATCCTAGCGCTGCGATATCTCGAAGACATGTCCTACGAAGAGCTTGCGGCGACGATGGAGCTGTCGCTCGGCACGGTGAAGAGCCGCCTCGCGCGCGCCCACTTGGCCCTAGAACGCGTCGTTCGCGAGCGCTTCCCACACCTCGAAAACGTCAACCAAGCGGGCAAGGCCTACGGAGACGGAGCGTGAACCAGCCCACCCCTTCCCGTGAGTGCATGGCGTTCGCCCGCGCGCTCGCCGATCACATCGACGCGGCGCGCCGAGGCGAGCAGCCTGCCCATGCGGCAACCTGCGCTGCCTGCGACCGCCGCCTCCGCTCGGCACTGTCGCTGGGTGGGCTACTGGCGCAGCGACCCATTGCCCCAGCGGAACTCCAGCGTCTGCAGCTCCTGTCCGCGATCCACGAACGCGCGGTCGAGGAATCAGAGGCCACCCCACTCGGCCAGTCGCTGGCCGCAGCCATGCAGGTCGAGCCGGTCGGCGACCGTCTGCCTTGGCCCGTGCAGAGCCTCGACTCGGGCTTGGCCCGGCAGGTCGCGCATGCGGATTCTCGCGCCTCCTCCTGGGTGCGCCCGTTCGTCGCTCCAGGTGCCGAACGTCGTCTGCGTGTTCGCCGCGGCGTAGCGATCGCCTCCTCGGTCGCGGCCTCGATCGCCCTGCTCGCCGTATTTGGTTGGCGTGCAGGACGTTCCGAGGGAACAAATACTGACCTTCAAATCGTATTCGTCCCCGTCTCCGAAATGCCTGCGGTCATGCATCCGACCGCAGTCCTTCGCCAGGCAGTAATCCGGTAAGTCTCCCCCGGATCTCCCCTGGCTCTGCGTTCGCCGAGTCCAAGTCTCCACTGATCCCATGCATCTCCACCGACATCCCTTGCTGCATCGCCTCGCCGGCGGCCTTCGCGCCGGCATGGGGGCGTTGTGCATCGGGATCCTGTCGCTGGCAGGGTCGGAGGTGTGCAGGGCCCAAGTGCAGGGAGGCGGTGCAGCGATTCCGAACGGCGCCCCGGTCACGTTCCAGCAGATTGCCGCCGCGCCGCTGCAGGCCTCTCACGAGTCGAATCGCGTCCGGCGGTTCCTCGATCCGGCGGGCCAGCTCGTGCAGGTGCGCGAGCAGTTGACCGTGCAGGCGGACGGCACTGCGGACGCGGCGTTCAAGCTGGACTTCGTCGATGTCGTGGCGCCGACTGGCAACACCAGCAGCGCGCGCACTCAGTGGAGCGAGGTCTACCGCGCCAACGCCGGCTTGCTGCACATGCACGGCGGGTTCCGCATCGCGGACGCGCAACTCGCGCAGCAGAACTACCAGATCTTCGACTTCGGCTCCTGCCGTCGTCTCGGCCGCGATGTGCGCCGCGTCGTCATCTATCCCAACCGCCAGGACAAGGGCGCTTGGATGGTTGACCTCGACGTTCAGACCGGCGTCATCCTCTACTCGGCGGAGTACGACGCGCAGTTGCGCTTGATCAACGAGCTCGAGACCACTTCGTTCGTGGTCACGGGCTATGTCGTGGAGTTGGGCCCGCGCAGCCGCGCCAAGCCGGCGTGGAGCTGGCGGCCCAAGATGCAGGTCAGCAAGTATGCCAACCTCGGCGTCGCCACCGCGCAACTTGGCTCGATGACGCCGATCCAGCCAGCGATTCAGTCGGTGGTCAGCGACTACCGTCAGAGCCTCGTTCAGGTCACCGAGGATCCCGTCAACGGCGATCGCACGCTGGTGCTCGGATACAGCGACGGCATCGACGAGTTCTTCGTGCTGCAGACCAAGGGCGGAGGCAACCCGTTCTCGGAACACCCTGCGGTGCGCAACGTGAATGCGACGAGCGCGCACGCGATTGCGAGCTATGACGACGCGTCGATGCGCGCGTATGTGTTCCACGAGTCGGGCACGACCTACTGGGTTGTCGGCAGCGGCTCTCTCGCGCGCCTCAAGGACGTTTCGTTCCGGATCTGCCAGCAAGCCGTCACCGGCAACTGAGCCCGCCGCGCCATCGCGGTTTCGATCCGTTCCTCCGTCGCGCTACCGCGACGCAGTCTTGCGAATCCGACTCTTGCGTCTGCGATTTGCGACGGTGTCCGTGATTGCCGCACTGTGGCTGACCTTCGAATTCGCTGGTGGCGTGGGGGCTTCCCGTTCCTGTTGCGCAGCACAGCAGTTGGCATGTGCCGTGCTTCTTGTTGGGCGACACCCACGAGCCCACCAATGGAACACAGCAACAACGACCAGAACGGCCGCCCCGACATGCTCTCCTCCACCGAATACCGCGCGCGCCTGATGACCAAGCTCAACTGCTTGATCGCAGTGCTCGAAGTCGCGATCGGCAAGATCAGCAAGAGCATGGGTCTTCCTGGCGCCAACGAAGAGCGGTTGCTGAAGATCCGCACCAACCTCGAAAACACTCTCGCCATCTGCCATCGCGCCAAGCAAACGCTGGAGAAGACCAGCGGCGCGAAGTCGACCGCGACGCGCGAGCTCGAGCCCAACAAGATGACCGCGCGCGACTACGTCGAACTGTCGAGCATCGACGAATACCGCAAGTTCAAGAAGATGACGCCGATCCAGGGCACGGACCTGCAGGCGATCGACTTCGAAGAGTTGGCGCGTCGTCTCGCGGACTCCTGAGTCTGCCGCAAGCGAACGCGCAGCAAGAATCTGAAGCCGAGCCGAAGACCGAGTCTCGCAACGAAACTGCGGTGGCACGGCGCGCTTCTTTTGCTGTCGCGATTGCGGTCGCTCTCCGCAGATCTTCCTGCTTCATGTCCGCTCCCGAAGCGGCCGATCCAGCCTCGGGAAAACATGAGCACGGAACTGTCAAAGGGGAGATCTGTCGCGACCAACCGCCGCACTGCGTGCGTGTTGCTCGCTTCGCATGAAGCATCCGGCGAGACCTTCGCCGATGCGCTCGCCCAGAGCGGCCACCAAGCGGTGTTGTGCGACTCGCCAGAGTCTGCATGCGCAGCGTTGGCTGAGCAGCGGCCAGACCTCGTGTTCGTGGATGCGACGATGGCCGAGGAAGTCGCGGCGGTCTGCGCCGACCTCGGTATCCCGTTCGGGCTGCTGGGCAGCGGGTCGTCCGCGTCGGTAGCCGACAGCCTCGGCACGTTCCCGCATGCGATCGCCGGCGAGGCGGGCGTGGCGCTGGTCGAGGTTCTGCTCGATCGCGAGCAGATCCGCCGCGAGATGCGGCAACTCGAGTCAATCGTCGAAGGCATGCGCGACGGTTCGGCGCTCGTCGGCAAGAGCCCGCTGATGCGGCGCTTGCAGACCACGCTGAGTCGCGCATCGGATGGCGACGCCACGGTGCTGATCGAAGGAGCTCGCGGCAGCGGCAAGTCGACCTGCGCGCGCGTGATTCACTGCAAGAGCCGTCGCGGCAACAAGCCGATGGCTGTGCACAGCGGCGCGGAGTTGGATGCGGAGAAGCTGCAGCACTCGATTGCCGAAGCCAAGGGCACGACGTTGCTGATCGAGGACATCGACCAGATGCCCGCACCCGCGCAGCAGATCCTGGTGCGCTTCCTGAAGGAGCGCGGCTCGCGTCCGACGACGGATGGCGCGCCGGCGCGCATCATCGCGACGACGAGCGCGCACATGCCGGAGCTGGTCGCGCGCGGCGCATTCCGCGAAGACCTCTACTACCGACTGCACAGCTACCCGATCGTCGTGCCCTCGCTGAAGGAGCGCACCGAGGACATCACGTTGCTGGCGGAGTCGATTGTGCAGCAACTGTCCGGCTCGCTGAGCCAGCGTCCCGCGGGCTTCACGCCATCGGGTCGCACGATGCTGGAGTCGATGCCGTGGCCCGGCAACGTCGCGCAACTCGAGAACGTCGTCCGCCGCGCCTTCTTGCAGGCATCCGGCGCAGCGATCGACGAGCGCCACCTGACGCAGCCCGCGATCGCGGCCGCGCCGGT